>NZ_MAPV01000083.1 GCF_001700505.1 Streptomyces mutomycini
GCGGGTGATGTGCCGATGTACTCGACGGTGACGGGTCGGGTTCTTGAGGTTGGTGCGGCGGGTGCGGAGTACTGGTTCCGTAATCTGCGGCAGCCGGTGCGGTTCGAGGAGACGGTTCGTGGGCTGATCGCTGACGGTCACACCATGTTTGTGGAGGTGAGTCCGCATCCGGTGCTGACGTCTCCGGTGGAGGAGACCGGTGAGGCGATGGGTGTCGAGGTGTGTGCGGTCGGCACGTTGCGGCGTGAGGAGGGCGGTGTCAGGCGTTTCCTCACTTCGCTCGCGGAGTTGTGGGTGCGGGGTGTGGAGCCGGAGTGGCAGGGTGTGTTCGCCGGCAGTGGTGCATGCCGGGTCGGGTTGCCCACGTATGCCTTCCAGCGTCGGCACTACTGGCTGGACGGTGCGGCAGGTACCGCTGAGGTGTCCGGGGCCGGCCTCTCCGCGCTCGGTCACCCGCTGCTGGCTGCCGGTATCGCGCTCGCGAGCGGCGAGGGCCACCTCTTCACGGGCCGAATATCCCTGCATACGCATTCCTGGCTCGCCGGTCACGCGGTGCTGGGCCGGGTCCTGGTGCCCGGGGCCGCCATGCTCGAACTGATACTGCGGGCGGGCGAGAGTGTCGGCTGTGAACTCCTTGAGGAGCTCGTTCTGCAGGCCCCGCTGGTCATACCGGGCGGCGACGCGGTGGCCGATATCCAGGTCGCCGTCGAAGCCCCCGACGAGCAGGGCCGGCGCGCGGTGCGGCTGCACTCCCGGGCGGTGCGGCCAGGCCAGGAGGACGACGGTGCGGAGTGGGTCTGCCACGCCGAGGGGCTGCTGATCGCGGCGCCCGCCGCACTCACCGGCGGGCAGGCCGCAGCCGACGCCGCCTGGCCGCCCGCAGGTGCGGAGGCCGTGGACATCGACGGCTTCTACGACCGCCTTGCGGCCACCGGGTACGGCTACGGTCCGGTCTTCCAGGGCATCCGTGCGGTGTGGCGGCGCGGCGAGGAGCTGTTCGCCGATGTCGCGTTGCCGGAGGGCGCAGAGCGGGATGCCGAGCGGTTCGGGGTGCACCCCGCCCTCGTCGACGCCGCGCTGCAGACGGGTCTGGTGACGTTGCTGGAGGACGGCGGCGAGCGAATGATGCCGTTCTCCTTTGCCGGGGTTCGCCTCCACGCGAGCGGTGCCACCGGGGCACGGGTCCGGCTGACGCCGACGGGCGCCGACTCGCTCGCGGTGCGGCTTACCGACGGCACCGGCCTTCCGGTGCTCACCATCGACACGCTCACCTCGCGCCCGCTCACCGCTGACACGCTCTCCCGGCAGGGGGTGGATTCGCTGTACGAGGTCAACTGGACTGTGCTGAGTGACAGTTCGGGTGACATCGCCGGTGTTCCCGGTTCGGCCGTGGTCCTGGGTGATGGTCTGGCGGAGCTCGGTCTGCCGTGTCACGAGGACCTCGCAGCGCTCGTCGAGAGCGTCCGAGGCGGCGGTGCCCTGCCCTCGACCGTGCTCCTGCCCTGCCCACGGACGACGGGCGGGGACACCCCCGCCGCCGTCCGCGCGCAGCTGGCCTCCGTACTCGCCGCCGTGCAGGAGTGGCTCGGTCTCCCGGAGCTGGAAGAGGCACGCCTCGCGGTGGTGACGCGCGCAGGCGCTGTCGTGGCACCGGGCGAGCGGCCCGAACCCGGGCAGGCCGCGGTGCAGGGCCTGATCCGCACGGCGTCCTCCGAGCATCCGGGCCGTTTCCTGCTGGTCGACCTGGACGACGCGCCGTCGTCCGCCGCGGCCCTGCCCGCCGCGGTCGCTGGTGCGGTGGCCGCTGACGAGTCCGCCCTCGCGCTGCGTTCCGGAGCGGTCTTTGTGCCCCGGCTCGGCCGCGTCTCCACGACCGGCGCCGACACTCTGGCCCTGCCCGAAGCGGACGTCTGGGGTGTGGAGCTGGACACGGGCGGAGCTCTGGACGGGCTGCGCCTGGTGGCCGCCCCGCGGGCCGCCGAGCCTCTCGGCGCGGGCCAGGTGCGGGTCGCGGTCCGTGCCACCGGGGTCAACTTCCGAGACGTGCTGGTGGCGTTGGGTGTCGTTGCCAAGACGGCGGGGCTCTCGGGTGGCGACGGTGCCGGTGCCGCCCCGGAGACCGAGGCGTTGTTCGGTAGTGAGGGTGCGGGGGTGGTGACCGAGGTGGGGCCCGGGGTCGCCGGGTTCGTGGTGGGTGATCGGGTGATGGGCCTGTTGTCGGGTTCGTATGCCGGTCCTTCGGCGGTGGCTGACAGTCGCATGCTTGTGGAGATGCCTGTCGGGTGGTCGTTCGCTGAGGCGGCGTCGGTGCCTGTGACGTTTTTGACTGCGTATTACGCGTTGGTTGATCTCGCCGGGTTGCGGGAGGGCGAGTCGTTGCTGGTGCATGCGGCTGCGGGTGGGGTGGGGATGGCCGCTGTTCAGCTGGCCGGGCATCTGGGGGCGGAGGTGTATGCGACGGCGAGTGAGGCCAAGTGGTCCACGGTGCGGCGGACCGGGATCGCCGGTGAGCGGTTGGCCTCTTCGCGTAGCGTGGAGTTCGCCGACCGGTTCCTGGACCACAGTGAGGGCCGGGGTGTCGATGTCGTTCTCAACAGCCTGGCTGGGGAGTTCGTGGACGCCTCGTTGCGGGTGCTGCCGCGCGGTGGCCGGTTCCTGGAGATGGGCAAGGCCGATATCCGTGATGCCGGTGAGGTGGCGGCAGCTCATGTCGGTGTGCGGTATCGGGCCTTCGATCTGGGTGAGGCGGGCGCGGAGCGGCTCGGTGAGATGCTCACGCACCTGGCTGAACTCTTTGCCCGGCGGGTGCTTGTGCCGTTGCCTGTCACCGCGTGGGACACCCGCCAGGCGCCGCAGGCTTTCCGGCACATGAGTCAGGCGCGGCACATCGGCAAGGTCGTTTTGACGAACTCGCGGGCCGCACTGATGGGCGGGACGGTGCTGGTGACGGGTGGCACCGGTGTCATCGGGTCGGCGGTGGCCCGTCATCTGGTCACTGAGCATGGTGTGAGGGATCTGGTGCTGACCGGCCGGCGGGGCGGGGATGCCCCGGGTGCCGGGGAGTTGGCCGCCGAGCTGATGGCGTTGGGTGCCACGGTGCGCGTCGAGGCCTGTGATGCTGCGGACCGTGCGGGTCTTGGTGCGCTCCTGGACGGGATCGAAGGGCTGTGCGGTGTGGTGCATGCCGCCGGGGCTCTGGACGACGGAGTCGTTTCCGCGTTGACGCCTGAGCGTCTTGATACGGTCCTTCGTCCGAAGGTGGACGGGGCCTGGAACCTGCACGAGCTCACCCGTGATCGTGACCTCGCGTTGTTCGTGCTGTTCTCCTCGGCGGCCGGTGTGTTCGGTTCTCCGGGGCAGGGGGGGTACGCGGCGGCGAATTCCTTCCTCGACGCCCTTGTGCAGGAGCGTCGTGTCCAGGGGTTGCCCGCACACTCGCTGGCTTGGGGGTTGTGGGCGGACCGCAGCGCGATGACCGGTGCGCTGGGGACCGCTGACCTCGACCGTATGCGTCGTGTGGGTGTCCGGCCGCTGGCCACGGAGGAGGGGCTTGCTCTCTTCGACGCGGCGGTGTGCCTCCCCGGCCCGCATACCGTTCCGGTTCGTCTTGATACGGCCGCGCTGCGGGAGCAGCGGTCCTTGGCGCCGTTGTTCCGTGCTCTGGTGCGCACGACGGTCAAGCGGTCGGCTGCCAATACTCTGGCGGGTGGTGGCGGCGGGTTGCGTGAGCGGCTTGCTGCGCTGGCCCCTGCCGAGCGCGACCGTGAGCTGACGGAGCTGGTGCGTGCCCAGGCTGCTCTCGTTCTGGGCCACGGCTCTGCTGGTGCGGTGGAGGCCGACCGGGCGTTCCGGGATGTGGGGTTCGATTCACTGACCGCTGTCGAACTGCGTAACCGGATCGGTGCCGCGACGGGACTGCGGCTGCCGGTGACCGCGGTCTTCGATCATCCCACTCCCGCCGCTCTCGCGGCCGAGGTCGCCATCCGGCTCGGCATCGAGGGCGAAAGCGGTCAGGACCGTGCAGCCCCCATCGCCGTGCCGGTCATTGCCGGCGACGACGATCCGATCGTCATTATCGGTATGAGCTGCCGCTTCCCCGGCGGCGTCGGCTCGCCCGAAGAGCTGTGGCAGCTGCTCACCGACGAACGCGATGCCATGGGCGACTACCCCACCGACCGCGGCTGGGATCTGGACGCCCTGTTCGACCCGGACCCGGCCCGCGTGGGCACCTCCTACTCCCGCACCGCCGGATTCATCGACGGCGTCGCGGACTTCGACGCGGAGTTCTTCGGGATCTCGCCGCGCGAGGCCCTGGCCATGGACCCGCAGCAGCGGCTGCTCCTGGAGACCACCTGGGAGGCACTGGAGCGGGCCGGCATCGACCCCGGCACCTTGCGCGCCACCCCGACCGGCATCTTCATAGGCGGCGCCGTTTCCGGTTACAGCACTGACCTGTTCACCACGGAGGACGGTCTCGACGGTCACCTGCTCACCGGCAACGCGGCCAGCGTGGCCTCCGGCCGTGTCTCGTACACGTTCGGGTTCGAGGGTCCTGCGGTGACGGTGGACACGGCGTGCTCGTCGTCGCTGGTGGCGCTGCACCAGGCGGTGCAGGCGCTGCGGCAGGGAGAGTGCACCCTGGCTGTGGCCGGTGGCGTCGCCGTCATGCCCACCCCTCGACTCCTCGTCTCCTTCAGCAGGCAGCGTGGACTGTCCCAGGACGGCCGCTGCAAGGCGTTCTCCGCGGACGCGGACGGGACCGGATTCTCCGAAGGTGTGGGCCTGCTCCTGGTGGAGCGGTTGTCGGACGCGCGGCGCAACGGACACGAAGTGCTCGCCGTGGTGCGTGGCTCCGCGCTCAACCAGGACGGCGCCTCCAACGGCCTGACCGCGCCGAGCGGCCCCGCACAACAGCGCGTCATCCGCCAGGCGCTCGCCAACGCCGGGCTCACCACCGCAGACATCGACGCCGTCGAGGCGCACGGGACCGGAACCTCGCTCGGCGACCCGATCGAGGCCCAGGCACTGCTCGCCACGTACGGCAAGGACCGCCCCGAGGACAATCCGCTGCTGCTCGGCTCGGTGAAGTCCAACTTCGGTCACACCCAGGCCGCGGCGGGTGTCGCGGGCGTCATCAAGATGGTGCTCGCCCTGCGGCACGGTGTGGTGCCGAAGACGTTGCACGTCGATGAGCCGACGCCGTATGTGGACTGGGCGTCGGGTGCGGTGGAGCTGGTCACGGAGAGTCGTGCGTGGCCGGAGACCGGGCGTCCGCGTCGGGCTGCGGTCTCTTCGTTCGGTATCAGCGGTACGAATGCGCATGTGGTTCTGGAGCAGGCGCCGGCCGGTCTGCCGGTTGGGTCCGCGGATCTCTCTGCGCCGTCGTCCGTGGTCGAGTCGTCGGTGGAGGCCGCGGGGGTCGTGGTGCCCTGGGTGCTTTCCGCGCGTTCTGCTGCCGGGCTGCGTGGGCAGGCGGCGCGGTTGCGGGACTCCGCAGCCGTGGCGGAGGCGTCCGACGCGGACGTCGCCTGGTCACTGCTCTCCGCACGGTCCGCCATGGAACACCGCGCCGTCGTGCTCGGCGAGAACCGCGCCGAGTTCCTGGCGGGCCTCGAAGCCCTTGCCGCCGATGAGCCGGCCGGGAACGTGGTGCGTGACGTCACCGCGGGCGTCCGTCGCCTGGCTCTGGTGTTTTCGGG
>NZ_MAPV01000084.1 GCF_001700505.1 Streptomyces mutomycini
TCAACCGGCAGCGCCACTGGCTGGACGCCCCCGCCGCCACCGGTGAGGAGCGCACCTCCGAGCTCGACCAGGCCTTCTGGTCCGCGGTGGAGGGCGAGGACACCGAGGTCCTGGCCCGCACCCTGGGTGTCGACGAGGAGGAGCGGCAAGCGTCGCTGCGGGAGATCCTGCCGGTCCTCGCCGACTGGCGCCGCAGGTCCAAGGAGCGTACAGACCTCGGCGAGCTCTGCTACGAGGTGAACTGGCGACCCCTCGCCGAACCGGCCGCACAGCCGACTGGCACCTGGCTGAAGATCACCGCGGGTGGCACGGCGGCCGCCGAGTGCGTCGCGACGCTGGAGCGGCAGGGCCTCGATGTCGTGACCGTGGACGTCTCCGCCGACCTCGAGGGCGCCACGGACCCCGACGCCCTCGCCGAGCGGCTCCGTGCCGTGGTGGCGGACACGCCCGTGCGCGGAGTGCTGTCCCTCCTCGCGCTGGCGGAGGGCCAGGGCGACGCCTGGCCACTGACCGCCACCCACGCGCTGGTGCGCGCCCTGGGCGAGGCGGACGTGCCGGCACCCCTGTGGTGCGTCACCCAGGGCGCCGTCGCCGTCGCGGCTGAGGAGACCAGGCCGGGCCAGGCGCAGGTCTGGGGCCTCGGCCGCGTGGCCGCACTCGAGCACCCGGAGCGCTGGGGCGGTCTCATCGACCTGCCCGAGGAGTTCGGGGCGCGCGACACCGCACGCCTCGGCGCCGTCCTGGCCGGGACCACCGGCGAGGACCAGGTGGCGCTGCGCGTCGGCGGACTCCTCGCCCGGCGGCTGCGGCGCGCGCCCCTCGCGGTCACGGCGGACGGCGTGGGCTGGACCCCGCGCGGCACGGCCCTCGTCACCGGCGGCACCGGCGCACTGGGCGCCCACGTGGCCCGCTGGCTGGCGCGCTCGGGCGTGGAGCACCTGGTGCTGACCAGCCGCAGGGGCCGCCAGGCTCCCGGGGCCGCAGCCCTGGAAGCCGAACTGGCCGCTCTGGGAGCCAGGGTGACCATCGCCGCGTGCGACGTCGCCGACCAGGGCGCGCTGGACGCGCTGCTCGGCGAGCTCGACGCCGACGGTGTTCGCGTCACATCGGTGCTGCACACCGCTGGCGTCGCCCAGACCAGCCGCATCGACGAGACGCAGGCGCACGACGTGACCGCCATCAGCGCGGGCAAGGCCGACGGCGCACGCCACCTCGACGAGGCCTTCGCCGACACCGAGCTGGACGCGTTCGTGCTGTTCTCCTCCACGGCCGGCATCTGGGGCGGTGCGGGACAGGGCGCCTACGGAGCCGCCAACGCCTACCTCGACGCGCTCGCCGAACGGCGCAGGGCGCGCGGCGCCGTCGCCACTTCGGTGGCGTGGGGGCCGTGGAGCGAGGGTGGCATGGCGGCCCGGGACGACGCCGAGGCTCACCTGCGCCGACGCGGAGTGCGGGCGCTCGCACCGGCCACTGCGCTGAGCCTGCTCCGGCATGCGATCGACCAGCGGGTGACCTGCCTGACGGTGGCCGACGTCGAGTGGGAGACGTTCGCCCTGTCGTACACCTCGACGCGGCCCAGCAACCTGCTGTCCGACATTCCCGAGGCCCTGCGGGCGCAGGCACCGGCCGAGCCTGCCGGGGACGGAGCCGAGGAACTCGTCCGACGTCTTTCCGGACTCTCCGGCGCCGACCGGCAGCAGGCGCTGACCGAGCTGGTCCGCACACATGCGGCAGTCGTGCTCGGACACACGGGGATCGCGGCGATCGAGGCGGACAAGCCGTTCCGCGACGTGGGTTTCGACTCGCTCGCGGCGGTCCAGTTCCGCAACCGGCTGACCGAGGCCACCGGGCTCGCCGTCTCGGCCACCTCGGTCTTCGACTACCCCACCCCGGCCGAGCTCGCGGAGCACCTGCGCTCCGAACTGGGCCAGGGCGAACCGTCGGAGAAGTCCGTGCTCGCCGAGATCGACCGTCTCGAGGGAAGTCTTGCCGCGGTCGCGGCCCAGGCCACCCCCTCGCCGGACGTTCTGGCCAGGCTGACGGCCCTGGCGGAGCGCTGGTCCTCGGACGCGCCCCGCGAGGCGGCTGCCGAACACCTGCGGTCCGCGTCGCGCGACGAGGTCTTCGACTTCATCGAGAACGAGCTCGGCCTGTGAGACACAGCAGTCCGGGAGGCACGAACGGGCCGGCGCACGACGGCAGGCCCCTGAGCACGAACGAGCCGGCGCACCCCGGCGGAACCGCGCGCACACGTGGCGAGCGGCAAGGCGTAAGGCGGCACGACACACGAATGGGATCCACCATGGATGAGGACAAGACTCTCGACTACCTCAAGCGGGTCACCGCCGACCTGCACAAGGTCCGCGGCCGACTGCGCGAGGTCGAGGACGCAGAGCGGGAGCCCATCGCCATCGTGGGGATGGGCTGCCGGTTTCCCGGCAGCGTCGGCTCCCCCGAGGAGCTGTGGAAGCTGGTGGTCCAAGGGGCCGATGGCGTCAGCGAGTTCCCCACGGACCGTGGCTGGGACCTTGCCGCACTCTTCGGGAGCGGTCCCGGTCAGGAGGCACGATCGGCCACCCGCGCCGCCGCGTTCCTGCACGACGCCCCCGAATTCGACGCGGACTTCTTCGGGATCTCGCCGCGCGAGGCCCTTGCCATGGATCCGCAGCAGCGCCTCCTCCTGGAGACTTCCTGGGAGGCCATCGAGCGGGCCGGGCTCGACTCCAGGGCGCTGCGCGGCAGCAGGACCGGAGTGTTCGTCGGTACCAACGGCCAGGACTACGCCACCTTGATGCTTGGCAACGACCAGTCCGAGCTGGCTGGTTTCATGGGCATCGGCAACGCCGCGAGCGTCGCCTCCGGCCGCATCGCCTATACCTTCGGCTTCGAGGGCCCGGCGCTCACCGTCGACACGGCCTGCTCGTCCTCCCTGGTCGCGCTGCACCTGGCCGCGCACGCGCTGCGCAAGGGCGAGTGCACGATGGCCCTCGCGGGGGGCGTGACGATCATGTCGACGCCCAGCATGTTCACCGAGTTCACCAAGCAGCAGGGCCTCGCCTCCGACGGCCGCGTCAAGGCGTTCGCGGCGGCGGCCGACGGCACCGCCTGGGGCGAGGGCGTCGGCGTGTTGCTCGTCGAGCGGCTCTCGGACGCGCGTCGCAACGGCCACCGCGTCCTCGCCGTCATCAAGGGTTCGGCCGTCAACCAGGACGGCGCGTCGAACGGCCTGACCGCGCCCAACGGCCCCTCCCAGCAGCGGGTCATCCGCTCGGCGCTCGACAACGCGGGGCTCGTCGCGTCCGACGTGGACGTGGTGGAGGCGCATGGCACGGGTACGTCCCTGGGCGACCCGATCGAGGCCCAGGCACTGCTTGCCACGTACGGCCAGGACCGCCCCGAAGGCCGTCCTCTGCTGCTCGGCTCGGTGAAGTCCAACATCGGCCACACGGCGGCCGCCGCAGGCGTGGCCGGCGTCATCAAGACCGTGCTCGCCCTCCAGCACGGCATCGTGCCGCCCACCCTCAACGTGGACGAGCCCACCCCGCACGTCGACTGGAAAACGGGCGACGTCCGCCTCGTCACTGAGGCCACCGACTGGCCGAGCACCGGGCGGCCCCGCCGCGCGGGCATCTCCGCTTTCGGGGTGAGCGGCACCAACGCCCACGTGATCCTGGAGCAGTTCGAGGACGTCGTCACCGAAGCCGACTCCGCCGGAACACCCTCCGAGACCCCCGCACCGCTTGCCGCGGACGGCGCCACCGTGCCGTGGGTCATCTCGGGCCACACCCCCGATGCGCTGCGCGAACAGGCCGCCCGGCTGCGCGAGGCCGCGGCCGGCACCGCCGCGGACATCGTCGGCACCGGCCGCGCGCTCGCCCTGCACCGCACCGCGCTGCGGCACCGTGCCGTCATTCTGTCGGGGGACCGGGACGGGCTGCTCTCCGGGCTCGGTGCCGTCGCCGGGCAGGAGACCTCCGCGCACGTCAGGACGGGCGAGGCCGCCTCGTCCGACGCGAAGGTGGTCTTCGTCTTCCCCGGCCAGGGTTCCCAGTGGGCGGGCATGGCCATCGATCTCATGGCCGCGTCCCGGGTGTTCGCCGAGGCCATGCGCGAGTGCGCCGACGCGCTGGCTCCGTACCTCGACTGGGACCCGGTCGAACTGCTGCGAAGCGGCGAGAAGATGGAGCGTGACGACGTCGTCCAGCCCGTGCTGTGGTCCGTCATGGTCTCCCTCGCGCGGCTGTGGCGCTCCCTGGGCGTCGTGCCCGCCGCTGTCGTCGGCCACTCGCAGGGCGAGATCGCCGCCGCCTGCGCGGCCGGTGCGCTGTCGCCGGCGGACGGCGCCCGCCTCGTGGCCCTGCGCAGCCGGGTGTTCAACGAGCATCTGTCGGGCAAGGGCGCCATGTACTCGCTCTCCGCGACACCCGAGCAGGCCGCCGCGCTCATCGGGAACCGGGCCGGAGTGTGGATCGCCTCGTCCAACGGCCCCGAGTCCACCGTCGTGGCCGGCGACCTCGATACGCTCGCCGAGGTGAACGCCGAGGCTGAGGCAGCCGGGCTGCGGCCGCGGAAGGTCGGCATCGAGTACGCGTCCCACACCCCGCACACCGAGCGGGTGCGCGAGCAGCTGCTCGACCTTGCCGCGCCGGTCGCCCCGCGCGCCGGGGACATACCGATGTACTCGACCGTGACGGCCGCGCCCGTGCCAGGCGAGACGCTCGACGCCGAGTACTGGTACCGCAACCTGCGCGAGCCCGTCCGCTTCCACGAGACCATCCAGCTGCTCCTGGACGAGGGCAACACCGCCTTTGTCGAGGTCAGCCCGCACCCGGTGCTGATGACCGCGGTCCAGGACACGGTCGCGAACCAGCCTGCAGGCGCCCGCTCCGCCACCGTCACCGGCACCCTGCGCAGGAACGACGGCGGCACCCGCAGGCTCCTGACCTCCCTGGCTCAGCTGTGGACCGGCGGTGTCCACGTCGACTGGGACGCGGTGTACGCCCCCGGCGCCACCAATGCCGTAGAACTGCCCACCTATGCCTTCCAGCGCCGCCGCTACTGGCTCTCCGCGGGTTCCGGCGGCGCCGCCGGTGTCTCCGGCGCCGGGCTCTCCCACGTGGGACACCCGCTGCTGTCCGCGGGCGTCGAGGCCGCCGACGGCGACCGCTATGTACTCACCGGCAGGATCTCCACCCACACCCACCCCTGGCTCGCCGACCACCAGGTACTCGGCCGAGTCCTCGTGCCCGGTACCGCTCTGGTCGAACTCGCACTGCGAGCGGGCGAGTACGCGGGCTGTGACCGGATCGCCGAACTCGTCCTGGAAAGTCCGCTCGCCCTGGCCGCCGAAGGAACTGGCGTCGATGTCCAGGTCACGGTCGGCGAGGCCGACCAGACCGGTGCCCGCCAGGTGCGGATCTTCTCCCGCGCCGCCGGTGCTGCCGACGGTGGCGCGCAGGAGTGGACGGGCCACGCCAGTGGCACCCTGACCGCAGAGCCCGCCGACGCGCCGCCTGTGGCCGAGCAGTCCGCCTGGCCGCCGGTCGACGCGACGCCGGTGCCCGTCGAGGGCCTGTACGAACGGCTGACCGAGTGGGGCTACGCCTACGGTCCCGTCTTCCAGGGGCTGCGCGCCCTGTGGCGGCGCGGCGACGAATTGTTCGCCGAGGTCGCCCTGGACGGACGGGGCGGCGCGGACGCAGCCGGCTTCGGCGTGCACCCGGCGCTGGTCGACGCGGCCCTGCACACCCAGATCGCCACCGCCCTCGACCAGGAGAGCGGCGTCGAACCGAGGCTGCCGTTCTCCTTCGGTGGGGTACGCCTGCACGCCACCGGAGCCACCGCGGCCCGCGTCCGGCTCACCCCGAACGGTTCCAGCTCCCTGTCCCTGACGATGACCGACTCCGCGGGTCTGCCCGTGCTCACCGTCGACGAGTTCACCTCGCGGCCGGTGGCCGCCGCCGACATCCGCGAACGGCCGTGCGTGGACGGCCTGTTCCGCCTCGACTGGGTCACGCTGCCCGAGGCCCCCGAACAGTCCGGGCAGAGCCCGGCCGTGCTCGGGGGCGCGGGGGACCTCGCCGGAAGCGCCGAGGGAGCTGTCCGCTTCGCCGACCTGGCCGCGCTCCAGGAGGCCGTACGCACCGGCGACGAACTGCCCGGCGTGGTGCTTTTGCCAGTGCCCGCAGGAGGCGACGACACCGTGGCCGCCACCCGCGAGGTGACCGGCGCCGTCCTCGACGCGCTGCAGGCGTGGCTCGCCGCCGAGGAGACCGGGACCGCCACCCTCGCGGTCGTCACCCGTGGCGGCGCCGCGGCCCTGCCCGGCGACAGTACCGACCCGGTGCACTCCGCGGTCCGCGGCCTGGTGCGCTCGGCCTGCTCAGAGAACCCCGGCAGGATCGTCCAGATCGATCTGGACAGCGACGCCCGCTCGGCCGCCGCCCTGCCCGCCGCCGTGGCGGCGGGGGAGACGGAGAGCGTGGTGCGCGCCGGCGCCCCGCTGGCGCCCCGGCTTGTCCGTGTGGTCCCCGCCGACACCCTGGCCCCGCCCGCCGACGGCGCCTGGAGCCTCGACGTGGACGGTAGCGGCACCCTCGAAGGGCTCCGGCTCGTGTCGTGCCCGCAGGCCGAGGTGCCACTGGCCGACGGCCAGGTGCGCGTCGAGGTCCGGGCGACCGGCGTGAACTTCCGCGACGTCCTGCTCGCCCTCGGCGTGGTCGACGTCGCCAAGTCCTTCACCGACACGGCCTTCGGCTCCGAGGGCGCGGGCTTCGTCACCGAGGTCGGCCCCGGCGTCACCGGCGTTCGTGTCGGCGACCGAGTGATGGGTCTGCTGTCCGGTTCCTACGCGGGGCCGCTGGCCGTCACCGACGCCCGTACCATCGCGCCGATCCCCACCGGCTGGTCCTTCGCCCAGGCTGCCGCCGTGCCCACCGTGTTCCTCACCGCCTACTACGCGCTGCAGGACCTCGCCCGCGTCGAGGAGGGCGAGTCGCTGCTCGTCCACGCCGCGGCCGGCGGCGTCGGCATGGCAGCCGTGCAGCTCGCACGCCACTGGGGCATCGAGGTGTACGCCACCGCCAGCGAGCCCAAGTGGCCGACCGTGCGCGCCTCCGGCATACCCGCCGAACGCCTCGCTTCCTCGCGCACCCTGGACTTCGCCGAGACCTTCCGCGCCGCCAGCGGTGGCCGGGGCGTCGACGTCGTCCTCAACTGTCTGGCAAGGGAGTTCACCGACGCCTCGCTCGACCTCCTGGTCCCCGAGGGGCGGTTCATCGAAATGGGCAAGACCGACATCCGTGAACCGGAGGCCGTCAACACCTCCTGGCCCGGCACGTTCTACCGCTCCTTCGACCTCGGTGAGGCAGGCGCCGGGCGCATCGGCGAGATGCTCACCCACCTCGCTCAGCTCTTCGAGGAAGGGGTGCTGTCCCCGCTGCCGGTGACCACCTGGGACGTCCGCCGGGCGCCCGAGGCCTTCCGCTACCTCAGCCAGGCCAAGCACGTCGGCAAGGTCGCCCTCACCATTCCCACGGCGACCCTGGACGGCACCGTCCTGGTCACCGGCGGCACCGGCTCCATCGGCGCCTCCGTGGCCCGGCACCTGGCCGAACGGTACGGCGTCACGGACCTTGTGCTCACCAGCCGCCGCGGCCCCGAGGCGCCCGGCGCCGCAGAACTCGTCGCGGAGCTCGCCGAACTCGGCGCCACCGCTCACGTCGTGGCGTGCGACGCCGCCGAACGCGACGACCTCGCTGCCCTGTTCGACGGCATCGAGGACCTGCGGGGCGTGGTGCACGCCGCGGGCGTCATCGACGACGGAGTGATCACGGCACTGAATCCCGAGCGGCTCGATACGGTGCTGCGCCCCAAGGCCGAGGCCGCCTGGCACCTGCACGAGCTGACTCGCGGCAAGGACCTCGCCCTCTTCGCGCTGTTCTCCTCCGCCTCCGGAGTGTTCGGCGCGCCCGGCCAGGCCAACTACGCCGCCGCCAACGCCTTCCTGGATGGCCTCGCGCACCACCGCCGCCGCCTCGGACTGCCCGCACAGTCCCTGTCCTGGGGGCTGTGGGCGCAGGCCAGCGGGATCACCGGCGAGCTCGACCAGGCCGACCTCGACCGGATGGCACGTACCGGTGTACGTGCCCTGTCCACGGCCGACGGTCTCGCTCTCTTCGACGCCGCCACCGGCGACAACCACACCCACACCGTCCCCGTGCAGCTGGACCCCTCCAGGTTCACCGGCGACGTCGCACCCCTGCTGCGCGGCCTGGTCAAGGCTCCCGCCAAGCGGACGGCGTCCACCTCCGCCGCGGACACCGGGACCGGCGGGGGGCTCGCCGAACGCCTGGCGCGGCTGTCCCCGAAGGAGTGCGAGGAGCTACTGACCGAGGAGGTGCGCCGGCAGGCCTCGGTGGTCCTCGGCCATGACGACACCGAGACCGTGGGCGCTGAGCGGCCGTTCAAGAACCTCGGCTTCGACTCGCTCACCACCGTCGAGCTGCGTAACCGGCTCAACGCCGCCACCGGTCTGCGGCTCTCGGTCACCCTGCTGTTCGACCACCCCACGCCCGCGGCCGTCGCAGCCCACCTCAAGCAGCAACTGCTCCCGGAGATCGACCCGGCCGCGCTCGCCGCGAGCCGGCTCTCCGCCCTGGAGGCGCTGCTCGACGAGGTCACCGAGGACGACCCGAGGCGCGCGAACCTCACCGTGCGGCTGCGGGCGGTGCTCGCGAAGTGGACCAGGAGCGAGGCCGGCGACGACCCGGTCAGCCTGACCGACGTGACCGACGCGGAACTGTTCGAGCTCATGGACAACAGGCCATGGTCCAGCTGACCGACAGGCGGGTCACCCCGCCCGCCATGTGAATCCACCTGTTGACCGCATTCGCTGGACCGGAAGAGGACTGGATGTCGAACGAGCAGAAGCTCCGCGAGTACCTGAAGCAGGCGGTTGCCGACGCCCGCGACTCCTACGCACGGCTGCGCGCCGTCGAGGAGGCCGCCCGTGAGCCGCTCGCCGTCATCGGCATGAGCTGCCGGTTCCCCGGTGGGGTGCAGACCCCCGAGGACCTGTGGGAGCTGGTCGCCGAAGGGCGCGTGGGCATCGCGGACTTCCCCGCGGACCGCGGGTGGGACCTGGGGGCCCTCTACGACCCGGAGGGGCTGCGCCCGCGCAGCTCCTACATCCGCAAGGGTGGATTCATCGACGGCGCCGCGGACTTCGACGCCGAGTTCTTCGAGATATCCCCGCGCGAGGCCCTCGCCATGGACCCGCAGCAGCGGGTGCTCATGGAGGCGTCCTGGGAGGCGTTCGAGCGGGCCGGGATCGACCCGGGCACGCTGCGCGGCGAGAGCGCGGGTGTCTTCGTCGGCGGCGTCCTGTCCGGCTACGGCTCGAACGTGGGCACCACGCAGGACAGTGAGGGCTACCTGCTGACCGGCAACGCCTCCAGCATCTTCTCCGGCCGCCTCTCCTACACGTACGGGTTCGAGGGGCCGGCCGTCACCGTCGACACCGCCTGTTCGTCCTCGCTGACCGCGCTGCATCTCGCGGCGCAGTCGCTGCGCAGCAAGGAGAGCTCGCTGGCGGTGGTGGGCGGTGTGATGGTGATGTCGACGCCGGCCGCCTTCACCGAGTTCAGCAAGCAGCGCGGGCTTTCCCAGGACGGCCTCGTCAAGGCGTTCGCGGCCGCGGCCGACGGCACAGCCTGGGGTGAGGGCGTCGGCGTGTTGCTCGTCGAGCGGCTTTCGGACGCG
>NZ_MAPV01000085.1 GCF_001700505.1 Streptomyces mutomycini
GATCGATGTCGCCACGGTGAATGGTCCGCGGTCCACGGTTGTCGCGGGTGAGGCTGCGGCGCTGGATGAGTTGATGGTTGTGTGTGAGCGTGATGGGGTGCGGGCGCGTCGTATTCCGGTGGATTACGGGTCGCATACGGCGCAGGTGGAGCAGTTGCGTGAGGCTCTGTTGGAGTTGGCTGCTCCGGTGGTGTCGCGTGCGGGTGATGTGCCGATGTACTCGACGGTGACGGGTCGGGTTCTTGAGGATGGTGCGGCGGGTGCGGAGTACTGGTTCCGTAATCTGCGGCAGCCGGTGCGGTTCGAGGAGACGGTTCGTGGGCTGATCGCTGACGGTCACACCACGTTCGTGGAGGTGAGTCCGCATCCGGTGCTGACGTCCCCGGTGGAGGAGACCGGTGAGGCGATGGGTGTCGAGGTGTTCGTGGGTGGCACTCTGCGCCGTGATCAGGGTGACAGCCGTCGGTTCCTCACTTCGCTGGGCGAGTTATGGGTGCGCGGCGGCACGCCCGACTGGTCGGCGGTCTTCGCAGGTTCCGGGGCCCGGCGGGTCGTACTGCCGACCTACGCCTTCCAGACCAAACACTATTGGTTCGACACCGCGCCTACGCCCCCCGCGGCAAGCGTGGACCCGCACGCCGCCTTCTGGGAGGTGGTGGAGCGCGAGGACCTGGAGGGACTCGCGAAGACCCTGCGGCTGGACGAGGCACAGACCGGGCTGACGGCCGTACTGCCCGCGCTCTCCGCTTGGCACAAGCGGCACGCGGAAGCGGCCAGCATGGAGTCGTGGCGGTACCGGACGCACTGGAAGTCGCTGCCCGCCGGCCCCAAGGCCGCCCTGTCCGGAACCTGGCTGGTCGCCGTCACCCCGGGCCAGCTCGACGGCGCGCTGTACGAGACAGTGGCAGGAGCTTTACGCGCACAAGGGGCTGTGGTCGAACCGCTGGTCGTGAGCGGCGCCGACGACGCAGGGCAGGGCGAGCGTCCGTGGGCCGAGGCCCTGGCCGCGCCCTCAGCGGCATCCGGAGTGCTGTCGCTGCTCGCGCAGGACGAGAGTCCGCTCACGGACGCATCCGCCACCCCGGCGGGATATGCCCAGAACCTCGCGCTGCTCCAGCAGTTGGAGGCCGCCGACTCGGACGCCGCACTGTGGTGCGTCACCCAGGGCGCGGTGTCCATCGGTGAGCGGGACCCGCTCACCAGCCCGGCGCAGGCGCTGGTCTGGGGCCTCGGCCGGGTGGCGGCCCAGGAACTGCCGACCCGCTGGGGCGGTCTGGTCGACCTTCCGCGGGAGCCGGACGAGCGCGCCCTCGCGCGACTGTGCGAAGTGCTCGCGGCCGAGGCCGGCGAGGACCAGGTCGCGGTCCGCTCGACCGCGGCCTACGGGCGCCGCCTCGTCCGCGCGCCTCTCGGTGGCGCACTGGGCGACGGCTGGACGCCGGGCAAGGGCACCATACTGATCACGGGCGGCACCGGTGCGCTTGGCAGCGAGGTCGCCAGGCGACTTGCTGCTCAGGGCGCCGAGCACCTGCTGCTCGTCAGCAGGCAGGGCGGTACGGCCCCCGGCGCCACCGATCTCGAAGCCGAACTGGCCGCCACCGGAGCCCGCGTCACCACGGTCGCCTGCGACGTGGCGGACCCGGAGGCCTTGCGCCACCTGCTGGACTCGGTGCCCGAAGACTGCCCGCTGGCCGCTGTGGTGCACACCGCGGCCGTACTGGACGACGGGGCGCTCACCACACTGACGCCCGAGCAGCTCGACCGGGTGCTGCGGGTCAAGGCAGGTGCTGCACACCAACTGCATGAGATGACAAAGGACGTGGGCCTTTCTGCTTTCGTGCTGTTCTCGTCGCTGGCGGGCACGGTCGGTATGGCAGGCCAGGGCAACTACGCGCCGGGCAACGCCTACCTGGACGCACTCGCCCAGTACCGCCGGGCACAGGGGCTCGTGGCCACCTCCGTGGCCTGGGGTTCCTGGGCCAGGGGCGGCATGGCAGGTCGGGACGTGGTCGCCGACACCAGCATCCGGCACGGCGTGCCGCTGCTCCAGCCGGAGCGCGCCACCGCCGCACTGGAGACGGCGCTCGCCCACGGCGACACCAGCCTCGTGATCGCGGACATCGACTGGGAGAGGTTCGCGTACGCCTACACAGCGGCCAGGCCCAGCCGTCTGCTCGACGAACTGCCGGAGGCCCGCGCCGTCCTCACGCGGGACGAACCCACCGACGTGACCGCCACCCTGACGCTGTCCGAGCGGCTGGCAGGCCTCGCACCGGCCGAGCGCGAACGGCAGTTGCGCACGACGGTCCGTACACAGGTGGCAGCGGTACTCGGGCACGACTCCGGGGAGACGGTGGAACTCCGGCGTCGGTTCCTGGAACTCGGCCTGGACTCGGTCACCGCCGTGGAACTGCGTAACCGGCTCAGCTCGGCGACCGGTCTGCGACTGCCCGCCACGATCGTCTTCGACTGTCCGACCGTGCACGAACTTGTGCGCTACCTCGGTGACACACTGTTCGGCGGCGAGGACGGGACCGAGGGCTCCACGGACGCGGAAGCTCCCGGCACGGCCGAGCTCGACCAGCTCGAGGCGCTCCTGGGGCAACTGCCCGACGGAGACCCCTCCAGAGCCGAAATGGCAGGGCGGTTGCGGCAGTTGCTGCGTACAGCATCTGGATCAGGTGTCGACGGCGAGGGAACCGTCGACGCCGAAGACCTCGAATCCGCGAGTAACGACGACCTCTTCAAGTACATCGACAAAGAGTTCGGGATCTCCTGAGCCCCTGATCGACGCCGCGGTTCCGACTCGCGCCCTTCTGCGGGGGCGCACGCCACACTTCCGTCTCACTTTCGGGGGCACGCAAGCATGGACGACGCCAAGAAGCTCCGTTACTACCTGAACCGGGTCACAGCCGAACTGAAGGAAACCCAATCGCGGCTGCAGGCAGCGGAGTCGGCCGGCAGCGAGCCGGTGGCGATCGTCGGGATGAGCTGCCGGTTCCCCGGCGGGGTCGCCTCTCCCGAGGACCTGTGGCGGCTGCTTTCCGAGGGCGGCGACGCCATCACCGGATTCCCCACCGACCGCGGCTGGGACGCGGGATCCCTGGTGGACGTGACTGGCGAGCGTCCCGGCAGCTCGTACGTGGCCGAGGGTGGGTTCCTGCACGACGCGGGGGAGTTCGACGCGGGCTTCTTCGGGATCTCCCCGCGCGAGGCCCTGGCCATGGACCCGCAGCAGCGGCTGCTCCTGGAAACCTCCTGGGAGCTGTTCGAGCGTTCCGGCATCGCTCCCGACACCCTGGAGGGCAGCAGGACCGGCGTCTTCATCGGCTCGAGCTTCCGCGACTACGGCACCAGGCTGCCCGCGATCCCCGAAGAGGTCGAGGGTCACGCCATGACGGGCACCGCGGGCAGCGTCGCCTCGGGGCGCATCTCCTACAGCTTCGGCCTGACCGGTCCCGCCGTCACGGTGGACACGGCGTGCTCCTCCTCGCTGGTGGCGCTGCACCTCGCGGTTCAGGCGCTGCGCCACGGCGAGTGCTCGATGGCGCTCGCGGGCGGGGTCGCGGTCATGTCGACGCCCGACCTGTTCACGGAGTTCAGCCGGCAGCAGGGCCTGGCACGCGACGGCCGCTGCAAGGCGTTCGCCGCGTCCGCCGACGGCATGAGCGCGGCTGAGGGAGTGGGCCTGCTGCTGGTCGAGCGGCTCTCGGACGCACGGCGCAACGGCCATCAGGTGCTGGCCGTGATCCGCGGCTCGGCGGTCAACCAGGACGGCGCGTCCAGCGGACTGACCGCGCCCAACGGCCCCGCGCAGCAGCGCGTGATCCGTCAGGCGCTGACGAGCGCAGGGATGAAGAGCTCCGAGGTCGACGTCGTCGAGGCGCACGGCACCGGCACGACACTGGGCGACCCCATCGAGGCGCAGGCGCTGCTGGCGACGTACGGCCAGGAACGGGACGGGGAACGGCCTCTGCTGCTCGGCTCGCTCAAGTCCAACATCGGCCACACGCAGGCTGCCGCGGGTGTGGCGAGTGTGATCAAGATGGTCGAGTCGATGCGGCACGGTGTGGTGCCCAGGACGCTGCACGTCGATGAGCCGACGCCGCATGTGGACTGGACCTCGGGTGCCGTGGAGCTGGTGACCGAGGAGCGTCCCTGGCCCGAGACGGGTCGTGTTCGCCGTGCGGGTGTGTCGTCGTTCGGAGTGAGCGGGACGAACGCGCACGTGATCGTGGAGCAGGCTCCCGTGGAGGAGTCGGCCGAGGTCGCGGATGGCGAGCCGGGTCCGGTCGGTGGCGGGGTGGTGCCGTGGGTGGTTTCGGGACGGTCTGCTGCGGGGCTGCGTGGGCAGGCGGTGCGGTTGCGGGAGTTCGTGCGGTCGACTGATGTGCCGCTCGCGGATGTCGGCCATGCGCTGGTGTCGTCGCGTGCGGGTCTTGAACACCGGGCGGTGGTGCTGGGTTCGGATCGTGAGGAGTTGCTGGCGGGGCTGGAAGCGGTGGCGGCAGGTGAGTCCGCCGTAGGGGTGGTGTCCGGAGTGCGGGCGGACAGGGAAGACGGCGTGGTGTTCGTGTTCCCGGG
>NZ_MAPV01000086.1 GCF_001700505.1 Streptomyces mutomycini
GATCGATGTCGCCACGGTGAACGGTCCGCGGTCCACGGTTGTCGCGGGTGAGGCTGCGGCGCTGGATGAGTTGATGGTTGTGTGTGAGCGTGATGGGGTGCGGGCGCGTCGTATTCCGGTGGATTACGGGTCGCATACGGCGCAGGTGGAGCAGTTGCGTGAGGCTCTGTTGGAGTTGGCTGCTCCGGTGGTGTCGCGGGCGGGTGATGTGCCGATGTACTCGACGGTGACGGGTCGGGTTCTTGAGGATGGTGCGGCGGGTGCGGAGTACTGGTTCCGTAATCTGCGGCAGCCGGTGCGGTTCGAGGAGACGGTTCGTGGGCTGATCGCTGACGGTCACACCACGTTTGTCGAGGTGAGTCCGCATCCGGTGCTGACGTCCCCGGTGGAGGAGACCGGTGAGGCGATGGGTGTCGAGGTGTTCGTGGGTGGCACTCTGCGCCGTGATCAGGGTGGCATCCGTCGGTTCCTCACTTCGCTGGGCGAGTTGTGGGCCAACGGCGGCACGCCCGACTGGTCGGCGGTCTTCGCAGGTTCCGGGGCCCGGCGGGTCGTACTGCCGACCTACGCCTTCCAGACCGAGCACTACTGGCTGGACAGCGGGACCGGCACCGTGGGGGTGTCCGGGGGAGGGCTTTCCGCGCTCGGCCACCCTCTGCTGGCGGTCGGCGTCGCTCTCGCGGCCGGGAACGGCCACGTATCCACCGGCCGCATCTCCCTGCACACCCACCCCTGGCTGGCCGACCACGTGGTGATGGGCCGGGCGCTCGTGCCGGGGGCCGCCGTACTGGAGCTGATGCTGCGGGTCGGTGAGAGCGTGGGCACCGAGCTGCTGGACGAACTCGTCCTGCACTCCCCGCTGGTGGTACCCACCGGTGACGCGGCGGTCGACCTCCAGGTCGTCGTCGAAGCCCCCGACGAGCAGGGCCGGCGCGCGGTGCGGCTGCACTCCCGGGCGTACCGCCCCGGGCAGGATGACGACTCCGAGTGGACCTGTCACGCCGAGGGCACGCTGGTCACCGCACCTGTCGAAGAGCCGTCCGTGCAGGACACCGTCTGGCCGCCGGCCGACGCGCAGGCCGTGGACATCGACGGGCTGTACGAGCGCCTGGCAGCCACGGGATACGGCTACGGCCCGGTCTTCCAGGGCATCCGTGCGGTGTGGCGGCGCGGCGAGGAACTGTTCGCCGATGTCGTACTGCCAGAGGGTGCCGAGCGGGATGCCGAGCGGTTCGGGGTGCACCCCGCCCTCGTCGACGCCGCGCTCCAGACACGTCTGGTGACCCTGCTGGAGGGGCAGGGCGACCGGCTGATGCCGTTCTCGTTCGCCGGAACCCGTCTCCACGCGACCGGTGCCACCGCGGTCCGGGCCCGGCTGACGCCAGTGGGCGACGACGCCCTTTCGGTCCAGCTGACCGATCACGCTGGGCTGCCGGTCCTCACCATCGAGGCCCTCACCTCGCGGCCACTGACCGCCGACGCCCTTGCGGGCCAGAGCGTCGACTCGCTGTTCGAGGTCAACTGGACTCCGCTGAAAGCTGGTTCGGAGCACGTCGAAGCCGACGGACCGACCGCGGTCATCGGCGAAGGACTACCGGGCCTCGATCTGCCACGGCATGCGGATCTCGCCGCGCTCGCCGCGAGTGTCCGCGGCGGCGCCGCCGTACCGCACACCGTGCTCCTGCCCTGCCCGCGGACGGTCGCCGACGGCACCGCTGCCGCTACAGCCGACGACGCCTCTGCTGCCCAGGCCGGCGGCGTCCCCGCCCTCACCCGTGAACTGCTGGCCTCCGTGCTGGGCACCGTTCAGGAATGGCTGGCCCTGCCGGAACTGGAGGAGGCCAGGCTCGCCGTGGTGACCCGCGGCGGCTCGGCCGTCGCACCGGGCGAGCGGCCCGAACCCGGGCAGGCCGCGGTGCAGGGCCTGGTGCGCACGGCCCAGTCCGAACACCCCGACCGCTTCCTGCTGGTCGACCTGGACGACGCGCCGTCGTCCGCCGCGGCCCTGCCCGCCGCGGTCGCCGGTGCGGTGGTCACGGGCGAGACCTCCCTCGCCGTACGGTCCGGAGCGGTTTCCGTACCCCGCCTGTGCCGGGTCACCCCCGCCAAGGACGGCACCCTGGCTCTTCCCGAGGCCGAGGTCTGGGGTGTGGATCTCGACACGGGCGGCACCCTGGACGGGCTGCGCCTGGTGGCCGCCCCGAGCGTCACGGTGCCCCTGCAGAAGGGCCAGGTCCGGGTCGCGGTGCGCGCCACTGGGGTCAACTTCCGTGACGTGCTTGTGGCGTTGGGCGTCGTACCGCATACCGAGGCGTTGTTCGGTAGTGAGGGTGCGGGGGTGGTGACCGAGGTGGGCGCCGGTGTCACCGGGCTCGGGGTGGGTGACCGGGTCATGGGTCTGTTGTCCGGCTCGTACGCGGGTCCTTCGGCGGTGGCCGACAGCCGCATGCTGGTGGTGATGCCCGCCGAGTGGTCGTTCGCCCAGGCGGCGTCCGTTCCTGTGACGTTTCTGACCGCCTACTACGCGCTGGTCGATCTCGCCGGGCTGCGTGAGGGTGAGTCGGTGCTGGTGCACGCGGCCGCGGGCGGGGTGGGCATGGCCGCCGTTCAGCTGGCCAGGCACCTCGGTGCCGAGGTGTACGCCACGGCCGGTGAGGCCAAGTGGCCTTCGGTGCGGCACACCGGCATCGCATCCGAGCGGCTTGCCTCCTCGCGCAGCGTGGAGTTCGCCGACCGGTTCCTGGAGCACAGCGAGGGCCGGGGTGTCGATGTCGTTCTCAACAGCCTGGCCCGGGAGTTCGTGGATGCATCGCTGCGGTTGCTGCCGCGCGGCGGCCGGTTTCTGGAGATGGGCAAGACCGACATCCGTGATGCCGATGAAGTGACCGTCGCCTCACCCGGCGTGCGGTACCAGGCCTTCGACCTGGGTGAGGCGGGCGCCGACCGGCTCGGTGAGATGCTCGCGCACCTGGCCGGACTCTTCGCCCGCGGGGAACTGGTGCCGCTGCCCGTCACCGCGTGGGACACCCGCCAGGCAGCGCAGGCCTTCCGGCACATGAGCCAGGCCCGGCACATTGGCAAGGTCGTCCTGACCAACCCGCGCGCGGTTCTGGACGGCACCGTCCTGGTGACCGGTGGCACAGGCGTCATCGGGTCCGCCGTGGCCCGCCACCTGGTCACTGGGCACGGCGTGCGGGATCTGGTGCTCACCAGCCGCCGCGGCCAGGACGCGCCGGGGGCCCGGGAGCTCGCGGCCGAACTGACCGGGCTCGGTGCCGCCGTGCGTGTCGAGGCCTGTGACGCCGCCGACCGCGTGGCCCTCGGCAGGCTCCTGGACGGGCTCGACGGGCTGTGCGGTGTGGTGCATGCCGCCGGAGCCCTGGACGACGGTGTCCTTTCCGCGCTTACCCCCGAGCGTCTGGAGACGGTCCTCCGCCCGAAGCTGGACGCGGCCTGGAACCTGCACGAGCTCACCCGCGGCCGTGACCTCGGGTTGTTCGTGCTCTTCTCCTCGGCCGCGGGCGTCCTCGGCTCTCCGGGGCAGGGCGGCTACGCGGCGGCGAATTCCTTCCTCGACGCGCTCGCGCAAGAGCGCCGTGCCCAGGGGCTGCCCGCGCACTCCCTGGCCTGGGGGCTGTGGGCCGACCGCAGCGCCATGACCGGCGCGCTCAGTACCGCTGACCTCGACCGCATGCGGCGCGTGGGTGTCCGGCCGCTGGCCACCGAGGAGGGTCTCGCCCTCTTCGACGCCGCGGTGCGCCTTCCCTGCCCGCACACCGTCCCGGTCCGCCTCGACACGGCCACGCTGCGCGAACAGCGGCCCCTGGCACCGCTCTTCCGCGCTCTGGTGCGCACCACGGCCATGCGGGCCGCCGTCAACACCTCCGCGGGCAGTGGCGACGGGCTGCGCGGGCGCCTCGCGGCCCTGGCCCCCACCGAGCGTGACCGCGAGCTGACGGAGCTGGTGCGCGCCCAGGCTGCCCTCGTCCTCGGCCACGGCACCGCCGGCGCGGTGGAGGCCGGCCGGGCCTTCCGCGACATGGGCTTCGACTCGCTCACCGCCGTTGAACTGCGCAACAGGATCGGCTCTGCCACCGGTCTGCGCCTGCCCGTGACCGCTGTCTTCGACCACCCCACCCCCGCCGCCCTCGCGGCCGAGGTCGGCATCCGGCTCGGTGTCGACGGCGACAGCGGCCGGGACCGCACAGCCCTCCTTGCCGCACCGGCCGTCGCCTCCGACGACGACCCGATCGTCATCATCGGTATGAGCTGCCGCTTCCCCGGCCACATCGACTCGCCCGAAACACTGTGGCAACTGCTCACCGACGAACGCGACGCCATGGGCGACTACCCCACCGACCGCGGCTGGGACTCCGTCGACCTTCACAACCCCGAGGCCCCCGAGCTGCACTTCGCCAAGGTCGGCGGATTCCTGCACGACATGGCGGACTTCGACCCCGGCTTCTTCGGGATGTCGCCGCGCGAGGCGCAGGCCACCGACCCCCAGCAGAGGCTGCTCCTCGAGGCCACCTGGGAGGCGCTGGAGCGGGCCGGAATCGACCCGGCCACCCTGCGCTCCACCCCGACCGGCGTCTTCACCGGCCTCATCTACAACGACTACGCCGTGCGCTTCCCCGACCTGCTCAGCGGATACGAGGGCTACCTCGGCAACGGCAGCGCCAACAGCGTCGCCTCCGGCCGCATCGCCTACACACTCGGCCTGGAGGGTCCAGCGATCACGGTCGACACGGCGTGCTCGTCCTCGCTGGTCGCCCTGCACCAGGCCGCGCACGCCCTGCGCAACGGCGACTGCACACTCGCGGTCGCCGGCGGCGTCACCGTCATGTCGACGCCGCGCCCGATGGTGGAGTTCAGCCGCATCAGCGGTCTGTCGCCGGACGGCCGCTGCAAAGCCTTCTCCGCCGAGGCCAACGGCATGGGCTTCGCGGAGGGCGTCGGCATGCTCGTCGTGGAGCGGCTCTCGGACGCGCGCCGCAACGGCCACACCGTCCTCGCGGTCCTCCGTGGCTCCGCCCTCAACCAGGACGGCGCATCCAACGGCCTGACCGCGCCGAGCGGCCCCGCACAACAGCGCGTCATCCGCCAGGCGCTCGCCAACGCCGGGCTCACCACCGCCGAGGTCGACGTCGTCGAGGCACACGGCACCGGAACCTCGCTCGGCGACCCGATCGAGGCCCAGGCCGTCCTTGCCACGTACGGCAAGGACCGCCCCGAGGACAAGCCGCTGCTGCTCGGCTCGGTGAAGTCCAACATCGGTCACACCCAGGCCGCGGCAGGTGTCGCGGGCGTCATCAAGATGGTGCTCGCCCTGCGCCACGGTGTGGTGCCGAAGACGCTGCACGTCGACGAGCCGACGCCGCACATCGAGTGGGACTCCGCCGGTGTGCGGCTCGCCGACGCGAGCGTGCCGTGGCCCGAGACGGGCAGGCCGCGGCGCGGTGCCGTCTCCTCGTTCGGCATCAGCGGCACCAATGCCCACGTCATCCTCGAACACGCCCCGGAGCCCGAGGCCGAGGCCGCCGAGGACACCGGCGCCCACCTGCCGTGGGTGATCTCCGCCAAGAGCCCGGAGAGCCTGCGCGAGCAGGCACTGCGCCTGCACGCACACGTCAGCGCCGACCCCGAGGCCGCCCTCGTCGACATCGCACGCTCGCTCCTGACCACCCGGGCGGAATTCGAGCACCGCGCCGTCGTCATCGGCCGCGACCGCGAGGAACTGCTGCGGCGCCTGGCCGCGTTCGGCCACGGCGACGAGACCCCCGGCGTGATCCACGGCACCGCGGCAAGCGACACGAGGACCGCCTTCGTCTTCCCCGGCCAGGGCTCGCAGTGGGCGGGCATGGCAACCGAACTCCTGGACTGCTCGCCGGCGTTCGCCCACCGGTTCGGCGAGTGCGCGGCGGCCCTCGTCCCGCACATCGACTGGGTGCCCGCGGACGTGCTGCGCGAGCGCGAGGACGCTCCGTCGCTGGAGCGCGTGGACGTGATCCAGCCGATGCTGTGGGCTGTCATGGTCTCGCTCGCCGCGGTGTGGCGTGCGCACGGCGTCAAGCCCGCTGCCGTAGCGGGGCACTCCCAGGGTGAGTTGGCGGCCGCCGTGGTCGCCGGCGTGCTCTCACTCCAGGACGCCGCGCGGATCGTCGCGCTGCGCAGCCAGCTGATCGGGCGTGAACTGGCCGGCCAGGGTGGCATGGTGTCCGTGCCGGTCGCCGAGGAGGCGGCGGCGGAGCTGATCGAGCCCTGGGCGGGCCGGATAAGCGTTGCCACGATCAACGGCCCACAGTCCACGGTCGTCGCCGGTGAGGGGGCGGCGCTGGACGAGCTGATGGCCGTGTGCGAGCGCGACGGCGTACGGGCCCGTCGCATTCCGGTGGACTACGGCTCCCACACCCCGCAGGTCGAGCAGCTTCGCGAGGCCCTCCTCGAGCTCGCCGCTCCCGTGTCCCCGCGCCCGGCCCAGGTGCCGATGTACTCGACCGTCACCGCCGAGCCACTCGAGGACGGTGTGGCCGACGCCGAGTACTGGTACCGCAACCTCCGCGAACCCGTCCGCTTCCAGCAGACCGTGCGCGCCCTCGCTGACGCGGGCCACGGCGTCTTCGTCGAGGTCAGCCCGCATCCGGTCCTGACGACCGGCATCGAGGACAGCCTCGCGGACCTCGCGGCCGCCCCCGTGGTCGCCGGCACCCTGCGGCGCGAGGACGGCGGCCGCAGCAGACTGCTGACCGCCCTCGCCGAACTGTTCGTCGCCGGCGCGCCCGTGGACTGGGAGGGCACCTTCGACGGTGGCAGGACCGTGGACCTGCCCACCTACGCATTCCACCGGCAGCGTTACTGGCTGGATGCCCCCGCGCCCGCGCAGGGCAGCGCGGGCTCCGGCGTCGACAGCGCCTTCTGGACGGCGGTCGACGGCGGCGACACCGAATCGCTCGCCGCCGCGCTCGGTGTGGCGGACGACTCCGTGCGCTCCTCGCTCGCCACCGTCCTGCCCGCGCTCTCCGCCTGGCACGGCAAGCAGCGCGAGGAGGCCACCGTGGACGCCTGGCGCTACGGGATCGAATGGGCGCCGGTTCAGGAGACCCAGGCCCGGCTCACGGGCACCTGGCTGCTCGTCGTTCCCGAGGAACGCGCCGACGACCCGGCGGTTCGGGACATGGGCGCGGGCATCGAGCGCCGCGGCGGAACCGTCCGTCAGGTCCTGCTCCCCGCGGAGCGCGCCGAGGACACCGCCACCACGGGCGAACTCCCGTACGTCGAGGAGATTTCCGTACGAGTGCGCGCCGTCCCAGGACACGAGCGGGCGGCCGGAGTCCTCGCGCTGACCGGACGGGACGAGGACTCCCACCCGGCTCACCCCGGCGTACCCCTCGGCTTCTCCCGCACCCTTGGGCTGATCCAGGCACTGGCCGCCACCGCGGTCACCGCCCCCATGTGGTGCGTCACCAGCGGTGCGGTCACCACCGGCAGTGGCGCCGAGCTCACCGGGCCCCGGCAGGCGATGGTGTGGGGACTCGGCCGGGTCGCGGCGCAGGAGTACCCGGACCGCTGGGGCGGCCTGATCGACCTGCCCACCGAGCCGGGGGAGCGGGACATCTACCGGCTCTGCGCCCTGCTGACAGGCGAGACCGGTGAGGACCAGCTCGCGGTGCGTCCCTCCGGCGTCCGCGCGAGGAGGCTGGTGCGTGCCGCCGCGTCCGTGGGACGGGACGGCGCCTGGCGGCCGCCCAGGGGCACCGTCCTCATCACCGGCGGTACCGGCGCGCTCGGCGGCCACCTCGCACGCCGGCTCGCCGAGCGGGGCGCTGAGCACCTGATGCTCCTGAGCAGGAGCGGCCCCGATGCCGAGGGCGCCGACGAGCTGCGGGCCGAACTGACCGCTGCGGGCGCACGGGTGACCGTCCTGTCCTGCGACGCGGCCGACCGCGACGCACTGGCGGCCGCCCTGGCAGGCATCCCGGAGAAGCTGCCGCTGACCGCGGTCTTCCACACCGCCGCCGCCCTGGACGACGGCCCGCTGGAGACGCTGACCCTCCCTCGCGTAGCCGCCTCGCTCCGCTCGAAGGCGGGTGCCGCGTGGAACCTCCACGAGCTGACCGCGGACGCGGACCTGTCGGCGTTCGTGCTCTTCTCCTCCACGGCGGGCACCTTCGGCGCCGCAGGCCAGGGCAACTACGCGCCCGGCAACGCCTACCTGGACGCGCTGGCCTGGTACCGCAGGGCCCAGGGCCAGGTGGCGACCTCCATCGGCTGGGGCGCCTGGGCCCAGGGCGGCATGGCGGAGAAGGACGTCGTCGCTGACCTGCGCCGCAGGCACGGCGTGCCGCTCATGTCCCCGCAGCGCGCCACCCTCGCCATGGAGCGAGCCCTGGCGGGCGACGACACCTTCGTGGTCCTCGCCGATATCGAGTGGGACAAGTTCCAGCTCGCCTACACCGCCGCGCGGCCCAGTCCTCTGCTGTACGGCCTCGCGGAGGTCCAGCGCCCCCAGGAGACGCTTGCGGAGGGGGCGGGTACCGGTGGCACGAAGGGACCCCATCTTGCCGAGCGTCTGTTCGGCCTGGCTCGGAAGGAGCAGGACCGGGTGCTGCGTGAGGCGGTCCGCACCCACGCCGCGGCCGTCCTCGGCCACGACGGGGCCGAATCGGTGCCGCTCACCCGCCCGTTCGCGGAGCTCGGCCTGGACTCGGTCACCGCGGTGGAGCTGCGTAACCGCCTCGGTGGCGAGGTCGGCCACAAGCTGCCGGTCGGGCTCATTTTCGACCATCCGACGGTCGCTGACCTTGTTGCCTATCTGCGCGACCTGTTGTTCGGCGATGAGACGTACACCAGCCCGATGCTGGCCGAACTGGACCGCCTGGATGTCGAGCTGGCCACCCTGCGCGACGACGACCCGGTCAGGGGCGACGTGGTGGAGCGGCTGGAGAAACTGCTGCGCCGTGTCAGCCCGGACTCGGTGGCCACCTCGGGCGGCAGGGCCGAGCAGAGCTGGGACCTCCGGACAGCCTCCCACGACGAAGTGTTCGCAATGATCGATGACGAGCTGGGAGAGCCGTGATCCGGACCGGCCGGGCGCTCTGCGCGCCGCCCTTTTGACTCCACCCGGAACGCGATTGCCGACCCTTTCAGTGCTGCCAAGAAATGGACCTGCCGCCCATGCCGAATGAAGACAAGCTCTTCGAGTACCTCAAGCGCGTGACTGCCGAGCTCAAGGAGACCAAGTCACGGCTCAAGGCCATGGAGTCGGCCGGCAGCGAGCCGGTGGCGATCGTCGGGATGAGCTGCCGGTTCCCCGGCGGGGTCGCCTCTCCCGAGGACCTGTGGCGGTTGCTTTCCGAGGGCGGCGACGCCATCACCGGATTCCCCACCGACCGCGGCTGGGACGCGGGAACCCTGGTGGATGTGACCGGCGAGCGTCCCGGCAGCTCGTACGTGGCCGAGGGTGGGTTCCTGCACGACGCGGGGGAGTTCGACGCGGGCTTCTTCGGGATCTCCCCGCGCGAGGCCCTGGCCATGGACCCGCAGCAGCGGCTGCTCCTGGAGACCTCCTGGGAGCTGTTCGAGCGCTCCGGCATGAACCCCGCCGCGCTGCGTGGCAGCGACACCGGTGTCTTCGTAGGCTCCAGCTTCCACGGGTACGGCGACCCGGCCACCGCCCCCGAAGAGGCGCAGGGCTATCTGCTCACCGGCCGCGCCGACAGCGTCATCTCCGGCCGGATCTCCTACACCCTGGGCCTCGAAGGCCCGGCACTCACTGTCGACACGGCCTGCTCGTCGTCGCTGGTGGCGCTGCACCTGGCGATCAATGCGCTGCAGCTCGGCGAGTGCTCACTGGCGCTTACGGGCGGCGTGATGGTCATGTCGACGCCCGAAGTCTTCGTAGGGCTCAGCCGGCAGCAGGGTCTGGCGCGGGACGGCCGCTGCAAGGCGTTCGCCGCCTCTGCCGATGGTATGAGCGCGTCGGAGGGTGTGGGCCTGCTGTTGGTGGAGCGGCTCTCGGACGCGCGCCGCAACGGCCACCAGGTGCTGGCCGTGATCCGCGGCTCGGCGGTCAACCAGGACGGCGCGTCCAACGGTCTGACCGCGCCCAACGGCCCCGCGCAGCAGCGTGTGATCCGTCAGGCTCTGGAGAGCGCCGGGCTTGTTGCCGCGCAGGTGGACGTGGTCGAGGCGCATGGCACGGGTACCACGCTGGGCGACCCCATCGAGGCGGATGCGCTGCTGGCGACGTACGGCCAGGAACGGGACGGGGAACGGCCTCTGCTGCTCGGCTCGTTGAAGTCCAACATCGGTCACACGCAGGCTGCCGCGGGTGTGGCGAGTGTGATCAAGATGGTCGAGTCGATGCGGCACGGTGTGGTGCCCAGGACGCTGCACGTGGATGAGCCGACGCCGCATGTGGACTGGACCTCGGGTGCCGTGGAGCTGGTGACCGAGGAGCGTCCCTGGCCCGAGACGGGTCGCGCACGCCGTGCGGGCGTGTCGTCGTTCGGAGTGAGCGGGACGAACGCGCACGTCATCATCGAGCAGGCTCCGCCCGAGGAGACCCCCGGAAAGGAGGCCGAGTCCGGTCCGGCCGGCCTCGTCTCCGGCGATGGTGTCGTGCCGTGGGTGCTCTCGGCCCGGTCGGAGGCCGGGCTGCGCGGGCAGGCGGAGCGGTTGCACGAGTTCGTGGCCTCCTCCGAGGTCTCGGTTGCCGACGTGGGCTGGTCGCTGGCATCTTCGCGTGCGGGACTCGGGCACCGGGCCGTGCTGCTCGGCGCGGACCAGGAGGAGCTGCTCACCGCCCTGCAGGCCCTGGAAGAAGGTGAGCCGGTGGCTGGTGTGGTCACGGGTGTGGCGTCGGTAGGCGCTTCGGATGTGGTGTTCGTGTTCCCGGGTCAGGGTTCGCAGTGGGTGGGTATGGCGGTGGGGTTGTTGGATTCGTCTGGGGTGTTCGCGGAGCGGTTTGGTGAGTGTGCGGCGGCTCTTGCGCCGTTTGTGGAGTGGGTTCCGGTTGATGTGTTGCGGGGGTGTGAGGGTGCGCCGTCGTTGGATCGGGTGGATGTGGTTCAGCCGATGTTGTGGGCGGTGATGGTGTCCTTGGCGGAGGTGTGGCGTGTGTCGGGTGTCAGGCCGGCTGCTGTGGTGGGGCATTCGCAGGGTGAGTTGGCGGCTGCGGTGGTGGCGGGTGTGTTGTCGGTCGAGGATGGTGCGCGGATTGTCGCGTTGCGTAGTGGGTTGATCGGGCGGGAGCTGGCGGGCCAGGGTGGCATGGTGTCCGTGGCGGTGGGTGAGGGTGCGGCGGTGGAGCTGATCGGGCCGTGGGTGGGCCGGATTGATGTCGCCACGGTGAATGGTCCGCGGTCCACGGTGGTTGCGGGTGAGGCTGCGGCGCTGGATGAGTTGATGGTCGTGTGTGAGCGTGATGGGGTGCGGGCGCGTCGTATTCCGGTGGATTACGGGTCGCATACGGTGCAGGTGGAGCAGTTGCGTGAGGCTCTGTTGGAGTTGGCTGCTCCGGTGGTGTCGCGTGCGGGTGATGTGCCGATGTACTCGACGGTGACGGGTCGGGTTCTTGAGGTTGGTGCGGCGGGTGCGGAGTACTGGTTCCGTAATCTGCGGCAGCCGGTGCGGTTCGAGGAGACGGTTCGTGGGCTGATCGCTGACGGTCACACCATGTTTGTGGAGGTGAGTCCGCATCCGGTGCTGACGTCTCCGGTGGAGGAGACCGGTGAGGCGATGGGTGTCGAGGTGTTCGTGGGTGGCACTCTGCGTCGTGATCAGGGTGGCATCCGTCGGTTCCTCACTTCGCTGGGCGAGTTGTGGGTGCGCGGCGGCATGCCCGACTGGTCGGCGGTCTTCGCCCCGGTCGCCGGAGGCACTGATCCGGTCGATCTGCCCACCTACGCCTTCCAGCGTGACCGCTACTGGCTCGCGCCCTCGGCCGCCGGTGCGCCCGTCCAGGTGGAGCTGCCTTCCGCGCCGGTAGCCGAACCGGTCGACGGTTTCCGCCAGAAGGTGCTCGACGCGCCCACCGACAGCCGGCGCCTGCGCGTCGTGCTGGACGAGGTGTGCACCCAGGCAGCGGCAGTACTCGGCTGGGCCTCGGCGCATGAGGTCGAGGTGGGTCGGGCGTTCCGCGAGGCAGGATTCGACTCGCTGACCGCCGTGGACCTGCGCAACCGACTGGGCATCGCGACCGGGCAGCCCCTCGCGCAGACGGCCGTGTTCGACTACCCGACGCCGCTGCGGCTCGCAGAGCACCTGCGCGACCGCATACTCGGCGCGGACAGTTCGGACGGCGACGACGCGGAAGCCGCCGCCCTGCGCTCTCGTACGACATCCGGCTCTTCCGGTGACGAGCCCATCGCCATCGTGGCCACCAGTTGCCGCTTCCCCGGCGGCATACGCTCCCCGGAAGACCTGTGGCAGCTGCTGCTCGACGGGCAGGACGTCATCTCCGGGCTGCCGGAAGACCGTGGATGGGACCTCGACGCGCTGTACGACCCGGACTCCTCGCGGGCGGGCACCAGCTACGTCGACCAGGGCGGATTCCTGCACGACGCCGGGCAGTTCGACGCGGGCTTCTTCGGGATCTCGCCGCGAGAGGCCGTCGCCATGGACCCGCAGCAGCGGCTCCTCCTGGAGACCTCCTGGGAGGTCATGGAACGCGCGGGCCTCGACCCGGAGACGCTGCGCGGCAGCAGGACCGGTGTCTTCGTCGGCGCCGTCCCGCACGGCTACGGCACGGACGCCACCAACGCCCAGCAATCCGGCGGCTATCTGTTCACCGGCGCCGCGGGCAGTGTGGCTTCGGGGCGCATCTCCTACAGCTTCGGCCTGACCGGTCCCGCCATGACGGTGGACACGGCGTGCTCCTCTTCGCTGGTGGCGCTGCACCTGGCGATTCAGGCGCTGCGACAGGGCGAGTGCTCGATGGCGCTCGCCGGCGGAGTGACGGTGATGTCGACCCCGGGTATCTTCACCGAATTCAGCCAACAGCGAGGACTCGCCCCCGACGGCCTGTGCAAACCCTTCGCCGCGGCGGCGGACGGCACAGCCTGGGGCGAGGGTGTCGGGGTGCTGCTCCTGGAGCCGCTGTCCCAGGCACGGCGCAACGGTCACCAGGTGCTGGCCGTGATCCGCGGCTCGGCGGTCAACCAGGACGGCGCGTCCAACGGCCTGACTGCGCCGAACGGGCCGTCGCAGCAGCGAGTCATCCGTCAGGCGCTGGCCAACGCACAGCTCGAAGCATCGGACGTCGACGTCGTCGAGGCGCACGGCACCGGCACGACCTTGGGCGACCCCATCGAGGCGCAGGCGCTGCTGGCGACGTACGGCCAGGACAGGCCCGAGGGCCGGCCGCTGCTGCTGGGCTCGCTGAAGTCGAACCTCGGCCATACCTCCGCCGTCGCAGGCATCGCGGGCGTGATCAAGATGGTGGAAGCGATGCGGCACGGTGTGGTGCCGAGGACCGTGCACGTGGATGAGCCGACGCCGAAGGTGGATTGGTCGTCGGGTGCGGTGACGTTGGTGACCGAGGGGTGTGCGTGGCCTGAGACGGGTCGTGTTCGGCGTGCGGGTGTGTCGTCGTTCGGTGTGAGTGGGACGAATGCGCACATCATCGTCGAGCAGGCCCCGGCCGAGGAGAGCCGGGAAGACGAGGTCGGGTCCGGTCCGGGGCATGTTGTCGCCGGCGGTGGTGTGGTGCCGTGGGTGCTGTCGGCCCGGTCGGAGGCCGGGCTGCGCGGGCAGGCGGAGCGGTTGCACGAGTTCGTGACTTCCTCCGAGGTCTCGGTTGCCGACGTGGGCTGGTCGCTGGCATCTTCGCGTGCGGGTTTTGAGCACCGGGCGGTGGTGTTGGGCTCGGATCGTGAGGAGTTGTCGGCCGCGTTGGGGGCGGTTGCGGCGGGTGAGCCGGTGGCTGGTGTGGTCACGGGTGTGGCGTCGGTAGGCGCTTCGGACGTGGTGTTCGTGTTCCCGGG
>NZ_MAPV01000087.1 GCF_001700505.1 Streptomyces mutomycini
CACCGCCACCCTCGGCGAATCCGGACTGCGGCGGATCAGTGCCGGCGGTGTACTGCCGTTCAGCACGGAAGAAGGACTCGCCCTCTTCGACCGCGCGCTCGCAAGCGGCCTGCCGCACACCGCGCCGGTCCAGCTGGACCGCGCCCAACTGCGCCACGGCGAGGACACGCCCGCGCTGCTGCGCGGCCTGGTGCGCTCCGCACCCCGCCGAGCCACGGCGCCGGACGATGCCCAGGCGCTGCGCGGACGCCTCTCCGCGCTGCCCGCGGCCGAGCGGCAGGAAGCCCTCCTCGAAACGGTGCGCGGCCAGATCGCCGCGGTCCTCAAGTACGGCACGGGCGCTCAGATCTCGGCCACCCGGCCGTTCACGGAGCTCGGCTTCGACTCGCTGACCGCCGTCGAGCTGCGCAACCGCCTGGCCCGGATGGCCGGTACGAGGCTGCCCACCACGCTCGTCTTCGACTACCCCACGCCGGAGGCGCTCACCGGCCGTCTGCTCGAGATCCTGCTGCCCGGGACGGAGGCCGAGGAGTGGGGCAGGGAAAGCGTCGACCGTCTCGAAGCCATGCTCGACGACGAGCGGGACGAGGCCGAGGTCAACAAGCTGACGGCCCGTCTGGAGACCTTGCTGCTGCGCTGGCGGGAACGCTCCAGGATGCTGGCCGGCACCGCGCCCGGCGGCGGCCAGGCCCAGGACGTGGGGGCCGACGAGCTGGGCGAGGTCAGCGAGGAAGAGCTGCTGCGCTACATCGACGACGAGATCGGGCTGAGCTGATGCACGCACGGCCCACACGCACGTTCTGCACATCGAGGGGTTTCGGACATGGCTGAGAAAGAGCAGATCGTCGAGTACCTGAAGCGGGTGACGGCGGATCTGAAGCGCACCAGGGGCCGTGTCCGAGACCTGGAGGAGGCCGAGCGCGAGCCCCTTGCGATCGTTGGTATGGGCTGCCGGTTCCCGGGCGGGGCCGGTACACCCGAGGAGTTCTGGGACCTGCTGCACGACGGCGTCGACGCCATGAGTGACTTCCCCGACGACCGCGGCTGGCAGCAGTTCGAGGGCGGGGCCCGTCCGCAGGGCGGCTTCCTCGAAACGGCCACCGAATTCGACGCCTCCTTCTTCGGTATATCCCCGCGCGAAGCCCTGGAGATGGACCCGCAGCAGCGGCTGCTCCTGGAGACGTCCTGGGAGACCTTCGAAAGCGCGGGCATCGACGTCGCCGGCCTGCACGGCAGCAAGGCCGGCGTGTTCATCGGCGTCAACGGTGCCGACTACCCCGGCATGCTCAACCAGGCGGGACACGAGTCCCTCGGCCACCTCCTGACCGGCAATGCCGCCAGCGTCGTCTCCGGTCGCATCGCCTACACCCTCGGCTTCGAGGGCCCTGCCGTGACGGTCGACACCGCCTGTTCGGCCTCCCTCGTGGCCCTGCACCTTGCGGCCCGCGCGCTGCGCTCCGGCGACTGCCCGCTGGCCCTGGTCGGCGGCGTCACCGTGATGTCGACCCCCGGTGTGTTCGCGGAGTTCGGCAAGCAG
>NZ_MAPV01000088.1 GCF_001700505.1 Streptomyces mutomycini
TCAACCGGCAGCGCCACTGGCCCCGGCGCTCCGCGCCGACCGGTGTGGATGCGGCCATCGGGTCCGTGGGCCTCGAAACCACAGGACACCCGCTGCTCGGCGCCAGGGTCGGCCTGGCCGATGGCGACGGCGTGCTCCTCACCGGCAGGCTCTCGCCGGCGGAGCTGCCCTGGCTGGCCGACCACGCGGTGCTCGGCACCGTGCTCTTCCCCGGTGCGGGCTTCGTCGAGATGGCACTGCGGGCCGGCGACGAGGTCGGTTGCGCCGGCGTCGAGGAACTGACGCTGCACGCCCCGCTGGTGCTTCCCGAAGGTGTCACCACGCGGGTCCAGCTGACGGCGGGCGACGCGGACGAGGAAGGGCGCCGCTCCTTCGCGGTGTACGCGAGGACCGGCGACGCCGGAGCCTGGGCCACCCACGCCACCGGTGTGCTGTCCCCGGTACAGGCGGCACCGGCGCCGCTCTCCCCATCCCAGGCCTGGCCGCCGGAGGGCTCCGTACCCGTCGAGGTGGATGGCCTCTACGACACGATGAGAGAGGGTGGCTTCGCCTACGGCCCCAGCTTCCAGGGGCTCACGGCGGCATGGCGTCGCGGCTCCGAGGTGTTCGCCGAGGTGCGGTTGCCCGAGGGCGGCGACGCGGGCGACGCGGGCGATTTCTGCCTGCACCCCGCTGTGCTCGACGCGGCCTTGCACGGCGTGTCCCTGCTGGAGGGCTCCGGCGACAGCGAGCCGCCGCGCGGCCTGCCGTTCGCCTGGGAAGGCGTGCGCCTGTACGCCACGGGTGCGGCCGCCGTGCGCGTCCGTCTCGCCCCCGCGGGTACCGGCGCCGTCACGGTCACCATGACCGACGGTGCCGGGCTGCTGCTTGCCTCCGTCGGTAAACTCGTCCTGCGCCCGGTCACCGGCCGTCAGCTGCGCGCCGCACGCGGCCACAACGAGTGGCTCTACCGAACGGACTGGGCCGAACTTCCCCCGGTTGCGGGCGACGCCGCCCGGCCCCTCTGGGCCGTCATCGGTGACGAGGCCGCCGCGCTCACCCGCGGCGCGGACGCCGACAGCGAGGTGTACGGGAACCTCGCGGACCTCGCCGCGGCGATCGACGCGGGAACTGCCGTGCCCAAGACCGTCGTCGTCGCCTGCCCCGACTCCCTGGCCGACGTACCGGAGGCCACGAAGGCGGCAACCTTCTGGGCGCTGGAGACGGCGCAGGCCTGGCTCGACGACGACAGGCTGGCCGAGGCTCGGCTGGTGCTGCTCACCCGTAACGCCGCGACCCTCGCGGCGGCGGCCACCGACGGACAGGGTGCCGACCCGGCGCACGCCGCAGCCCGCGGTCTGCTGCGCTCGGCCCAGTCCGAACACCCCGGCCGTATCGTGCAGTTCGACCTTACGGCCGATCCCTCCGACGACACGGCGGCGCTCCTGGCGCCGGCCCTCCGGACCGCCCTCGCGGCGGACGAACCCGAACTGGTGCTCCGTAAAAGCACGTTGTGGGCACCCCGGCTTTCCCGCGTTGTCCCGGCCGCCCCCTCCGCACAGACCGAGCACGAGGAGGCGCCGGTCTGGGACCCGAACGGGACCGTTCTCATCACCGGCGGCACCGGCGTCCTCGGCAGTGCCGTCGCCCGTCACCTGGTGCGCGAGCACGGCGTACGCCATCTGCTGCTGCTCGGCCGCCAGGGCCCGCAGGCCGCGGGTGCGCAGGAGCTGGTGGCCGAACTCGCCGAGCTCGGCGCCGAGACCACGGTCGCCGCCTGCGACGTGGCGGATCGGGACAGCCTGGCCGCCGTCCTCGGGGACATCCCGGCCGGCCGGCCACTGCGCGGCGTGGTCCACTCCGCGGGCGTCGTGGACGACGGGGTGATCTCCTCGCTGACCCCCGAGCGGGTCGACACCGTGCTGCGGCCCAAGTCGCAGGCCGCATGGAACCTGCACGAACTCACCGCGGACCTCGACTTCTTCGTACTGTTCTCCTCCGCGGCCGGCATCCTCGGCGCGGTCGGCCAGGCCAACTACGCCGCGGCCAACACCTTCCTCGACTCCCTGGCCGAGTACCGCAGGGCCCAGGGGCTCAGCGCGCACGCGCTGGCCTGGGGTCTGTGGGACCAGCGCAGCTCCATGTCGGGCGCCATGAGCGAGCAGGACCTCGCCCGTGCCTCCCGCGGCGGCATGTCTGCCCTGTCCGTCGAGGACGGCCTCACGCTGTTCGACGCGGCACTCGCCACGGGCCAAGCGGTACTCGTCCCGATGGCGTTCGACCCGGCCGCCGCCCGAGGCGAGGCCGCCGGAATCCCCCCGGTGATGCGCGGCCTCGTTCGCACCACCTCCCGGCGGGCCACGGACGCCGAACCCACCGGCGGCCTCCGCCACCGGCTGCGCGCGCTGTCCGCCGCCGGCCGCGAAGAGGCGCTGCTGCAGCTGGTGCTGCGGCACGTCACCGCCGCACTCGGCTACGCGCCCGACAGCGACCTGGAGTCCGACCGGGCCTTCTCCGAGCTCGGATTCGACTCGCTGACCGCCGTCGACCTGCGCAACCAGCTGGCCACGGCCACCGGGGTGCGGTTGCCCGCCACCCTCGTCTTCGACTACCCGACGCCGGCGGCGCTCGCCCGCCACCTGCGCGCAGAACTCGTCGGCGAGGAAGCCGACGCAGCAGCTCCGACCCTCGTGGCGCCGGTGGCGTCCGGTGACGACGACCTGATCGCCATCATCGGCATGAGCTGCCGCTATCCCGGCGGTGTCCGCACGCCCGAGGAGCTGTGGCAGTTGGTCGCCGAAGGCAGGGACGGTGTCACGCCGTTCCCCGAGGACCGCGGCTGGAACGTGCGCGAGCTCGTCGACCGGGACGGCCGACGCGTCAACACCAGCTATGTCGGCGAGGGCGGATTCCTGCACGACGCCGCCGATTTCGACGCCGAGTTCTTCGGGATCTCACCGCGCGAGGCCCTCGCCATGGACCCCCAGCAGCGGCTCCTCCTGGAGACCACCTGGGAGGCGTTCGAGGACGCGGACATCGACCCCGCTGCCGTGCGCGGCAGCAGGGTCGGCGTGTTCGCCGGGCTCATGTACCACGATTACGCCGCCCGGCTGCGCTCCGTCCCCGAGGAGGTCGCGGGCTTCCTCGGCAACGGCAACACCGGCAGCATCGCGACCGGCCGTGTCTCGTACACGTTCGGGTTCGAGGGTCCTGCGGTGACGGTGGACACGGCGTGCTCGTCGTCGCTGGTGGCGCTGCACCAGGCGGCGCAGGCGCTGCGGCAGGGCGACTGCACCCTGGCTCTGGCCGGTGGCGTCGCAGTCATGGCGACCCCCGACTCCTTCGTCGAGTTCAGCCGCCAACAGGGCCTGGCGCCCGACGGCCGCTGCAAGTCCTTCGCGGCCGGCGCCGACGGCACCACCTGGTCCGAGGGTGTGGGCCTGCTCCTGGTGGAGCGGTTGTCGGACGCGCGGCGCAACGGGCACGAAGTGCTCGCCGTGGTACGGGGTTCGGCGGTGAACCAGGACGGCGCGTCCAACGGATTGACCGCGCCCAACGGCCCCTCGCAGCAGCGGGTGATCCGTCAGGCGCTCGCCAGTGCGGGCATGACGGCCGCCGACGTCGACGTCGTCGAGGCGCACGGCACCGGAACCACCCTCGGCGACCCGATCGAGGCCCAGGCGGTCCTCGCCACCTACGGCCAGGACCGTGCAGGTGAACAGCCGCTCCTGATGGGATCGTTGAAGTCCAACTTCGGTCACACCCAGGCAGCCGCCGGCGTCGGCGGGATCATCAAGATGGTGCTCGCCCTGCGGCACGGTGTGGTGCCGAAGACGTTGCACGTCGATGAGCCGACGCCGTATGTGGACTGGGCGTCGGGTGCGGTGGAGCTGGTCACGGAGAGTCGTGCGTGGCCGGAGACCGGGCGTCCGCGTCGGGCTGCGGTCTCTTCGTTCGGTATCAGCGGTACGAATGCGCATGTGGTTCTGGAGCAGGCGCCGGCCGGTCTGCCGGTTGGGTCCGCGGATCTCTCTGCACCGTCGTCCGTGGTCGAGTCGTCGGTGGAGGCCGCGGGGGTCGTGGTGCCCTGGGTGCTTTCCGCGCGTTCTGCTGCCGGGCTGCGTGGGCAGGCGGCGCGGTTGCGGGACTCCGCAGCCGTGGCGGAGGCGTCCGACGCGGACGTCGCCTGGTCACTGCTCTCCGCACGGTCCGCCATGGAACACCGCGCCGTGGTCACGGGGCACACCCGCGAGGAACTCCTGCGCGGTCTCGACGCCGTCATCTCCGGCGAGCACGCTCCGCACACGGTCCTGGACCGCGCGAAGTCGGGTCGATCCCTGGCTCTGGTGTTTTCGGG
>NZ_MAPV01000089.1 GCF_001700505.1 Streptomyces mutomycini
GGTTGCTCTGGCGGGGCTGGTGGAGGAGCTCGAAGCGGCTGGTGGCCCGGTGCGTTCCGTGTTCCACGCGGCCGGCATCGGTCAGATGACCGGCCTGGTGGGTATGAGCGCGGATGAGTTCGCTGAGGTGCTGCGGGCCAAGGTGACGGGTGCGGACAATCTGGATGCCGTCTTCGGTGACCGGCCGCTCGATGCGTTCGTGCTGTTCTCCTCGATCAGCGCCGTCTGGGGCAGTGGCGGTCAAGCCGCCTACGCGGCTGCCAACGCACACCTCGATGCCCTGGCCGAGCGCCGACGGGCCCGTGGACTGACCGCCACGTCCATCGCCTGGGGCCCCTGGGCGGATGGCGGAATGGCGCAGGGCACGACCGAGGATCTGTACCGGCATGGACTCGTCGCGCTGGCTCCTGTCCAGGCGATCGCCGCGCTGCACCAGGCGCTGGCCGAAGACGAGACCACCCTTACGGTCGCCGATGTGGACTGGGAACGCTTCGCGCCCGCGTTCACCGCTCGTCGCCCCAGCCCTCTCCTCGGTGAACTCTCCGACGTACGGATCGCGCTGACGCCGTCCCGCGAGGAGACGGACGCAGGTTCCGGCGAAGCCGCGACGCTTCTGCGGGAGCGGCTGTCCGCAGCGACCGAGCCGGAGCAGCAGCGCATCGTGCTCGAACTCGTGCGGGGCGAAGCGGCGCGGGTGCTGGGACACGAGTCGCCGGACGCCGTGAAGCCCCGGCGGGGCTTCGTGGAGCTGGGCTTCGACTCGCTCATGGCGGTCGAGGTGCGCAACCGGCTGGCGTCCCACACCGGGCTCCGCCTGCCGACCACGCTCCTCTTCGACTTCACGTCGTCCGCGGCGTTGGCGGAGCACTTGCGCTCCGAGATCGCCCGCGACATGTCGGCGGCGGCCCCGGTCGCCTCGGCCATCACCGAGTTGGAGCGCATGCTGTCCGGGTTGTCCACCACGGACGTCGACCGTGAGGACATCACGAAGAGACTCCAGAGCCTGCTGACGGCGTGGGGCGTCCCCCAGGCGGCCTCCACATCGTCGGACACCCCCACGCCGACAGCCGTCGAGGTGGATCCCGCGCTCGACGCGGCCACGTCGGACGAGTTGTTCGACCTCATCCAACGCGAATTCGGCAAGTCCTGACCGGCAGTTGTTGACGCGCGTGCAAATCATGGCTTTCTCAAGGGGCGGTGCTGTTTCCGATGGCGAGTGAAGAGAAACTCCTGGATCACCTGAAGTGGATGACCGCTGAGCTTCGGCAGACGAAGCAGCGGCTCCACGAGGTCGAGACCGAGGCCCAGGAGCCGATCGCCATCGTCGGCATGAGCTGCCGCTTTCCCGGCGATGTCCGTTCGCCCGAGCAGCTGTGGCAGTTGGTCGCCGACGGTTCGGACGCGATCACGGGCTTCCCGACGGACCGTGGCTGGGATGCGGACGGGCTCTACCACCCCGACCCGGACCACCCCGGCACGACCTACGCGGACCAGGGCGGGTTCCTGACCTCCGTCGGGGACTTCGACGCCGAGTTCTTCGGCATCTCGCCGCGTGAGGCGCTGGCGATGGACCCCCAGCAGCGACTGCTCCTCGAGACCGCCTGGGAGGCGCTGGAGCGGGCCGGCATCGACCCGGCTTCGCTGCACGGCAGCAGCACCGGTGTCTTCGTCGGCTCCAACGCCCAGGACTACGCCGGGTTGCTGCACAACGACACTGCGGAGCTCGGCGGTTACCTCGCCATCGGGAACTCCGCGAGCGTCATGTCCGGCCGCATCGCCTACGCCCTCGGTCTCCAGGGGCCCGCCGCGACCGTCGACACGGCGTGTTCGTCGTCGCTGGTGGCCCTGCACTGGGCCGCACAGGCGTTGCGCCAGGGCGAGTGCTCCATGGCGCTGGTGGGCGGGGCGTCGGTGATGTCCACCCCTGGGGCCTTCCTGGAGTTCTCCCGGCAGCGTGGTCTGGCGGCCGACGGCAGGTGCAAGGCGTTCGCCGAGGCGGCCGACGGTACCGGCTGGGGCGAAGGCGTCGGCATGCTGCTGGTCGAGCGGCTCTCGGACGCGCGCCGCAACGGCCACCAGGTCCTTGCCGTCATCCGCGGCTCCGCGATCAACCAGGACGGCGCGAGCAGCGGTCTCACCGTCCCCCACGGACCGTCGCAGCAGCGGGTGATCCGGCAGGCGCTGGCCGACGCCGGACTGTCCCCGGCCGACGTCGACGCGGTGGAGGCCCACGGCACGGGTACCCGGCTGGGCGACCCGATCGAAGCGCAGTCCCTGCTGGCGACCTACGGGCAGGATCGCCCCGAGCACAGGCCTCTGCGGCTGGGATCGCTCAAGTCGAACATCGGTCACACCGCGGGGGCCGCCGGCGTTGCCGGTGTGATCAAGATGGTGATGGCGATGCGGCACGGTGTGCTGCCGCAGACCCTGCACGTCGACAGGCCGTCGTCCCATGTGGAGTGGTCGGGAGGCGTGGAGCTGCTGACCGAGTCGGTGGCCTGGCCCGAGACGGGACAGCCGCGACGGGCGGGTGTGTCGTCGTTCGGGATGAGCGGGACCAACGCGCACGTCATCCTGGAACAGTCCCCGGAGGCGGACGAGCAACTCCCGGCGTCGACCGCCGTGCTCCCGGTCGTTCCGTGGATCCTCTCCGCCAAGTCCGCCCCGGCACTAGCAGAACAAGCCGCTCAGCTGCTGGCCTTCCAGCACGAGACGGTCCACAGCGCCGTTGACTACGGGTACTCCCTCGCCGTGGCCCGGACCGCGATGGAGAGCAGAGCGGTGCTCCTCGGCGCGGACCGGGAGAGTCTTCTGCGTCAGGTCGCGGCACTGGCCGACGACCCGTCGGCTGCCGACGTGGTCACCGCCACGGCAACCGACCACGACCCGATGGCTGTGTTGTTCTCGGGTCAGGGTGCGCAGCGGTCGGGTATGGGCCGTGAGTTGTATGAGGCGTATCCGGTGTTCGCGGGCGCCTTCGATGCGG
>NZ_MAPV01000009.1 GCF_001700505.1 Streptomyces mutomycini
CGGTGCGGGGGCCACATTCGTACGCGTGCAAGGCGCGGGTCGCCGGGGCCGGCCCGACGGTGCGGAGCCGAGGGCTAGGGCCTGTTGCGAAAGTGGCGCGGTCGCCCGAAGGGCGGCCACGCGGCAGGCGCCGCTTCGTATCAGGTTCCGGAGGACCGCTGTCCCTGGGAGCCGTGGGCTGCGAGCGGAAGACTGCGCAGCGACAGTGCGCTCGGCGCCGGCAGCGCTCCGTGGGCCGCCTCGGCGCGGAACGACTGGAGCAAGAACGCCACCAGACGCCGGGACGCCGCACGGTCACCCGGCAGCGCGGTGACGAGACCGCAGTGCGCCAACAGGGCCACGGCAAGGTCGGAGGGGTGTAAGTCGGCCCGCAGCGCGCCCGCCGCCTGCGCCCTGCGGACCAGGGTAATGAAGTCCCGCTCGACCTGTTCCCCGAACCTCGCGTGTTCTCGCGTGCTGTCCGGATAGGCCGCGACGAACGCCGCCGGGAAGCCCCGTTCCTCCCGTTGCAGTTCGCAGACCGTCTCGACCAGTTGCTGGAAGCCCTGCCACGGATCGGGGTCGGCCAGCGCCTCGGTGAGCGCCCGAGCGCAGGTGTCCATCTGGTGCGCGAACGCGGCCCGCACCAGGGCGTCCCGCGTCGGGAAACGCCGGTACAGCGTCGCCACGCCCACCCCCGCCCGTCGGGCCACGGTCGCCATGGGCGCGTCGATGCCGTGCTCGGCGAAAACCAGGCGGGCAGCCGAGAGGATGCGCCGCCGGTTTCGCCGGGCGTCCGCGCGCAGACCGTCCTGCCCCGCGATCCGAGAGGATTCCCCCACCGCTGTCTCTCACCTCCGGTCAAGTGGACGATCTCGTCCGTTTGCCAGCCTACGCTCGGCGCCACGATCCCCCACAGGGCCACTGGTGGCGAAGGTGAGAGCGCAACGATGAACGACCGCACGATGAAAGCCGTACTGTTCGACCGCTTCGGCGGCCCCGAGGTGCTGTATGTGGGCCGGGTGCCACGTCCCGGACCGGCACCCGGCGAGGTCCTCGTGCGCGTGCGCGCGTTCAGCGTGAACGGCGGCGAACTGGCGGTCCGTTCCGGTCGGGTCCGCCTCGTCACCGGCCGGAAGTTCCCGCAGCGCGTCGGGCTGGACTTCACTGGCGAGATCGCCGCACTCGGCACCGGCGCGACCGGCGTAGCGGTCGGCGACCAGGTGTGGGGCGTCCTGGGCCGCGGCTCCGGATTCGGCAGCGCTGCCGAGTACGTGACGGTACGGCCCGAGCGGCTCGGCCTGGTCCCGGACGGGCTGGACCTCGTGGCCGCTGCCGCGCTGCCGGTGGCCACCACTGCCGTCACGGCCCTCCGCGACAAGGCCGCACTGCGCCCCGGCGAACGGCTGCTTGTACGGGGCGCGGCGGGCGGCGTCGGCAACGCCGCCGTCCAGCTGGGACAGGCGTACGGTGCCGAGGTCACGGCCCTGGCCCGCGCTGCCAACCTCGACTTCGTCCGTACGCTCGGTGCCCACCACGCCGTCGACCACCGGACCGTGTCTCCTGCGGAACTGGGACTGTTCGACGTGGTGCTCGACACGGCGGGCCGCGACCTGCGTACCGTGCGGCGGATGCTGAAGCCGGGCGGACGCATGGTCACCATCGCCTTCGACCTGACGCGGCCCGCCGCCTCGCTGGGCTATATCGCGGCCAGCGCCGTCCACGGACGCGGCCGGGTGCGCTTCTTCAGCGGCAACCCCGAACGTGCGCTCTTCGACGACCTCGCCCGCCAGGTGACAGAGGGGAGGCTGCGGCCGGCGGTGGACACGGTCTTCCCGCTGAAAGAGACAGCGGCCGCACACCGGGCGCTGGAGGCGGGCGGTGTGCGGGGCAAGTACGTGGTCAGGGTCGACTAAAGTTTGTTGGGAAGGTGCTGGTCACAGCCACTCGTTGAGGACTGCAACCAACACGGTCGCCTCGTAGCGGACGGCGAGCTTGTCGTATCTCGTGGCCACGGCCCGGTGGCGCTTGAGGCGGTTGATCCCGCACTCGACGGCATGCCGCTCGCGGTAGTCGGTTTTGTCGGACTTCGGCGGCCGACCGCCTCGGGCACCGAGCTTCTGGCGGTTGCGGACGCGGTCGGCGGGGACCGGGATGGTCGCCTTGATCCCGCGTCTGCGCAGGTAGGCCCGGTTGCGGCGGGAGTCGTACGCTTTGTCGGCCCGCACCCGGTCCGGCCGCCTGCGGGGCCTGCCCGGACCAAGGCGAGGTACCCGGATGGCTTCCAGGACCGGATCGAATTGCGGCGAGTCACCCCGCTGGCCGGCTGTGATCACGACGCTCAGCGGCTTCTGCCCCTGCTCGACGGCAAGGTGGATCTTGGTGGTCAGGCCGCCTCGGGAACGTCCGAGACCATGGTCGGCCGGCTCAACGGCAATGCCGCCGGGCGGTTCCTTTTGCAGATCCCCTTTTTCGAGGCCCCGGCGGCGTGCTGGTGGGCCCGGCAGACGGTGGAGTCGATATTCACGTCCCAGGTGATCAGGCCCTTCGCGTCCGCCTGAGCTTGGAGCTGAGTGACGAACTGGCCCAGGTGCCATCGCGCTGCCAGCGCCGGAACAGGTCGTAGACCCGCTCCCAGGGCCCGTAGCGTTCCGGCACATCACGCCAGGGAGCACCGGTACGGGTCCGCCACCGAATGCCGTCTATCAGCTGCCGTCGCGTCCACACCGGCGGACGGCCCGGCTTGATGCCCTGCGGCAACAACGGCTCAAGCCGGGCCCACTGTCCATTCGTCAGATCACCACGCTCCACAGGGCGTGATCATCCACGACCAAGATCCACTTTCGCAACAGACCCTAGGCGGGCGCCGCGAGTTCCGCCCAGACGGTCTTGCCCGGCTGCTCAGGCGTACGCGACACGCCCCAGTCCAGGCAGAGCCGCTGCACGATGAACATGCCGTGTCCGCCGGGGCGCCCCGCGCGGTGCGGGGTGCGCGGTGCCGGCTGCCCCGCACCGCCGTCGACGACCTCGACCCTGATCTTCTTGGGCAGGCGGGCCATGCGGAGTTCCTCGGGACCGTCCGCGTGCAGACAGGCGTTCGTCACGAGCTCGGAGACGACCAGCAGTACGTCCTCGGCGGCAGCCCGCCGGTCGGCGCCCGACGCGGGCAGCCAGCCCCAGTCGTGGAGCGCCTGACGGGCGAAGTCGCGGGCCGTCGGCACGATGCCGGTGGCCTCTCTCAGCGAGAGCGTGCGCCACTGCCGGTCAGCGGGCACGGCAGGGGCGTGGCCCGTGCCGTCCGGCTCGCGGCCGAGGTCGCCCGGCGGATGCCGGGTGGTGCTCATCAGCGCTTCACCTCACCGATTCACCGTGTGTTGCCATCGAACAGATATTGATCAGATACAGAGTGTGAGGACTTCACGACCTCGACGGGGTGTCTTCTGCCCGGCCGATCGGTGACGACACCCACTTCGTGCACGCCATGAGCGTGATTCGAGCGATAGCCGCGCCCCCGAGGCTTCGGACAGGCACGGCAGACGCCGCTGTCAGTCGCTCAGGGCCTCTTCGAGCGAGGCGTGGACGGTGAAGACCGCCTCCGCACCCGTGATCTCGAAGACGCGCGCCACCACGGGCTGCATTCCGGCGAGGTGGACCCCACCGCCGGCGGCCTCGGCCTTCAGTCGCGCGCCGAGCAGCACGTTGAGTCCGGTGGAATCACAGAAGTCGAGGCGCGAGCAGTCGACCACCAGGCGTGTACGCCCTTCCTCGACAGCGCTCTCGAGAGGCTCCCGCAGCAGATCGGCGGTGTGGTGATCGAGCTCACCCACCGGCGTCACGACTTCACTGCGGCCCTCGCTCCGGACATCGACCTGAAGCCGACCCCGGTTCGCGCTGCCGACCGTCCCGCGGTCCATGCCCGTTCCTCTTCGCCGTCCGTCACTGCCCGCGCCCCTGGTGTGCGCGGCTTCATCGTGGCTACCCCCGACGTGCGTAAAACATTACGCGTTTCCCTCGCCACACGGTAGTCGGAGAACTCCACAAAGCGGACATACAGGCTGATTTGGCGCTTGTAACTCGTGGCTGGAAGCGGGTAAGGGTAGAGAGGACATCTGCACCAGGAATTTCGATCGGCTTCGGAGGCGCCGCTTCACCGCAGGAACACGTATGGGCATCGGCAGCCATATGCCGAGAACGATGGAGGAGAACCATGTCACCCCGGCTCGACGTATCGCGTACCCACATCGCGACGTCGGCATGTCCTCAGGGACCGACCGATTCCGGCTCCGCTGCCGCGACCGCCGTACCAGGCCCGCGCGCCAGCACCAGCACCACCTGCACCACCACCGACGACCACCTTCCTGGTGAGGAGTTCGAGGGTCTCGAAGGACTTCCCGAGATCCCGCCCTACGCCGAGGTCGGCGCGCTGGACGCGAGGGCCCTGTCGAAGACGCTCTTCGCGCGGCTCGAAGCCCTCGACGAGGGAACCCACGAGTACGCGTACGTCCGCAACACACTCGTCGAGCTCAATCTGGCCCTGGTCAAGTTCGCCGCCGCCCGGTTCCGCTCCCGCAGCGAGCCCATGGAGGACATCGTCCAGGTCGGCACCATCGGCCTGATCAAGGCGATCGACCGCTTCGAACTCAGCCGGGGCGTGGAGTTCCCGACGTTCGCGATGCCCACCATCGTCGGCGAGATCAAGCGCTTCTTCCGTGACACCAGCTGGTCCGTCCGCGTCCCGCGCAGGCTTCAGGAACTGCGGCTGGACCTCGCCAAGGCGGGCGACGAGCTGGCCCAGAAGCTGGACCGCGCGCCCACGGCCGCCGAACTCGCCGAGCGCCTCGGCCTGAGCAGGGACGAGGTCGTCGAGGGCATGGCCGCGAGCAACGCGTACACCGCGAGCTCGCTGGACGCCAAGCCCGAGGACCACGGCGACGGCGGCGAGGCCGCCCTCGCGGACCGCCTCGGCTACGAGGACCACGGCATCGAGGGCATCGAGTACGTCGAGTCCCTCAAGCCGCTCATCGCCTCGCTCCCCCTGCGTGACCGCACGATCCTCTCCATGCGGTTCGTCTCCAACATGACGCAGTCGGAGATCGGTGAGGAGCTCGGCATCTCGCAGATGCACGTGTCCCGGCTGCTCTCCCGGACTCTGGTCAAGCTCAGGAAGGGCCTGACCGTGGAGGAGTGATCCGGCGTCACCGGCACTCCCGGTGCCCCCTCGCGGAAGGACCTGCCCCGGCTGACGGGCGGGTCCTTCCGCGTTGTCGGCCTGTCACACGGCTCTCCTCCCGCCCCGCCACACCCCGCCGGCCAGCGGAACTCCCGGCCGGTAGGCGAGGTGGACGTGGCTCGGCGCGTCGAGGACCACGAGGTCGGCGCGGGCGCCGGGGGTGATGCGGCCGATGTCGGTGCGGCGCAGCGCGGCGGCGCCTCCGGCGGTGGCGGACCACACCGCTTCGTCGGGCGTCATGCCCATGTCCCGTACGGCGAGGGCGATGCAGAACGGCATGGAGGAGGTGAACGAGGACCCCGGGTTGCAGTCCGTGGACAGCGCCACGGTGGCGCCCGCGCCGAGCAGGCGGCGTGCGTCGGGCCACTTCGCGCGGGTGGAGAACTCCGCGCCGGGGAGGAGGGTGGCGACGGTGCGGCCCTGACCGAGCGCGTCTAGGTCGGCGTCGTCGAGGTGGGTGCAGTGGTCGGCGGACGCGGCGTCGAGCTCGACGGCGAGCCGGACACCGGGGCCGTGGCCGAGCTGGTTGGCGTGGACGCGGGGGTGCAGGCCCCTGGCCAGGCCCGCGGTGAGGATCGTGCGCGCCTGGTCCTCGTCGAAGGCGCCCCGCTCGCAGAACACGTCGATCCAACGGGCGTACGGGGCACAGGCGTCGAGCATCGGCCCGGTGACGAGGTCCACGTAGGCGGACGGGTCGTCGGCGTGGTCGGGGGACACGATGTGGGCGCCGAGGAAGGTGACCTCGTCGGTGTGGCGGGCGGCGATGCGCACGGACCGTGCCTCGTCCTCGACGGTGAGGCCGTAGCCGGACTTGGTCTCGAAGGTGGTGGTGCCCTGCCGGAGTGCCTCGGCCAGGTAGCGCGCGACGTTCGCGGAGAGCTCCTCGTCGGAGGCGGCGCGGGTGGCGGCCACGGTCGTGCGGATACCGCCCGCGGAGTAGGAGCGGCCGGACATGCGGGCGTTGAACTCGGCGGTGCGGTCGCCCGCGAACACCAGGTGGGAGTGGGAGTCCACGAAGCCGGGAATCACGGCGCGGCCGCCCGCGTCGAAGGCGTAGTCGGTGGCGGGTGCTCTGCCGGCTTCACCGGTCCACGCGATGCGGTCGCCCTCGATGACGACGGCCGCGTCCCGGATCAGGCCCAGTGGGGTCCCGTCGCCGAGGGAGGGGTCGTTGGTGACCAGGTTCGCGATGTGGGTGATGGCGGTCGTGGCGGTGGTCGTCATCCGGGCACAGCTTTCGTCGGGTTGGCCCGGCTGGACTGCCGGGGGTGTCGGCGGGGGCCGTTCGTCGGGCGCGGGCTGTTCTTACGGCGCCGGCCCGGGCCACCGCCGGAAGCAGGTTTCCGGCGCGGGCCCGGGCCGGCCGTTCAGTCGTGCAGGGCTGCGACGGCCGAGGCGAGCGCTCCGGGGACGTCGTCGATCCGCGTGTGCCGGCCGTCCCGCACGATGTGCCGCCCCGCCACCACGGTGTGCCGTACATCGGCGGCGGTGGCGGCGAATACGGCCGCTTCGGCTGCCAGCCGGGGCACCGGCCCCGCCGTTCTGACCGAGTCCAGCGCGACGGTGGCGAGATCGGCGGGCGCTCCCGGTTCGAGCACGCCCGCGTCCGGTCGGCCGAGCGCGGCATGCCCCTGGGCGGAAGCGGCCCTGAGCAGGGCCCCCGCCGTCCAGTGACCGCGCACATGTGTGCGCAGGCGTTCGTTGAGCTCCATCGCCCGGGCCTCCTCGAACAGGTCGATCACGGCGTGGCTGTCACTGCCCAGCGAGAGGGGGGAGCCCGCGCCCTGGAGCGCGGTGGCGGGCCCGATGCCGTCGGCTAGGTCGCGTTCGGTGGTGGGGCACATGCAGGTACCCGTCCGGGAGGAGCCCAGCAGCAGGATGTCCTCCGCCGTGAGGTGCGTGTTGTGGATGCCGGTGGTCTGCGGGCCGAGGACCCCGTGGTCTGCGAGGAGCCGGGCGGGCGTGCGGCCGTGGGCGGCGAGGCATGCGTCGTTCTCCGCGGTCTGCTCGGAGAGGTGGACGTGGAGCGGGACGGCCCGCTCCTGGGCCCACCGCGCGACGGTGGACAGCTGCCCGGCCGGGACGGCGCGTACGGAATGGATCGCGGCGCCGATCACCACCAGGTCGTCGTCGCCCTTGAGGAGGGAGGCACGCTCGGCCCAGGCGTCGGCGGTGGTGTCGGAGAAGCGCAGCTGGTGCCTGCTCGGCTCCTCCCCGAATCCGGCGGCGAGATAGGCGGTGTCGAGCAGGGTGATGCGGATACCGGCCTCGGCCGCGGCGGCGATGAGTGCCTCGCCCATGGCGTTCGGGTCGTCGTAGGGCGTGCCGCCGGGCGCGTGGTGGAGGTAGTGGAATTCGCCCACCGCCGTGATCCCGGCCAGCGCCATCTCGGCGTACGTGGCGCGGGCCAGGTCGTAATAGGTGTCGGGGGTGAGGCGGGAGGCCGTCCGGTACATCAGCTCGCGCCATGTCCAGAAGGTGCCGGAGCCCACCTGGACGGTGGAGCGCAGCGCGCGGTGGAAGGCGTGCGAGTGGGTGTTGGCCAGTCCGGGGACGGTCAGCCCGTGCAGCGCGGTGGCACCGGGCGGCGGCGCGTCGACGCCCGTCCGGACCCCGGCGACGCGCCCGCCGGCCACGTCCAGCAGGACGCCCGGCTCGACATGGGTGCCGAGCCAGGCGTGCGACATCCAGTACGTCGCGGTGACCGGTGTGCCCGTCGGTTGCGTTGTCAGCTGCACGCGAGACCTTCCAGTACGTCGGCGAGTGCCCTCACCCCGGCCACGCAGTCGTCCTCCGCGGCGTGCTCGGCGGGTGAGTGCGAGATCCCGGTGGGGTTCCGTACGAACAGCATGGCGGTCGGCACGGAAGCGGACAAAATACCCGCATCATGCCCTGCCCCGGTGCCGAGCACGGGCACGGTGCGCGTTGCCCCGCCGGCGCCGTCACGCCCCCGCTCCTCCAGCATCCGGCGGATCTCGTCGCGCAGCGCGTGCTGGAAGTCCACCACGGGGGTGAACGACTCGCGTACGACGTCGAGATCGATCCCGGCCCGTTCGGCGTGCTCCCGCGCGGCCCGCTCGACACCGCTCACGACGGCGTCGAGCGTGGCCTGGTCGGGTGCCCGTGAGTCGAGCCAGCCCCGCACGAGGGAGGGGATGGCGTTGACCCCGTTCGGCTCGACGGCGATCTTGCCGAAGGTCGCGAGGCCGCCGGCGAGCTCCGCCTCACGCCGTGCCGCGAGCACGGTCTCGGCATAGGTGAGCATCGGGTCACGCCGGTCGGCGAGCCGTGTGGTGCCGGCGTGGTTGGCCTCACCCCGGAAGTCGAACCGCCAGCGGCCGTGCGGCCAGATGGCCGAGGCGACCCCGACCGGGTCACCGCTCAGGTCGAGAGCGCGCCCCTGCTCCACATGGAGCTCGACGAACGCCCCGATCCGGGCGAGGCGTTCGGGATCCGGCCCGATGGCGTCGGGGTCGTGTCCCGCGGCCTCCATGGCCTGCGGCAGCGAGACGCCGTCCCCGTCGCGGAGCCGGTGCGCGTCCTCGACGGTCAGCCGGCCGGCGGCGAGACGTGAGCCGACGCAGGCGAGCCCGAAGCGGGCCCCTTCCTCGTCCCCGAAGTTGACGATGGCGAGGGGCTTGATGAACTCCGCTCCCCTGCGGCGGAGTTCATCAAGGGCTGCGAAGGACGACACCACGCCGAGCGGGCCGTCGAAGGCGCCACCGTCGGGCACGGAGTCGAGATGGGACCCGGTGACCACGGCATCCCCGGCAAGCGGATCGCCGAGCCAGGCCCACTGGTTGCCGTTGCGGTCGGTCTCGTGGACGAGCCCGCGCGCCTCGGCCTGGGCGCGGAACCACTCACGGCACTCCCGGTCGGCACCGGTCCAGGCGAACCGGCGGTAGCCGCCGCTCCCGGGGTCGCGGCCGAGGGGTTCGAGTCCGCGCCACATCGCGTCGAAGGACTCGGCCCCGGCGGGCCGGCGCGGCGCACCCGTTCGCGTGCCCGGCCCGGACGTGCCGGGCCGGTACTCCGGGCCGTCGTCCGCCGCGCCGGTCACCGGTCCTCGTCCTCCGCCATCGGGACCCGCACGCCCTTGTCCGAGGCGACGGACTCCGCGATGTCGTAGCCCGCGTCGACATGCCGGATGACGCCCATACCCGGGTCGTTCGTGAGCACCCGCCGGATCTTCTCGCCCGCGAGCGCCGTCCCGTCGGCGACCGTGACCTGACCCGCGTGGATCGAGCGCCCCATGCCAACGCCGCCTCCGTGGTGCAGCGACACCCAGGACGCCCCCGAGGCCACGTTGACCATGGCGTTGAGCAGCGGCCAGTCCGCGATCGCGTCGGAGCCGTCCAGCATGGCCTCGGTCTCGCGGTAGGGCGAGGCGACCGACCCGCAGTCCAGGTGGTCACGCCCGATGGCCAGGGGGGCGGCGAGCTCACCGCTCGCCACCATGTCGTTGAACCGCTCACCGGCCCGGTCGCGTTCGCCGTAGCCGAGCCAGCAGATCCGGGCCGGCAGCCCCTGGAAGTGGACCCGCTCGCCGGCCATCCTGATCCAGCGGTGCAGCGACTCGTTCTCCGGGAAGAGTTCGAGCAGGGCCTTGTCGGTCTTGTGGATGTCCGAGGCCTCGCCCGACAGCGCCGCCCACCGGAAGGGCCCCTTGCCCTCGCAGAAGAGCGGCCGGATGTAGGCGGGCACGAAGCCGGGGAAGTCGAACGCCCGCGCGTATCCGGCGAGCTGGGCCTCGCCCCGGATCGAGTTTCCGTAGTCGAAGACCTCGGCACCCGCGTCCATGAAGCCGACCATCGCCTCGACGTGCGCGGCCATCGACTCACGGGCACGCAGGGTGAAGTCGGCGGGCTTCTCGGCCGCGTAGGAGGCCATGTCGTCGAAGTCGACGCCGACGGGCAGATAGGCGAGCGGGTCGTGCGCGCTGGTCTGGTCGGTGACGATGTCGACGGGTGCGCCCTCGGCGAGCATCCGGGGCAGCAGCTCCGCGGCGTTGCCGAGCAGGCCGATGGAGAGCGGGCGCCGCGCGTCGCGGGCCTCGACGGCCAGCTGGAGCGCGTGTTCCAGGGAGTCCGCCCGTACGTCCAGGAAGCGGTGCTCGATCCGGCGCTCGATGGCGCGCGGGTCGCAGTCGATACAGAGGGCCACACCGTCGTTCATCGTGACGGCCAGCGGCTGGGCGCCGCCCATGCCGCCGAGTCCGGCCGTCAGCGTGATGGTCCCCGCCAGCGTCCCGCCGAACCGCTTCGCGGCGACCGCGGCGAAGGTCTCGTAGGTGCCCTGGAGGATGCCCTGCGTCCCGATGTAGATCCAGGACCCCGCGGTCATCTGCCCGTACATGGTGAGCCCGAGGGCCTCCAGGCGGCGGAACTCCTCCCAGTTGGCCCAGTCGCCCACCAGGTTGGAGTTGGCGATCAGGACACGCGGCGCCCATTCGTGGGTCTGCATGACGCCGACCGGCCGCCCCGACTGGACCAGCATCGTCTCGTCCTGCTTGAGCGTCCGCAGCGTACGGACCATGGCGTCGAAGGAGCGCCAGTCACGGGCGGCCTTGCCCGTGCCGCCGTAGACGACGAGCTTGTCGGGGTGTTCGGCGACCTCGGGGTCGAGGTTGTTCTGCAGCATGCGGAGGGCGGCTTCCTGCTGCCATCCCAGGGCGCTCAGTTCCGTACCGCGCGGTGCCCGTACGGGGCGGGGTCCTGACATGGGGGATGCCTCCTCGCGTCTGTGACTCTCCTATTCACATCCTGTCCGGCTGAATACTCCTAGTCAACAGGTGCGGCCGGGCCGGTCGGGGCCGACGGCTGCCGCACACCCGCCTGCCGCCCATACACGGCCCGCCGCATGTACCTGTGGAAAATGCCAGAACTCCCACCAGGCGCACACACGTTGCGTAGCCTCTCCATTACATCCGTACGCCACGTCGGGAGGGGAGTCCCCGTTGCCCGGAATCGACGAGTGCCTGATCGAAGTCATGAGGCTGCCCGGTGCCCGGGGCGCCGCGGTGGTCGACTGGACCAGCGGGCTCGCGCTCGGCACCATCGGCGAGTCACCCAACGGCGACCACGAGGCCACCGCCGCCGAGACGGCCGAGGTGGCGAGGATGGCCGCCGAACAGCCGGTCTTCGCGCAGGCGGACGCCCCCACCGGCGCACCGGGGCCGTCCGCCCCCGCCGTCGAGGACGTCATCGTCACCACCGCTCCCGGCTACCACATCATCCGCTTCGTCGAGACGGACTTCGACAGCAGCGTCTTCCTCCATCTGTGGCTGGACCGCGCGGAAGGCAACCTCGCCCTGGCACGCATACGGCTCGGCGAGATGGCGGAGCGGCTGGTCCTGGTATGAGCCCCTCCGTCACCGCCCGGCCCGGATTACCCGAACAGGCCGCGCCCTCACCGATGTTGCAGCGGCTCGCGGCGGAGCGCGCGACCGGCGCGCTGTTGCGCGACCGGGGCACCCTGTATCTCGCCGACGGCCAGGTCGTCCACGCGGAGAGCCCCGCGACCCCCGGAATCGACGTCCTGCTCACCACAGGCGGGACCCTGCGGGCGGAGGGCTGGTGGGACGCGGTCGCCCAGGCGGGCGCCGGGCAGCGGGTCGGCCGCTGTCCACGAGGTAGCGGCCG
>NZ_MAPV01000090.1 GCF_001700505.1 Streptomyces mutomycini
CGCTTTCGCGTTTCCCTTTCCGGCGAGTCCGACTCTATCAGATCCTTTCGGGCCTGATTCCCAGTCAGCGGGCTTCGTCTTCACGGCCCTTCGGCCGTTCCGACGAGTGAGACATTAGCGGAATCCCCGGCCCCGACGCTAATCGGGTCGCCATCGAACACTGATTCCTCATTTCGCACGTACGCACACAGAAACGCACGACAGAGGTCGCTCGTTTCGAGTGGTTACTGCGGAATGGCTGTCCGGGGACCGACCGGAGTCGACGCTCACGTCGGACAACTCGGAGCACACTACGGATCGGGAGAGGGAGTGTCAACCCCCCTCCTGCCCACCCTTGTCGTGGGCCGTGAACCCGCCACCGTGGCGTCGCGCGGCGGCGGGTTCGGAAGGCGAGGACCTGGGGGCGGGGCGGGACGACGCCGGTCAGCCGTTGCCCGTGGCCAGCTCGCGGCTGCGGTCGCGCGCGGCCTCCAGCGCCGCGATGAGGGCGGCGCGTACACCGTGATTCTCCAGCTCCCGGATGGCGCTGATGGTCGTACCGGCCGGACTGGTGACGGCCTCACGGAGCTTGACCGGGTGTTCGCCGCTGTCCCGGAGCATGACCGCCGCTCCGATGGCGGCCTGGACGATCAGGTCGTGGGCCTGCGCGCGGGGCAGGCCGAGCAGGATGCCGGCATCGGTCATCGCCTCGACGAGGAAGTAGAAGTACGCGGGGCCCGATCCGGACAGTGCGGTGGCCGCGTCCTGCTGGGACTCGGGGACCCGGAGTGTCTTCCCGACGCCGCCGAAGATCGATTCCGCGTGGTCGAGGTGCTCTGCGGTGGCGTGGCTGCCCCCGGAGATGACGGACATGCCCTCGTCCACCAGCACGGGGGTGTTCGGCATGACGCGTACGACCGGAGTGCCGGCGGCGAGGCTGTCCTCGATGAACCCGGTCGTGATGCCGGCGGCGGCGCTGATGACCAGGCGGTCCGGGGCGAGGTGGGGGGCGAGCTCGTCGAGGAGGCGGCCCATGTCCTGGGGCTTGACGGCGAGGATGAGGATGTCGGCGCTCTTGGCGGCCTCGGCATTGGTGACGGCCTCGACGCCGTAGCGGGTGCGGAGCTTCTCCGCGCGCTCGGCACGGCGAGTGGTCACCAGCAGGTCACCGGCCCGCCAGCCGGCCCGGATCATGCCGCTGAGCAGGGCCTCGCCGATCTTCCCTGTGCCGAGGACTGCGACTGTCTGGGTCATGCGGTTCATCCTCCGGGTGGCGGTACGCGTCGTGGTTCGCCATCCTCGCACCGCACCGTCAGGTGGTGCGGCGGCTGAGGGTGGCCGCACCCAGACAGAGGACGAGCAGGGCGCTGCCGGCGACGACGAGGATGTCGCGGTAGAAGTCGCCGGTGATGTCAGGGTGAGTGAGGACCTGGTTCATTCCGTCGACGGCGTACGACATCGGCAGGACGTCGGAGATGGTTTCCAGCACGGGGTGCATCTGATCGCGCGGCGTGAACAGTCCGCACAGCAGCAGCTGCGGGAAGATCACGGCCGGCATGAACTGGACTGCCTGGAACTCGGACGCGGCGAAGGCTGAGACGAACAGGCCGAGCGCCGTGCCCAGGAGTGCGTCGAGCAGTGCGACCAGGAGCAGCAGCCAGGGGGAGCCGATGGCGTCGAGTCCGAGCACCCAGAGGGACATCGCGGTGGCCAGGAGGGACTGGGCGACGGCCACGGCGCCGAAGGCCAGCGCGTATCCGGCGATCAGGTCGCCCTTGCCCAGCGGCAGGGCGAGGAGTCGTTCGAGGGTGCCTGAGGTGCGTTCGCGCAGGGTGGCGATCGAGGTCACCAGGAACATCGTGATCAGCGGGAAGATGCCGAGCAGCGACGCGCCGATGGTGTCGAAGGTTTCCGGGTCGCCGTCGAAGACGTAGCGCAGCAGCGTGATCATCAGGACCGGCACGATCAGTAGCAGCGCGATGGTGCGGGGGTCGTGGCGGAGCTGGCGCAGGACGCGTCCGGCGGTGGCGAGGGTCCGGGCCAGTGAGAGTGCGGGAGTGTCGGTGCTCATCGGGTCTTCTCCTGGCAGGCGGCGGCTTCGTCCTCGGTCGCTCCGCTCGCGGCCGTTTCGCTCGCGGTGGCTTCGCTCGCGGTGGCTTCGTTCGCTGTGGCTTGGTTCGCTGTGGCTTGGTTCGCGGTGGCTTGGTTCGCGGTGGCTTCGTCCACCAGGTGCAGGAACGCCTCTTCGACGGTCGCGGAGTCCGTACGGGTGCGGAGGCCGTCCGGAGTGTCGTCGGCGAGGATCTCTCCCTCGCGCATGAGCAGCAGCCGGTGGCAGCGTTCGGCCTCGTCCATGACATGGGAGGAGACGAGGACCGTGGTGCCCCGGTCGGCGGCGAGGCCGTGGAAGAGATTCCACAGGTCGCGGCGCAGCACGGGGTCGAGGCCGACGGTCGGCTCGTCGAGGACCAGCAGCTCGGGGGTGGCGAGCAGGGCGACGGCGAGGGAGACGCGGCTGAGCTGGCCGCCGGAGAGGTTGCCGGCAAGGGCGTCGGCGTGGCGGGTGAGGTCGACGTCGCCGATGGCGCGGCTGACGGCCTCCTCGCGGGAGGCGCGGTGGGTGCGGCCCGGCCGGAGGACGGCCGCGAAGTAGTCGAGGTTCTGGCGCACGGTCAGGTCCGTGTAGACCGACGGCGCCTGGGTGACGTAGCCGATGCGTGGCCGCAGGGACGGGTGGCCGGCGGGGCGGCCGAGGACGTCGAGCGTTCCCGTGACCTTGGCCTGGGTGCCGACGACGGCGCGCATGAGTGTGGACTTGCCGCAGCCGGACGGGCCGAGGAGGCCGGTGATCCTGCCCGGCTCGACCGTGAAGTCGAGGCCGCGCAGGACCGTGCGGCCTCCCCGTACGACGGTGAGGCCGCGGGCCTCGACAGCGTTCGCGTCAGCGGTGCGCGCCGAATTCATCATGTGATGAATATTGATCCCGCCGAAGCGACCGCGTCAAGGCATGGGGGCGTGTCCGGCCGGACGTTCAGCGGACCAGCACGCCGAGTTCGACCACGTAACGCTCCTCGATCAGGCCGTCGGGGAACACGGCGGCCAGGTGGCCGCGCTCCTGATCCATGAACCGGTGGGTGGACTGCTCACCGGCCGCGCCGCGCACGAGGAAGGCGGAGTGGCTGGAGAGGTTGGCGAGATGCGTGTCGACCGGCACGGTGCGGGACCACCGCAGCTGCCGTTGCGCGAACTCTCCGCCCGACAGTCGCGTGAGGTTCCGCGAACCGGCGCCGCCCGGTGTGCCGTCGGCACTGTCGCCCGCGCCGAGGTGACCGCGCAGCCGCTCGGCCTGGTCCACGACCCAGGGGACGGCGTAGTCGGAGACGTTCCACCAGAGCGCCAGGGCGCCGCCGGGGCGCAGGACGCGGAGGGCCTCGGGGAGGGCACGGTCCGGGTCGGTCCAGTGCCAGGACTGGGCATAGGTGATCAGATCGGCCGACGCGGCGGCCAGGGGGAGGCGGTTGCCGTCGCCCCGGACGACGGGCACGGACGGCAGCGTCCGGTGCAGCTCCCCCGCCATGCCGGGGCCCGGCTCGACGGCGGTGACCCGGGCGCCGCGCTCGTGCAGCAGCCGGGTGGCGATGCCCGTTCCCGCGCCGACGTCGACGGCGCGGGAACCGCTCAGGGGGCGGCCGGCCAGCTCCTCGACGGCGTCCAGGAGTGCGGTCGGGTATCCGGGTCGCGCCGCCGCGTAGAGGGCGGCGGCGCTGTCGAACGAAAGGGCGCGTGGCACGGTTTCAGACATGGGTTCATCGTGCACGCGCCCCGCCGCGCGCGTGGCGGTTCTGCCGCGTTACCTGCGGCCGGAGCGCTTTGCCTTGGCACCCTTGCGGGCCGCCGGGTTGCCGGTGCGGGACGAGCGGCGCTTCACGTACTGGGCCCGCGCCGTCTCGTACTCCGTGCGCCGCAGCTTCTCGCCCGGTGCCTCCCGCAGCGAGCGGACGAAGTAGGCGAGGAGCGAGCCGATGAAGCCGATCGACTTGAGGCCACGCAGCCTGTCCTCGCGAGCCGGGTCGGCGGGGCGGCGGGTGAAGCCCTCCCAGGTCTTGCGGAAGGCGATGGCGCTGCAGACGGCGAACATCAGCACGACGAGCATGCCGACGAGGCTGTCGACCGCTGCGATCTCCAGGCCCTGGTAGGCGAAGCGCAGGACGAAGCACGCGGCGACGGCCGCGGCGAGCGAGCCGATGGTGGCACCCGCGCGCCGCAGCCCGTACCCGCCGTCGTGGTCGACCCAGGTCGTACCGAAGAAACGGAGGGGTTCGGGCTGCGGCCCTGGCGTGGTGCCGGCCGAAGGCACGGCCGAGGACGTTCCGGGGGCTTCGCTTTTCTCGCTCACGGAATCGATTATCCCCGGGCGTGCGCCGGTTTCGTCAGTCGCAGCGCGGAGCGATGTAGCCGTCACTGCCCGTCTTGACGTAGGCGTCCGCCACGAACTGGCCGTTGGCGATGTTGTCCCAGAGGTTCGACGTGCCGTACGGGCCGGACACCCACTCCCCCGGCTTCTGGCAGTAGACCGGGACGCTCATCCCGTACGGCAGCGTCCGGACGATCCCGTACTGCGTGCCGGGCCCCCTGCGGACGTTGACGCGATAGCCGGGCGCGATCGGGTAGACGACGGTGTCCGCGGCGAGCGTCGTCACCTCCTCGGCGGCGACCGCCGTCGCTTCTTCCGCTGTGGTCCCTGTGTTCTCTCCAACGCCCATGAGGGCCTCCCCCGTTGAGAAACGATGTGACGACGCGCAGGCTAACAAGCCCCACGTTCCTGGCACGCACCATCGACTAGGCTCCGTGCGTCGCGCTTGCGCACGAACAACACGGGGGTGGGCGATGCCGCCGCTGCGAGGGACCGGATCACATCCGGAAGCGGAGCATCCTGAGTACGCCGGGCAGTACAGGCTCGAGGCATGCCTCGGAGCGGGCGGTATGGGTGTCGTGCACCTGGCGCGCTCCGCCTCCGGGCTGCAGCTCGCGGTGAAGGTGGTGCACCGCCAGTACGCGGCGGACCCGGAGTTCAGGGCGCGTTTCCGGCAGGAGGTCGCCGCCGCCCGCCGGGTCAGCGGAGCGTTCACGGCGCCCGTCGTGGATGCCGACCCGACGGCCGCGCTGCCCTGGATGGCGACCCTGTACGTACCCGGTCCGACGCTCTCCGCGCAGGTGAAGCGGAACGGTCCCATGAGCCCCGCCGAGCTGCGCAGGCTCACGGCCGGACTCGCCGAGGCACTGCGCGACATCCACCGGGCCGGCGTCATCCACCGCGACCTCAAGCCGAGCAACGTGTTGCTCCCCGACTCCGGGCCCAAGGTCATCGACTTCGGGATCTCCCGGCCGTACGACAGTGATCTCCGTACGGAGACGGGCAAGCTGATCGGCTCGCCGCCGTACATGGCGCCCGAGCAGTTCCAGCGGCCCCGCGAGGTCGGACCGGCCGCGGACGTGTTCGCACTCGGAGCGGTGCTGGTGCACGCGGCGACCGGCCGGGGGCCCTTCGACTCGGACAGCCCGTACCTCGTGGCCTACCAGGTGGTGCACGACGAGGCCGATCTGGCCGGGGTACCGGCGGATCTCGCGCCCCTGGTCGGGCGCTGCCTGGCCAAGGATCCCCAGGAGCGCCCCACCCCGGACGAGATCATGGACGCGCTGCACCCCCCGTCGTACGAGGCGTCCGCCTTCATACCCGTCCAGCGCAGACCGCTCGCCGCCGAGTCCGGGTCCGGGGCGGCGGACGAGGGGACCACCCATGTGCGGGCGGCGGACGGGCTGTCGCCGGGGCCGGGAATGCCGAAGGGCCGCCGCACCCCACGCCGGCTCGCGGTCGTGGCCACGGCGGTGCTGCTGGCGGCCGGCGGTCTCTGGGCAGCGGGAACCCGTGACGGCTCGGTGACGCCGAAGCCGGACGGCGGTGCGGACGCGGGGCGCGCCGCGGCCTTCACTCCGTGGCGTACGCCGCTGCGCTCGCCGTCCGGCTCCACGCCGTCGTGCGCCCCGGGGTCCTCCGGTACGGACTCCGGGCTGTACTGCGTCTCCACCGGTTTCGGCGTGGCCCGGCTGGACGCGTCGGACGGCCGGGTGGTCTGGTCGCGCCGGGACACGTCACCGGCCGCGGTGTCCGGGGCCGCGATGTCCGGCAGGCCGGCCTACACCGTCGTGGTGGGCGGGGAACTGCGGGCGTACGACCCGGGCAAGGGCACGGAGCTATGGCACGCGGACCTCTCCGCGTACGCCGATGTGCCCGCCCCCGCGGGAGGCCTCCTTCTGGCGGTCCGCCGGAACGGGGCACTCCAGGCGCTCGACGCGGCGAGCGGTGATTCCCGCTGGCAGCGCACCGTCCCCGGGCACGTGAGCCCGGGTTACGCGCTGTACGAGGCCGGAACCGGTCTCGCGTACGTGTACGAGAGTTCGGCGCGGGGTGCCACCACCCTGATCACGGCCGTCGACGCGAGGACCGGTGACACGGCCTGGCAGCGCAGGCTGGACGGGAACCTCGCCCCGGCCGGGACGTCGGACGGTGCACTCCTGCTGACCGCCATGAACGAGAAGGCCCAGACCACCGAGCTGGTCAGCTACGACCCGCAGACGCGGAGCGCGACCCGCGTCTCGCTGCCCTTCCGGATGAACGCACCGGAGACCCTGGTGGACGGGGACACCGCCCTGCTGCTGGAGCGCGGCGGCACGCTGCTCGCCCTCGATCTCCGTCCGGGCACCGGCCGGGCCGAGCGGTGGCGGCTGGAGACGGCCGTCGGGATGACCTCGGCACCGGTACTGGGAGCGGGCGGCCGGCTGTACTTCTCCGCCGCCGACGGGCGGCTGCTCGCCGTCGACACGGAACGCGGAACGCTGCTCGGCCAGACACGTCCCCGGCTGAGGGACGGGAAGCTCAGCCATGCATCCTCGCTGCCGGCCCCCGTCGTCCTGGGCCGGAGCGTGATCGGCACCGCACCCGACGGGTCGGCCTTCGCCGTGGACGCCGACGGCCCCGCCCGCTGGTGAGACCGGGGACGGGGCCGTCGAGCGCCGCTGAGGGTCAGCCGAGCCTGGAGACGTCGCGGACGGCGCCCCGGTCGGCGCTGGTGGCCATCGCCGCGTAGGCGCGGAGAGCGGCCGAGACCTTGCGGTCGCGGTTCTTCGGCGCGTACACGCCGTTCAGTGCCTCGCGGCGGACGGCGAGCTCCTCATCGGTGACGAGCAGCTCGATCGAGCGGTTCGGGATGTCGATCCGGATCCGGTCGCCGTCCTCGACCAGCGCGATCGTGCCGCCGGACGCCGCCTCGGGCGAGGCGTGCCCGATGGAGAGACCTGAGGTACCGCCGGAGAACCGGCCGTCGGTGACGAGCGCACAGGTCTTGCCGAGGCCCCGGCCCTTCAGGAAGGACGTCGGGTAGAGCATCTCCTGCATGCCGGGGCCTCCGCGCGGGCCCTCGTAGCGGATGACGACGACGTCGCCGTGCTCGATCTCCTTGCGGAGGATCTTGTCGACGGCGTCGTCCTGCGACTCGCAGACGACGGCCGGACCCTCGAAGGTCCAGATCGACTCGTCGACGCCCGCCGTCTTCACGACGCAGCCGTCGACGGCGAGGTTGCCCTTGAGGACCGCCAGGCCGCCGTCCTTGGAGTAGGCGTGCTCCAGGTCGCGGATGCAGCCGCCCGCGGCGTCCAGGTCGAGGGTGTCCCAGCGCTCCGACTGCGAGAAGGCGGTCGCCGAGCGGACGCATCCGGGGGCGGCGTGCCAGAGCTCCACGGCCTCGGGGGACGCGGAGCCGCCGCGGACGTCCCAGTCCTTCAGCCACTCGGCGAGGGTGTCGGAGTGGACGGAGTGCACGTCCTCGTTGAGCAGCCCGCCGCGGTGCAGCTCACCGAGAAGGGCGGGGATGCCGCCTGCCCGGTGGACGTCCTCCATGTAGTACGTGCCGCCGGGGGCGACGTTGGGGGCGACCTTCGACAGACAGGGGACGCGGCGCGAGACCTCGTTGATGTCGTCGAGGTCGTAGTCGAGCTCGGCCTCCTCGGCTGCGGCGAGCAGGTGCAGGATCGTGTTGGTCGAGCCGCCCATGGCGATGTCGAGTGCCATGGCGTTGTCGAACGCGGCGCGGGTGCCGATGGCCCTCGGCAGGACCGTCTCGTCGTCCTGCTCGTAGTAGCGCTTGGTGATCTCGACGACCGTGCGGCCCGCGTTCTCGTACAGCGCCCTGCGGGCGGTGTGCGTGGCGAGGACGGATCCGTTGCCGGGGAGGGAGAGGCCGAGGACCTCGGTCAGGCAGTTCATCGAGTTGGCGGTGAACATGCCGGAGCAGCTGCCGCAGGTGGGGCAGGCGTTCTCCTCGATGCGGAGGATGTCCTCGTCGGAGATGCTCTCGTCGACCGCATCGCTGATCGCGTTGACCAGGTCGAGCTTGCGGACCGTGCCGTCCACGAGGGTGGCCTTGCCGGCCTCCATCGGGCCGCCGGAGACGAACACCGTGGGGATGTTGAGGCGCATGGCGGCCATCAGCATGCCGGGGGTGATCTTGTCGCAGTTGGAGATGCAGATCAGGGCGTCCGCGCAGTGCGCCTCGACCATGTACTCGACGCTGTCCGCGATGAGGTCGCGGGAGGGGAGGCTGTAGAGCATGCCGTTGTGCCCCATGGCGATGCCGTCGTCCACCGCGATGGTGTTGAACTCCCGGGGCACCGCGCCCGCCGCCTTGATCGCCTCGGACACGATCCGGCCGACTGGGGCGAGGTGGGTGTGGCCCGGCACGAACTCCGTGAAGGAGTTGGCCACCGCGATGATCGGCTTACCGATGTCCTCACTGGCTACGCCGGACGCCCGCATAAGGGCGCGGGCGCCCGCCATGTTGCGGCCGTGGGTGACAGTGCGGGACCTCAGCTGGGGCATCGTCTCTCGCTCCTTCGACAGAAAAGACTGCCTCCGAGCGTACGCCTCCCGTGCCAAGATCTGGACACGCTGTCCGGAATGCGGGACGGCATGCTCAGTGGGCGGGCAGGGAGGAAGACCCGCCCGCTCCCTCACCGCGCCCCGGTCACACCGCCGGAAGCGCCATCAGCCGGCGCCCGTGGAGCGCGGCCAGCCGATTGCCGCCGGAGACCACGTACCACGGGTCGATCGCCCCCGTGCCGTCGTTGAAGGTCCAGCGGAGCTTCCCGTCACGCGCGTCGTAGGCCTGGACGCCGCCGTCCTCGTCGAACTCCGTCGCCCCGTAGAGAGTGTCCCCGACCTTGGCGAACTGGAGCGGGACCGACACCTCGAGCAGGTCCTGGTTGTGCCACCGCCGCTTGCCGGTGGCGGGATCGACGGCCCACAGGGCATGGGCGCTGTCCGAGGCGTACAGCACCCCGTCGAGGACGGTCGGCCCGTTGAACGTGTCGAACTCCTCGGTCTGCAGCGCCCAGCGCTCGGCACCGTCGTCCAGGGCGAACGAGCGCAGGTGCCTGCCGTCCGCGACGAAGACCGCCCCGTCGTGGACGGCGATCCTCTCGAAGTTGGACCTGCTGATCTTCTTCGACCACAGCTGCCGTCCGGTCGCGGTGTCGCGGACGGTCAGGTTCTCGCGGTGGTCGGTGTAGACGAGGCGGTCACCGAGCACCGCTGAGGTGAGGCCGGACTCCTCGGTCCCGGTGTCCCGCTTCTCGCTCCAGACGGCCTTGCCGGTACGGATGTCGATGGCGGCGATCACGTTCGTCCGGGAGCTGAGGTCCTTCTCCAGGATGCCCGCGATCACGTACACGCGTTCCGTGTCGGCGCCGATGGGCCGGGGCTGGGAGTACCGCCCGTCCAGGCGGCTGCGCCAGGTCTCCTTGCCTGTGGCCGGGTCGAGCCCGACGAGATCGCCGTCGTACTCGCCGCTGGCCAGATACAGCGTGTCCCCACCCATGATCAGCCGTGCGCCCGGCTGCGCGGCACCCGGCAGCGACCACAGCTTCTTGCCGGTGGCGAGGTCCCGTGCCGTCAGGGGGTCGTCGGCGACCAGCACCACGTTCCCCACGACGGCGAGCACCTCGTCGCTGCCGAGGGAGCCCACCCCGGTCGCCTCCTGCCACAGGGCACGCGGCGCGGTACCGGCGGGCGGTGTGGTGAACGCGTCCCCGCCGCCCTTGCCGCTCCCGCCGGGCTTCGCTCCCCCCGCGCCCCCGGAGGCGTCGGCCTCCTCGGGTCCGCACGCGGTCGTCACCGCCCCGGCCAGGACGAGGCCCAGCCCCACGCCGGCCATCCGGAGCAGCCTGCGGCGGGGCAGGGCGCCGTCCGCTCCGCGCCCGTCCGGTCCGCGCACATCTCGAGTGGTCATGGCCGTCTCCCCCGCTTGTGGTGCATCAGTACGTCCTGCTCGGTCGCTCCGCACAGCCAACCATCGAAATTCGGCCAGAGCCGCGGCTGATACCGACTCGCGACATCGTTGTGAAGCCACCGGCACAGAGATCACACAGGCAGGACCCGGATCACGGGGCGACCGGGCGGGAGCGGGTCACCGGTCGCTCAGATAGCGCTGGAGCGTGGGGGCGACCATCGCGATGATCTTCTCCGGGTCCGCCGACGCCAGGGGTTCCGCCCGGATCACGTACCGGAGGATCGCGATGCCGATCATGTGCGAGGCCGCGAGTTCCGCGCGGAAGGTGGGGTCGGGCACGTCGAGGCCCTCCGCGATCCGCTCCAGCAGCCGGCGCAGCACGAAGCCGCGCAGCACCTTCGCCGCAGCCTCGTGCGTGAGTGCGGAGCGGAGGATCGCCAGCAGCGGCGCGCGGGACGCCGGGTTCTCCCATACGCCGATGAAATACCGGGCCAGCCGCTCCCCGACGTCCTCCGAGGAGCCGCCCAGGATCGCGGGGACGACGAGCGCGGGCTCGAAGGAGACCTCGATGGCCGCGGCGAAGACCTCGTCCTTCGTGCCGAAGTAGTGGTGGACCAGTGCGGCGTCGACGTCGGCCGCCCTGGCGATGCCACGGACCGACGTCTTGTCGTAGCCGCGTTCGGCGAACTCCGTACGGGCAGCCTCCAGGATGCGGGTCCTGGCGTCGGGGCCGTCGGTGCGCGCCGTACGGGAGGGGCGGCCCCTGCGCCGGGGGGACTGGCCGTCGGCGCCGGGGGTCATGG
>NZ_MAPV01000091.1 GCF_001700505.1 Streptomyces mutomycini
TCGCAGGGGTGGGCGTCACAGTGACTGGCAGCACGGGGGCGGGCGCCACGGGGACAGGTGCCACGGGTGCGGGCATCACCGAACTCATCCGCTCCGTGAACGGCCCGGTCCGCGATCTGGCGTTCTCCCCGGACGGCCACTGGCTGACCTGGTCGCACCCCGGCATCGGCAGGTCGCTGCGGCAGATCAAGCTGGCCAGGATCACCGGCACGGACGCCCCGGTGATAGTGGATGTCACCAACGGCCGCTTCGAGGACGAGAACCCCGTCTTCACCGGGGACGGCCGCTATCTCGCCTTCCTCTCCTGGCGGGGATTCGACCCGGTGTACGACGTCCACACGGGCGACCTCTCCTTCCCGCTGGGCTGCCGCCCGTATCTGGTCCCCCTCACCTCCGCCACCCCCTCCCCCTTCGCCCTGCTCCCGGACGGCAGGCCCGCGGCGGGCGGCCTCGACCCGGTGGACATCGCCGAGGGAACGGTCGAGGGGCCGACGGTCATGGTGGAGTTCGAGGGGCTGGAGAGCAGGGTGACCCCGTTCCCGGTCTCCGCGTCGAAGTACTCGGCACTCCAGCCGGTCAGCGGCGGCGGCCTCGTCTGGCTGCGCTGGCCGATCTCCGGCGCGCTGGGCGAGACCTTCGCCAACCCCTCGGACATGTCGGGCCGGCCCACGCTGGAACACTTCAACATCGCCAAGGCCCGCAAGACCGAACTGGTCGGCCACCTCGACTGGTTCGCGGTCAGCGGTGACGCGACCCGGCTCGTCGTCATGGACGACGGCGAACTGCGCGCCGTACCGTCCAACGAGCCCGGCGACAACGACACGACGGTCTTCCTCGACCTGCGCCGCATCCTGCACGACGTCGACCCGGCGGCCGAATGGCGCCAGGCGTACGGGGAGGCGGGGCGCATCATCCGGTCCTACTTCTGGGAGCCGGACATGTGCGGCATCGACTGGGACGGCGTGCTGGAGCAGTACCGGCCCCTGGTCGAACGGGTCGCGTCACCCGACGAGTTCGCCGATCTGCTGCGCGAGGTCCTCGGCGAGCTGGGCACCTCCCACGCGTACGTCTCGCCCGCACGCCGCAACGAGGGCCCCCCGCACTACCAGCGGGCGATCGGACTGCTGGGCGCCAACCTCGTCTGCCGGGACGGCGACTGGACGGTGCAGCGCGTCCTGCCCGGTGACTCCTCCGACTCCAAGGCCCGTTCCCCGCTGGCCGGTACGGGAATCCGCGAGGGGGCCGTCCTCACCCATGTCGACGGCCGCGCGGTCGACCCGGTGACGGGGCCGTACCCGCTGCTGACGGCGGCCGGCGGCACCACGGTGGAGCTGACGTTCCGCCCGGCCGGGGGCGAATGCGGCGGGCGGTCACGGCGCATCGCGATCGTCCCGCTGGTCGACGAACGCCCACTGCGCTACCAGGACTGGGTGGCCAAACGCCGTGAGGTCGTACGGGAGTTGAGCCACGACAAGTGCGGCTATCTACACATCCCCGACATGGGCGGCTCCGGCTGGGCACAGTTCAACCGTGACCTGCGGCTGGAGGTGTCGCGCCCGGCTCTGATCGTGGACGTAAGGGGCAACGCGGGCGGCCACATCAGCGAGCTGGTCGTCGAGAAGCTCACCCGCACGATCCTCGGCTGGGACCTGACCCGCAACGCCCAGGCGGTCTCCTACGCGTCCAACGCACCCAGGGGCCCGGTCGTCGCCCTCGCCGACGAGGCCACCTCCTCCGACGGGGACATGATCACGGCCGCGTTCCGGCTGCTGAAGCTGGGGCCGGTGGTGGGCCAGCGCACCTGGGGCGGTGTGGTCGGGATGACCGGGCGGCACCGGTTGGGAGACGGCACGGTGATCACGGTGCCGATGAACGCGGCCTGGTTCGACACGTACGGCTGGTCCGTCGAGAACCACGGCGTGGAGCCCGACCTGGAGGCGCTGCGCACCCCGCTCGACTGGGCGGAGGGCCGCCACGCGGTCCTGGACGACGCCGTCAGGGTGGCCCTGGACCTCCTGGCCGCCCACCCCGCGTCCACACCCCCCACCTACGAAACGGCCCCGAACCTACGCCGCCCACCGCTGCCCCCGAGGTGAAGCGGAATGGGGCACCCCCGGCCAAGCCAGGATCAAGCCCTCCAGCGTTCGCCGGCACACCACGACTGAGCCAAAATCACGCCCTCCGCGCATTCCCCCGGGACGCCCCGGCCCAGCCAAAAACCGAGCCGAAATCAAGCCCCTCCGGCGATTGAGGAGCGGGGTCCGGGGCGGAGCCCCGGCACCGGACCCGCCACCGCACCTCGCACCGCACGCCCCACGCCCCACGCCGCACGCCGCACACCGCCGCCGCCGCACGAGAAGGGGCGTACCCGGCACCCGGGTACGCCCCAACCAACCGCAGACGTCAGACGCGTCGGCCGTCAGCGCTCGGAACGCTCACGCGCCTGGTCCGCCGCGTCCTGCGCGCGGTCCCGAGCGCCGGGCCGACGGCCCTGGGCCTGGTCCGAGGCACGGTCCGGACGGTCGGAGGAACGCTCACGCGCCTCGTCCCGCTTGCCGCCCGCCTTCTGCTGCTTGGCCTGGTCGGCAAGCTCCTGCGCCTTGTCCTTGAACTGGTCTGCGATACCCATGCTGTTCACTCCTATGTGGGTGCGTGGGGGTGGCCCCGGTGGGACCTCGCTCAGACTTACACACCCGGACATTCACCGCATTTCGATCATTCGCGCCGCATTCGCGCCTCGCGGTCCGCCTCGCCGCCGGCCCCCACGAGCCCCTTGCCCACACCGTCGAGCCGAGACCCGAACCGCTTCATCTCGCGCTGCCCGACCGTCCCCGTGACCATCGGCAGATACCCCCGGATCGACTGCATCCCGCGCAGCCACCACTGGGCGTACACGTGCGCGGAGCGCCGTTCGATCCCCGCCACGATCCGGTCGACGGCCGGGCCCAGCGGATAGGTGCGGTTCGTCGGCCACGGCAGCCGCTGCCGCAACTCCCGCATGACGTCGTCCTCGTCGGCGCCCCGCACCATGTCCGTGTCGGTCCAGGACAGGTAGCCGACCCCGACCTTCACACCCCGGTGGCCGACCTCGCCGCGCAGACAGTGCGCGAACGCCTCGACGCCCGACTTGGACGCGCAGTACGCGCTCATCATCGGCGCCGGGGTGATCGCGGCCAGCGACGCTATCTGGAGGAAGTAGCCGCGACTCTCCATCAGTACCGGGAGGAAGGCCCGCGCCGTCACCGCGCCGCCTATCAGGTTCACCTCGATGACCCGCCGCCACGCCTCCGGATCCGAGTCCACGAGCGGACCGCCGCTGGCGACGCCCGCGTTCGCGACGACGATGTCGATCTTCCCGAAGCGCTCCTTGACCTCCTCGGCGACCCGGCTCATCGCCACGTGGTCCGTGACGTCCGCGTACCAGTGGTCACTCGGGGAGTGCAGCCGCTCCGAGACCTTCTTCAGCTCGTCCGGCTCCAGGCCGACCAGCGCCAGCGTGGCACCGCGCGCCGAGAGCTTGCGGGCCAGGAGCTCGCCCACGCCCCGCGCCGCGCCCGTGACGACGACGACCTGTCCTTCGAGACTCCGCCTGCCGCTCATGCGACCTCCTCCTCGCTGACGGCTTCCGCCGTGCTGCCCGCGCCTTCCACAGTGACGTACGCGGTCACCAGCTCGCGGAGCTTCGCCGTGACCACCTCGGGTGCCTCGACCGGCGTCATGTGGCCGATACCCGCAAGTTCGGTGAGCCCGAGGCTGTGCGGCAGCGCCGCTTCGATGGCCCTCGCGTGCACCGGCGGCGTCAGCCGGTCATCCGCGCCCGCGATCACCGCGGTCGGCAGACGCAGTTCACGCAGACGCGCCTCCAGGTCGAGCTCCGCGAGCACCTGCCCCCAGGCGACGCGTGCCTTGGTGGGACACGCGTGGACGATCCTGGCACAGGAGTCCACCCGTTCCGGGGCGGAACCGCGCCCCATCGTGGCGTACTTGAGAATGGCCTTGGACACCGCGTTGACCGGCCCGAGCGGTGCGCGCGCACCGAGCACCGCCGCGGTCATCCGGGTACGGAGGGCGCCGGCCCGCAACGGGAGCACGAGCGACTCGGCCGTCAGGCGCGAGCTTCCGGTGCTGCACAGCAGCACGGCCGCCCCGTGCTCCCGTACGGCGTCACGGCCCCCGGCCGCCATCAGCGTCATGCCGCCCATGGAATGGCCGCCCAGCACCGCCTTCTGCCCGGGCTCGAGCGTGGCCTTCAGGACCGCTTCGAGGTCGTCGGCCAGCGCCCGCGTGCTGTATCCGGCGGCGCCCGCCTCGGGCGTACGCCCATGACCACGCTGGTCGTAGACGACGACCCGGTGGTCTGCCGCCAGGTCACGCACCTGGGCGTCCCAGAAGCGGGTGTTGCAGGTCCAGCCGTGCGCCAGGACCACGGCCGGCGCGCCTTCGGGGCCGTGCAGTTCGACGTGGACGCGCGAGCCGTCGGCGGAGACGACGTCCAGTTCGCGCACGGGCACGGGCGGGGTGTTCGCGAGCTGCGTGAGCCGGCTCATCGTGCGGCCTCCTCGGTCACGGCCCGGGCCGTGGAGTGGGTGACGGGAGGACGGATGATTTCGTACTCCCCCAGGTCGACCGAGCGCACGGCCCGCCGGAATTCAGCGGTCGTGCCGGGCCAGACCGTGGTGTTGCGTCCGTTGGCGTCGAGGTACCAGCTGGTGCAGCCGCCGGTGTTCCAGACGGTCCGCTTCATCCGGTCCTGGACGCGCCGGTTCCAGGCGGCGACCGCGGAGGGCCGCGCGTCGAGCGCGGCGCGCTCGCCGAGGACGTCCAGCTGGCGCATGTAGTCGGCCATGTAGTTCAGCTGGGACTCGATCATGAGGATCATGGAGGAGTTCCCGAGCCCGGTGTTGGGGCCGATGATCGTCATCCAGTTGGGGAATCCGGAAGCGGTCGCACCCCGCAGCGCCTGCATCTCGTCCTTCCAGGACTCGGCGAGGGTGATGCCGCCGGCGCCGACGACCCGGGTGGCGATCGGCATGTCCGTCACATGGAATCCGGTACCGAGGATGATCACGTCGGCCTCGGTCTCCGTACCGTCCGACCCCACCAGGGTGGAGCCCCGCACCTCGGACAGCCCGGACTCGACCACATCCACATTCGGCTGCGCGAGCGCCGGGTAGTAGGCGTTGGAGAGCAGGATGCGCTTGCAGCCGATGCGGTACGAGGGGGTCAGCTTGGCCCGCAGGGCGGGGTCCTTGATGGCCCGCGCCATGTTCCGCTTGGCTATCGTCTCGACGAGCCCGAGCTGGTTCGGGTGCTTGGTGAAGGCGCCCACCTGCAACTCCCGGATGCCCCAGAGGAGTCCGCGGCGCGCGGTGGCCGTGAAAGGCAGCGCGCGGTGCAGCCACTTCTCCGCGCCGCTGATCGCGCGGTCCATGCGCGGCATCACCCAGGGCGGCGTGCGCTGGAAGAGGGTCAGCCGTCCGGCCTTCGGCTGGATCTCCGGGACGATCTGGATCGCTGAGGCGCCGGTGCCGATCACGGCGACGCGCTTGCCGCTCAGGTCGTAGTCGTGGTCCCACTGGGCCGAGTGGAAGACCTTGCCGGGGAATTCGGCGAGCCCCGGGATGTCCGGCAGTTTGGGGTCGGAGAGCGGACCGGTGGCGGACACGACCACGTCGGCGGTGATCGTGGAGCCGTTCGCCGTCTCGATCACCCAGTGCAGCTGGTCGTTGTCCCAGCGCATGACGGTCACTTCGTGGTTGAGCCTGAGGTGCGGGCGCAGTCCGAAGGTGTCGGCCACGTGCTCCAGGTAGGCGCGGATGTGCTGCTGCCCGGAGAAGGTGCGCGGCCAGTCGGGGTTGGGTGCGAAGGAGAACGAGTACAGGTGGGACGGTACGTCGCAGGCGCACCCCGGGTAGCTGTTGTCCCGCCAGGTACCGCCGACGGAACCCGCCCGTTCGAGGACCAGGAAGTCGGTGACGCCTTCACGGCGGAGCCGGACCGCGGCTCCGAGGCCCCCGAATCCGGATCCGATCACCGCCACTCGTACGTGCTCGTGCTGGGCCATGCTGCCGCCTCCCCGCGGTACGTGCCACAACTCCGCCAGCAATCACTGGCATTGTTGGGAGAGTAGAGCAGCTCCGTACCGATGGGTAGGGGTCGGGACGGGTAAGTTACCGGCGGTACAACATAGGGTGCGGGTGTGGCTGAAGGACGCGAGCACCGTGAGTACCGCATGGAGGAGCTGGCCAAGGAGGCCGGCATCACCGTGCGCACCCTGCGTTTCTACCGGGAGCGCGGCCTGATCCAGCCGCCTCGCCGCGAGGGCCGCATCGCCTGGTACGACGACCACCACCTGGCCCGGCTGCGCACCATCACGGGCCTGCTGGAACGGGGCCACACCCTCAACGGCATCGCCGACCTCGCCTCCACCTTCGACAGCGGCCGGGATGTCGCCGAGGTGCTGGGCCTGGGCGAACCGACCGAGGAAACCCCGGTCCGGCTCACCCCCGAGCAGCTCGCCGACTACTTCCAGGACCAGGCCACAGCGGAGAACCTCGCCGCCTCCATGGAGCTTGGCTACCTCGGCATCGACGGCGACGAGATCGTCCACATCAGCCGCCGCCTGCTGGAGGCGTCGTCCGAGCTCGTCCGGGCCGGGGTCCCCCTCGACGCCGTACTCACCGCGGGCCGCGAGGTCCGCGAGCACGCCGACGCCCTCGCCGACCTCTTCGTACGCGTCCTGCGCACGCACACCGCGGCCACCGGACCGGACCAACTGCGCACGGTCGCGCAGGCGGTGGTGGACGCGGAGCTGTCGATGGCGCTGGACCGGCGGCTGCGCGAGGACGATCAGCCTGCATAGGTGACCGTCACCGGCGCGAGGACGATCAGCCTTCGTAGGTGACCGTCACCGGCGCGTGGTCGCTCCACCGCTCGCCGTGCGTGGCGGCGCGCTCCACCCACGCCTTCACGGCGCGGCCGGCGAGGCCGGGGGTCGCGACCTGGTAGTCGATGCGCCAACCCGTGTCGTTGTCGAACGCCCGGCCGCGGTAGGACCACCAGGAGTACGGCCCCTCCTCCTCCGGATGCAGCGCACGGACCACATCGACGTACGCCGCCTCGTCGAACACCCGGGTCAGCCACTCCCGCTCCTCGGGGAGGAAGCCGGAGTTCTTCTTGTTGGCCTTCCAGTTCTTGAGGTCGGCCTCGCGGTGGGCGATGTTCCAGTCGCCGCAGACGACGACCTCCCGGCCCTCGGCGGCAGCCCGCGCCTTCAACCCCTGGAGGTAGGGGAGGAAGGCGGCCATGAAGCGCTCCTTCTCCTCCTGCTTCTCCGTGCCGACCTCACCGGAGGGCAGATAGAGGCTGGCGACCGTCACCCCGGGGAGATCAACCTCGACGTAGCGGCCGGAGGCGTCGAACTCCTCGCTCCCCGGGACCTCGAACCCGCCGAACCCGATCTGCACACGCTCCGGCGCACGACGCGTGAGGACGGCGACACCCGCTCGCCCCTTGGCCGCAGCCGGTGCGTACACGGCGTGCCACCCCTCGGGCTCACGCACCTCTTCCGGGAGTTGCTGCGCTTCGGCGCGGACCTCCTGCAGGCAGATCACATCAGCCTCGGTCCGCTCCAGCCACTCGACGAAGCCCTTTTTGGCGGCAGCACGGAGCCCGTTGACGTTCACAGAGGTAACAGTCAGCATCCAGGTACAGTACCTACACACCCATCTGCATACCTGTACCATGAGTCGCATGAATATCCAGCCCCGGCCGTTCGACCACCCTGACGCCCGCAAACTCAACGACCTGGTGCAGCTCGAATACGCCGAGCGCTACGGCGACGAGGGCGACATCACACCGCTCGACGCCACGATGTTCGATCCGCCGCGCGGACTGTACCTGCTCGCCTACGACGAGCAGGACCGTCCCCTGGCCACCGGCGGCTGGCGCAGCCAGGAACAGAACGACGAGGGGTACTCGGACGGCGACGCCGAGATCAAGCGGATGTTTGTGATCGCCGAGGGCCGGGGCCGGGGCCTCGCCCGCCGCATCCTCGCCGCCCTGGAGGCCGACGCCCGCGCCGCGGGCCGCACGCGCATGGTCCTGGAGACCGGCGACCAGCAGCCCGAGGCCATCGCGCTGTACACGTCGAGCGGCTACACCGTCTGCGAGAAGTTCGGCCACTACCGCACGTACGACAGCAGCATCTGCATGGCCAAGCCGCTGGGGCGGCCTTCCTAGGGAACCCGCGCCACCCCGACGTGGAACCCACTCCGCTCGTACACCGGCGCAGGCTCCTCCCGGTACCACTCGGGCGCGGTGACCAGCCCCGGCTCGACGAGTTCCAGACCCTCGAAGAAGGGCGCGACCTCCGCTCGCGTACGCATGCGGAGTGAGATCGCGCCCCTCTTGTACGCGGACTCCGTCTTCTGCTTGAGCTCCGGGTGCTGATCGGCGGTCCCGTGCGACAGAACCAGGTAGCTCCCCGCAGGCAACGCCCCGACCAGCGCGCGGGTGATGCCGTACAGGTCTGGACGACCCTGGTCCGAGGGGCGACGGCCTGGACGACCTGGTGGAGATTGGGGGAGGTGGGAATGCCGGTACCGATGTCGAGGAACTGGTCGACGCCCTGCCGGGCCAGTCAGGCGCAGGCCCGGTGCATGAACGCCCGGTTCCGCGCCGCGTCGGCCCGGGCCTGGGCCGGCAGCTTCTCCGCGACCTCCTGGTCGACCGGGTAGTTGTCCTTCCCGCCGAGCAACCAGTCGTAGACCCGAGCCGGGTGCGGCTTGCTGGTGTCGATGCGGGGGCTGGGCATGCCGGCTCTCACAGGACGCTCCTCCATGAGGGATCGCGGACGGAGAGCCACGCTCCCGATCCGGCTCGCACCTCAACAGCGCTGCCCGGAAGGGCGGGTCGCCGAGATCACTCCAGGCCGTGCGACCCCGGCTCCTCATGCGTCGCGTACCAATCAGTCCCAGGAACGCCACTTGTCACGGAGGAGCCAGACCATCCGCTCGCCCAGATGATGACGCCACAGCCACCACGGCAGGCGCCGGTGCGGAACGTAGCTCCACAGATCGTCGTCGGCCTCGCTGCCCCGGGGGTGCGACCGCAGGAGTTCCAGACAGCGACGGTCCACGGTGGAGTGCAGCCGGGCGACATGGGCCAGCGCCACACGGCCCTGGTGGCGCAGCTCGCCACCCTCCGATTCCAGCGCCCGGGCCACCCTCGGCAGAATGGCCACTGCGTCAGGGTGGTTCAACGCCAGGCCGATCACCGCGACCCCGACGAGTTCTTCGGCCCGGTCGAACGCCGCGTCCACCTCTTCGGGCCGGTCGGTCCCCATCAGGGCCGAGCTGCTCCGCCAGTTCATTCCCTCCCCCGACGCGGCACGGCCGAGAAGGAACTCGCCCCGCCCGGCGGCCAGCAGACGCAGCCCCTCGCCATCGGGGTCGCGCGCCGAACGCGCCGCGTCGGCGTCCCCCCTCGCCGCCAAATGACCGAGCAGTCGGCTGCGTTCCTCACCGGAGCGCGAACAGGCCCAGCTCAAGGCCAGATACGCCCAGACCCGCCCGGCGTCCGCGTCACCTCCCGAGAGCCGGTGACACAGCGCACCGAGTCCCGGCGAGGACGGCTCCGCCCCGGCGAGCGCGTCGAATTCCCCTGCTCGCTCCCGCAGGTCGCACCGCCGGAGGAAGGCGAGACGCACGGCGTCCTCCGCACCCAGCCACCCCGACACGTACCCCCACCCGACCTCCGCCGGCTCCACCGCCACGGCGAACCGGACGAACTCGGCGGGGATACGGAAGGGCGAGGCATCGGATTCGTCGGGCATACCGGCCGACCCTACCCAGCGGCTCATCACCAGCGTGAAGAAGTGACGGATCTCGTGTGTGCGGTGGACAGTCTTCTCGACGCGGGGGGGCACCTGTCCGAGGACGACGTCAAGGCTGCGCTCGCCGCGGCCTCATGTTTCCTGACCATGTGACAAGTTGGTCGCAGGTCGGGCAGGATTCACAGGGCACTGACTCTCTGCATGCAAACCTGTGCACAGGGCGAGCCGTCCTCGCCGTGAGGTGCGCTGGATCTGGGGGAACTGATGAACGACGCTGCGGACGAGCTCGAACCGTCTCGGCTCCAGAAGGTTGTCGAGACGATCGCCATCACACCGGAAGCGGCCACGAATCTCGTGGGCGGTTACCGCGCGACGTTCGAGGAAAAGTTCAAGCGGGAGCCCGAGAGCCTGGAGGACAAGCGTCGGATCGCCGCCAAGATCATTGGCCGGTACTCCAAACTTTCGGCAGCCGCCGGGGCGGTCACCGCGGCCCCGAGCGTGGTTCCGGGGGTCGGGACCGCGGTCGCAGTGCTGGGCGGCGGTGTCACCGATATCGCCGCGACACTCAAGCTCCAGATCGACATGTGCATGTGCCTGGTTGAGGTGTACGAGACCGAGCTGAGCAGTGAGGACAAGAAGCACCTCGCCTTCGTGCTCGCGTTGGCGGGCTCGGCGGAACAGATGGCGACGAAGGGCGGCAAGACTGCGGTCCTGAAGATCGCCGAGAAGTTGGTCTACCAGTACCTGCGAGGACCTGTTTTGATCACGATCAAGCAGTTGTTCAAGCGGGTGTCCATCACCTTCACCCAGAAGGCGATGGCCAAGGCCATTCCTGCCGGCGTAGGTGTCGTTTTCAGCAGCTCGACCAACTACGTCCTCACGACAATGGTGGGCAGAGTCGCCGTCGCCGTCCTGGCCAAAGATGTGAAGTAGCACCGCTGCACCGGATCCGGTACTGCCGACTCGGCTGCCGGACCACGGGAGCACGGGCACGTCGTCGCTGGTGTTCCCGTCCCGCTACACCTTCAGCTCCCACTGAAGGTGTAGCGGAAGCTCCGAGGGTGAGCGGGTCCGTCAGCTATGCTGCGGGTCTCTCCTTTCGGAGGGGTCTCAGAAGCACCCCGGCCCGGTCCCGCAAGGTTCCGCCGGGGTGTCTTCGTCTCCGCGACTTGGTCGCGCAGCTTCACCGGTCGCAGGCCCCGCTGGTGAGCGAGGGACCTGGTCCGGTCCTCCGCCTCCTGCCTGAGTTGCTCCGGTGTGAGTCGGAGCGCGAGGACGATGGCGGCCAGACGGCGTCCCCCAGGGCTGATGATCCCGCTCTCTGTCCGGGAGATCGAGGCCGCGCCACCCTTCCCGTAACCGGCCAGCGCGGCCAACTCTCCTGGTCAACGAGAGCCCCGGGGCTTGGCGGCGCTCGCGGATCACCAGGGTCGCCCGACGGAGCAGGGGGCGAACCGAACTGCCGATCCGGAGGAAAAGCGCCAAGTTGGCAATGGGAGAACTGCATTGGGACGGGCGGAGACCATAGGGCAGCGGGCGGGGCACACTGGTCAAGAATGTGACGAGCAGCGGTCGGCACCACAGCCACCAGCCGCTGTCATCCGGGGATGATCTGCCCGTTCTCGATCCGGTAGTTCTCGGTCGGTGAGCATCCGATCGATGGCGTGATCAGCAGGCTGACGGCAACCGGTGCGGGCTCCGTGCCGGCGGTGGAGAACTCGCACACCGCGTGGCGGCCGGTCAGCGGGAACCAGAACCAGGCGTCCGCCTCGCCGACCGGAGCACGGTCCGACTCGCTCCACGCACCGTTCTTGAAGGTGAAGACCTGGAGGCGCACGGATGCCGCGAGCGGATCGGTCTGCGACCTCAGAGCGGTGAGCGTGTACTTGAAGTCCCTGTCCAGGACCGATGTGGCGATCCGTCGGCGCTCTGTCGCCTGAGGCGGAGTCTGCGGTTCCTTCCCCTCACCGGCCGTCGGGCGGGTCTGCGGGTCGGTCGGCGGCGGGTTCGGCGGGCCACCGGCGGTTGCGCCGACCGTGACGGTGACGGCCGTGGCAGTGGCCAGGGTGACGCCCCAGCTCATGAATGTGCGGAAGTTCTTGATCACGACGGCTCCATGTGCGGTGATCGGTGCGGGTCGGGTCGCTGAGCGCGTCGATGTCCAGGACGGTCCTGTGACGGGGTCTGCCCGATACCTGGCGCGGCGGGAACCGCTGCGCTCGCCACTGCAATCCCGGGCGGTATCCATACCGCCTGACGCAGCTACTTGCCGGGGAAGGACGGAGGCGTCGGCGCCTCGGACGGAATGCGACCGTCCCGGGCCCGATGAGGCTGCATGTCGGAGACCTCGAAGGTGAGTTGCCAGGTCGCCGGCGTCAACACCCGCTGGGTCACCTGCCCACGCGCCTTACGGAACTCTCCGGTGCCTCCGGTTATCGCGTTGACGACCGTTTTCGGTACAGGGATTCCGGCTTGCTCGCCCTGGACGGTGATCTGCCCGCCCGGCAGCACCGCGGTTGACGAGCACTGTCCCGCGTTGCGTTCGAGGTCGGTGATGACACAGAACCCGCCGAAGCGTCCGACGGAGCGTTCTGCTGGCCCCCCGGTCGACGCCAGATTCCCGCTGAAGACGAACTGGTCGCCGACGCTGCGGCCCGTTGCCCCCAGATCCAGCTCTTCGCCGGCCTGCAGCCGGGCCTCCACGCGGATGGTGCGGCTCTTCTCCGAGGAGCCGTCGGCAGGGTGGGCTTCCGCAGTCGCGGCCGCCTTCTGCGGGACCACGTCTGCCGACGCGGATCCGAGGGTTGCGAGCCCGGCAGAGCCGCCGAGAACCGCAACAGCGAGGAATATGAAGGGCCGGCCAGCGAAGCCCATGGTCGCCTCCGTGTTGGTGGGAATGAACAGAGTCAGGGCCGCCCAGCCTCGGGTCGGTCCACAGAAGGCAAGGCACCCGAGCAGATCTGGGGACCGTGGGCGAGAACGGACTCCGGTCGTGCCATATGCGTCCGTATCCATTCATACGGGCCATCCGTCATGCGGAAACGCTAATGGCAGTGATGGCGACATGCTCAACAGAGGACCGAGATTGGAGCCATTGGGGTGCACTCCCTGCTAGGAAGCCTCTTGGTCTCATCGCGACTGCCGGTTGGTCCTGTGCCCGTGCCCGTGATGTAGGCATTCCCTGTCCGAGGGCGGGGGCTGGTCAGGGGTACGCAGCGCCTGTCGTGACGGACAAAGCCGGGGCCCACGGGCCCGGGGCTGCGGGTTTTACTCTCGATGCTCGGCGGGGCAGGGCGCGCTGGTCAGGTAGGGGCAGGGCGAGGACGGCTTCTCGGGGTTTGCCTTGGCGTTCTCGCCGTCCAGCGCGAGGAGTTGAACAAGCAACGGAGGCCGGCGGCGAGGGCGGAGGCGGTCAGCCGGGCGGCGTTCACGCCCATCCCCCGCGAGGGCAGGCCCATCCCGGACGTCGAACGGACAGTGAGTCCTGCACGCCTCCCGGCCGCTGTGCGGCTGCTGTGGCGGGCGCGCGCGGACGGCCACAGGATTGGCGTTGCGCCTCCGTGGAGGAAGTAGGAAGCAACCATCACCCCTCAGTGTCCGGCCCCCACGGGGGTACCCACCAGCGGTCCGACTCATGGAGGCCGCGCTCGACACCGGAAGGAACGCCAATGGACCAGGCCGTGGAGAAGAACGGCGCGACGCCGTCGTTCGACGGGCTGCGGGCGCTGTTCTTCAACACCACGCTCAAACGGTCGCCGGAGATCAGCAACACGGGCGGGCTGATCGACCGCAGTGTCGGCATCATGCGACGTCACGGAGTGGACGTCGAGACCGTACGGGCCGTCGACCACGACATCGCCACCGGAGTGTGGCCGGACATGACCGAACACGGCTGGGAACGTGACGACTGGCCTCAGTTGTACGAGCGGGTGCTCGACGCGGACATCCTGGTGCTGTGCGGGCCGATCTGGCTCGGCGACAACAGCTCGGTGATGAAGCGGTTGATCGAGCGGTTGTACGGCTGTTCCAGCCTGCTGAACGATGCGGGGCAGTACGCGTACTACGGACGGGTCGGCGGTTGCCTGATCACCGGAAACGAGGACGGTGTTAAGCACTGCGCCATGAACGTGCTGTACAGCCTCCAGCACCTCGGCTACACGATTCCGCCGCAGGCCGACGCCGGGTGGATCGGCGAGGCCGGCCCCGGCCCGTCCTATCTCGACCCCGGTTCGAGCGGACCCGACAACGACTTCACCAACCGCAACACCACTTTCATGACCTACAACATGCTGCACCTGGCAGCGATGCTGCGTACAGCCGGCGGCATCCCGTCGTACGGCAACCGGCGCAGCGAGTGGGACGCGGGCTGCCGTCCCGACTTCGGCAACCCCGAGCACCGATAGCCCCCTCTGGAGGAAGACGCCGTGAGTACTCACCACTCCCCAACCCGCCCAGCGGCGTCGGGGCGTGCCGCATGGCCATCGCTGCAGGTCGCCGACTGGACCGCGACGCGGGACACACTGCATATGTGGACACAGATCGTGGGCAAGCTCCGGCTGGCTCACGCGCCCCTGCTCAACCACTGGTGGCAGGTCACTCTGCACGTCACCCCCAGAGGGCTGGCCACCGGGCCGGTCCCCTACCGCAGCGGCATGTTCGACGCGGAGTTCGACTTCGTCGACCATCAGCTGCGGATCCGCAGCAGCGAAGGCGGCGACCGCAGTGTGGCCCTGGCGCCCAAGTCGGTGGCCGCCTTCTACGCCGAGACCATGGAGGCGCTCGATGCGCTCGGCATCGGCGCGGTCTTCCAGAGGCGTCCGAACGAAGTGGACCCCTCGATCCCGTTCGCGGAAGACGAGCAGCACGCCGCCTACGACGCAGAGGCGGCGCACCTGTTCTGGCGGCAGCTGCTGCAGGCGGACCGGGTCATGGGCCAGTTCCGGGCGCACTTCACGGGCAAGGCCAGCCCGGTGCACTTCTTCTGGGGCGCGATGGACCTCGCCTGCACCCGCTTCTCCGGCCGCTCCGCTCCCCCGCATCCAGGCGGCGCCCCGAACTGCGGCGACTGGGTGATGGTCGAGGGCTACTCCCGCGAACTGTCCAGCTGCGGCTTCTGGCCGGGAGGCGGGGAGGAAGGCGCGTTCTACTCCTACGCCTACCCTGAACCAGAAGGCTTCGCAGACCATCCAGTGGGACCGAAGGGCGCCTACTACAGCACGGAGAACGGCCAGTTCCTGCTGCCGTACGAGACCGTGCGCACCGCCCCCGAACCCGACCGCGCGCTGACGGAGTTCCTGCATACCACCTACGAGGCCGCCGCCGAGCACGGCGGTTGGGAACGGGCGCAGCTGGAAGACGACCCACGCCGGTGGAGACGGACACAATGAGCTGACTCCATCCTGAACCGTGCTTGTCAGGCCGACTGCCTGGGCTGAGTTCGTGGAGTTCAGCAAGAACATCCAGCAGTGGGGCAGGCCCTCTCAGTACGGGAACCGCGAAGGTCGTCTCGGACCTGACTGTCACGGGCGCCGCCCGCACCGGCACCCCGGGGGACGATCCTCGGCACCGGTGACGGACGGGCTGTCCCCGTCTACCGTTCGGTCTTCGCGGACAGCCGCATCTACGGATGCGACATGAGCGCGGCGTCCCTGAGGCGGCACGACAGCGGCACGCCGGTCGTCCAGATATCGGGCGACGGGCCCCTCCCCTTCGCCGGCCGGACCATCGGCGTCGTCCTCGCCTCGTTCGTGTTCCACTTCTCCGTCCCCGTGCCGCTGCTCGCGGAGCTGCCGCGGATCCTGCGCGTCGGCGGTGCTCTGGTCGCCACCGTCTACGGCCCGCAGACCCCCTCGCTCATACGGCTCCTGCGGGCCGCGCGGATGGAGCTGGTCGGCATGCGGCAGGTGCGGGACGTACACGGGCACTTCGTGTTCACGGCGCAGCCGACGGACGCCTGAGGCCCGGAGCGTCAGGGCAGCCTGAGTCCGTCGCGGAGAGCTTTCATGTGGACCTGGATGTCGCGCTCGATGGCCGGTCCGGCTGCGGTTGCCTCTCGCGGTGCTTGGCGGCAGGGGCGGCAGAAGCCGTCGAGGATGGCTTCGGAGGGACCGGGGGCACCACATTCGGTGCACTCCACCAGCAGACGGCGGCCCGGGATACCGTGCGCGGCCGGGGCCGTGGGCAGGTGGGGCGGGAGTTTGTCGTTGAGGCGGCGGCGTACGAGGCCGACCGGGGAGTCGACCCGGGCGGGAGGGCCGGCGGTGAGGGCGTGGGTGAGGTAGGCGGCGTCCACACCGCGCGCGAACCACTCGGCGGCCAGCGCTTCCAGTGTCTGGCAGTCCGCTGCGGAGAGGGCGAGGCGGGGCTCGGTCCTGCCGAGTCGGGCCAGCGCGAGGTAGGCCGGAGAATGACGGCCGAGCCCGCAAACGTGGCGTCGGCCTTCAGCAGGGCCTGCCACCGCACTCCCTGGTCCTCGGCCTGAGCCTCACACACGCAGGAGCTGAAACGACGAGATCCCGGTCAGACGGTGACCGTCTGACCGGGATCTCGTGTGTGCGGTGGACCTGTGGGGATTTGAACCCCAGACCCCCTCGATGCGAACGAGGTGCGCTACCAGACTGCGCCACAGGCCCTTGCAACGAGTGAAACTCTAGCACCCTCAACAGGGTGCTCGGAAATCCGTATCCCGGCAGGTCACCGAGTCGGGTTCACCGTCGGCTCACTCGTTGGCCGCGCGCGGCCGGTCCTCGTCGTCGTACTGGTCGAAGAGGGGGGTCCGGCCCCGGTCGCGGGTGCGGCGGGGCTGGCCGGGCCTCCGGCGCGGGGGTGCGTCGGCCTCCGGCACGGGGGCGTCCGAGGCGCCCGTCCGGGTGGGCTCGGCCGGCCTGGAGCGGGCCGCGCTCCAGGTCTCCGGATCGCCGACCTCTACCCCGCCCGACGCGCGCGGGGCGACGGGGGCGGTGACGTACGTCGGCAGCGGGACCGGCACGGGCTCCCAGCTGTCGCCCTGGGCCGGTCCGCGTTCGCGCTGCTGGTCGACCCACTCCGCGTGGTCCGTCTGCTCGACGAGAGCGCGGCGGCCCGCTTCCTGAGGGGAGACCGTGGGGGCGGGCGCGGGTGCCCCTCCGGGCTCCTCGTCCGGCTCGGCGGGAGCCGAGGACGCGGGCTGGTGCCTGCGGGGACGGTTCTCGCGCAGCCGCTGCGCGGCCACCTCGGCGCGTCGCCGGTCCATGGTGAAGACGAACCGTCGGCGCTCCTGGCCCCGCAGATGCACGATGTACGTGCTCAGCAGCAGGGCGGGAACGGCCGGCGCCCACAGGAAGCGGAGGCCGCCCACCGCCGCGACGACCGCGCCGAGCGTGAACGCCATGAAGAGGACCGTGGTGGTACGACGACGGCGCGCGAGGACCTGGGACCGCTGCCGTCGCTCCCGCTCGGACTCCGATCCGGAAGGGCGCGGGCGCCGGGCCGGTGCGGGGCGGGAGGGCCGGTCGGGCGGGCGCTCCTCGTCCGGCCGGGCGTGCGCCGGGTCGTGCAACCGCGCTTCGGTATGTGCCGGGGGCGCGGAGAAGGCCCGGACGTCGACGGACTCCAACCGGTCCGTCTCGACATCCGGGTCCACGTCGCCGCCAGGCGCCTCCTCGGCATCCCGCTCCCGCAGCTCCCTGGCGTAACGGCGCTCCATGGCCGCCCGTCCGGACAGCAGCCGGATGGCGGTGCTGAAGCGTTCCGTCGGACGGGCTTCATTGAGCTCGTCCTGCCTGCGGAGCCACATCGGCACCAAGTAGGCGGCCCAGGCCCCGACGATGACTGCGTAGATGAGGCCGCTGCTGCTCACGATCACACCGTAGAGGGGATTGCACGGCAGCATCCGCCAATTGGCCCGGTGTGTCGCACGATCAGGCTCATATGACGGACTTTTTTTGCGATTGCTCGGGTCAGAGGTTGACGAAAGTGAGGCTGATTACGTTCAGAGACCGATCTAATTCGAACACTTATTTTATTTCCCCGGGCGTGCGCGGTGTCCCCGGTGTACGCGGCCGCACCCTGCGCCAACGCTGTAGCAGCCCTTCGGGCACTTCCTCCGCGGTGAGCGCGAAGATCAGGTGGTCCCGCCACGCACCGTCGATGTGCAGATAGCGTGGACGCAGCCCTTCCGCGCGGAATCCGAGTTTCTCCACGACCCTTCGGCTGGGCCCGTTCTCGGGCCGAATGCACACCTCGATCCGGTGCAGTCCGACGTTGCGGAAACAGTGGTCGACAGCGAGCGCCACCGCCGTCGGCATGACGCCGCGGCCGGCCACGCTCCGGTCGACCCAGTAGCCGACGTGGCCCGAGCACATCGAGCCCCAGGTGATGCCGGCCACCGTCAACTGCCCGACGAGACGCCCCTCGTACTCGATGGCGAAGGGCAGCATCCGGCCCGCGTTCGCCTCGGCCCGCAGGTGGCGGATCATCTGACGGTAGGTGGGGCGCCGGGCCACCGGGCCGCCGGGGGCGGGCGGCGGGACGGTTGCCTCCCAGGGACGAAGCCAGTCACGGTTACGCCGGTTGACCTCGCGCCACATGCTCTGGTCGCGCATCTTTATCGGGCGGAGGGTGACGGTGCCGTCGGTCAGGATCACCGGCCAGGTCCGGACGTTCAGCTCGGACTCCCCGGTCGGGGGTGGTCGCCGCCGCGCAACTGGTCGACGGCGTGCACCAGAAGCCTGCCCAGGACCGCGAGTCCGTCGCGTACTCCACCGGTCGAGCCAGGCAGGTTCACTACGAGGGTGCGGTCCGCGATGCCGGCGAGGCCGCGGGAGAGCGCGGCGGTGGGCACCTTGTCGCGGCCCTCCGCACGGATCGCCTCGGCGATGCCCGGGATCTCACGGTCCAGCACGCGCCGGGTGGCCTCGGGCGTGCGGTCGGTGGGCGAGATGCCCGTACCACCGGTGGTGACGATCACGTCGTAGCCCGCGGCGGCTCCGGCCCGGAGGGCCGCCTCCACGGGATCACCGTCGGGCACGATCTGCGGGCCGTCGACTGCGAAGCCGAGCCCGGTGAGGGCCTCGGCGATGAGAGGGCCGCCCTTGTCGGCGTACACACCGGCGGAAGCCCGGTTGGAGGCTGTCACGACGAGGGCGCGGTAGCCGCCGGTGGCGGGGGGACTGCCGGGGGCGTTCATGCGTCCGCCCCCTCCGGTGCGGGGCGCCGGTAGTCGCCGGACTTGCCGCCCGACTTGGCCTCGACCCGGACGTCCGTGATCACCGCGCTCTTGTCGACCGCCTTGATCATGTCGATCACCGTGAGCGCGGCGACCGACACGGCGGTCAGGGCCTCCATCTCGACACCCGTTCGGTCCGTGGTCTTCACCGTCGCAAGGATCTCCACCGCGTCGTCGGCGACGCTCAGGTCGACCTTCACTCCGGAGACGGCGAGCGGGTGGCACAGCGGGATCAGGTCGGGGGTGCGCTTGGCGCCCATGATCCCGGCGATGCGCGCGGTGGCGAGCGCGTCGCCCTTGGGGACACCCTCGCCTCTGAGGAGTTCGACGACACGCGGTGACACGAGGACCCGGCCGCTGGCCCGGGCGACACGTGCCGTGACGTCCTTCTCCGACACGTCGACCATGCGGGCGGCACCCGCCTCGTCGATGTGCGTCAGCCTGTTCTGCGTACTCAACTCACTCCGCCTAGCGGTAGGGCGCCGGTTGCCCGCCCGTCCCGCGCCGAGGCACGGACCGAGGGGCCCGGGGGGCTTCCCCCGGTAAGGCACAGCGCCAGACACCGTACCGCCACCGCGCCGAAGTCAGCGGAGGAGGATCACCTCGGCATCCGCGCCGGGCTCGGCCGAGGTGACGTCCTCGGGCAGCACGATCAGCGCGTCCGCCTGGGCGAGGGCGGCGATCAGATGCGATCCGGGCCCCCCGACGGGAGTCACGGTGCCCGCCTCCGCGTCGTAGGTCCCGCGCAGGAACTGGCGCTTGCCGGGCGGCGAGGTGAGCGGCCCGTCGGCGCTGAGGGTGGCCCGCACCTTCGGGCGGTGCACGTCCTCGATGCCCATCAGGGTGAGGATCGCCGGCCGGACGAACAGCTCGAAGGAGACGTACGAGGAGACCGGGTTGCCGGGCAGCGCCAGCAGCGGAGTGTGGTCGGGGCCGATCGAACCGAAGCCCTGCGGCTTGCCCGGCTGCATGGCGAGCTTGCGGAAGTCGACGCCGCCGCCGGGCTCGTCCTCCCCACCGGCCAAGGACGCGGACGAGACCGAGGACAGGGCCTCCTTGACCACGTCGTACGCGCCGACGCTCACGCCGCCCGTGGTGACGACGATGTCGGCGCGGATCAGCTGGTCCTCGATCGTGGCCCGCAGCGTCTCCGCGTCGTCGGCGACCGCGGGGACGCGGTAGGCGATGGCTCCCGCGTCCCGGGCGGCGGCCGTCAGCGCGAAGCTGTTGGAGTCGTAGATCCGGCCGCCGGTCAGCTCCTCGCCCGGCTGCACGAGCTCGCTGCCGGTGGAGAGCACCACGACGCGCGGGCGGGGGCGCACCTTCACCGTCGAGCGGCCGATCGCGGCGAGCAGCCCGATCTGCGGCGGACCGACGACCGAACCCGCGCGCAGGGCCACGTCACCGGGCCGTACGTCACTCCCCTTGGCCCGGACATGGGCGCGGGCCTTGACGGGGCGGTGGACGCGGACCTCACCGCTCGCCCCCTCCGGAGCGTCGCTGTGGGCCCGCATGGTGTCGGCCGGGCCGCCGCCCGTGCCGCCGTCGGTCCACTCGACCGGGACGACCGCCTCGGCACCCGCGGGCAGCGGAGCACCGGTCATGATGCGGGCCGCTTCGCCCGGGCCGACGGAACGGCCGTCGGCCAGGCCGGTGTCGCCCGCCGCGACGTCGCCGATGACGGTGAGGACGGCGGGGAACTCCTCGCTCGCGCCCTCGACATCGGAGATCCGGACGGCGTATCCGTCCATCGAGCTGTTGTCGAAGGGCGGCAGCGCGACCTCCACCACGACGTCCTCGACCAGAACACAGCCATGGGCCTCGGGCAGTTGCAGCTCGATGGGCTCGAGCGGCCTCACCGCGGCCAGGATGTCGTCCAGGTGCTCGTCCACCGACCAGATCGTGCTGCTCAAGCTGTTACAACTCCTCGGTGACGTAACTGCGCAGCCAGGTCCGGAAGTCCGGGCCCAGGTCTTCACGTTCGCACGCGAGTCTGACAATGGCACGCAGATAGTCGCCGCGGTCACCGGTGTCATAGCGGCGGCCCTTGAAGACGACGCCGTGCACCGGGCCGCCGATCTTCTCGTCCTCGGCCAGCAGCTGGAGCGCGTCGGTGAGCTGGATCTCGCCGCCGCGGCCCGGCTCGGTGTGGCGCAGTATGTCGAAGATCGCGGGGTCCAGCACATAACGGCCGATGATGGCGAGGTTGCTGGGGGCGTCGGCCCGGTCGGGCTTCTCCACCAGGCCGGTGACCCGGACGACGTCGCCGTCGCCGGTGGGCTCGGTGGCCGCGCAGCCGTACATGTGGATCTGCGCGGGGTCGACCTCCATCAGCGCGACGACACTGCCGCCCTCGCGCTCCTGGATCTCGACCATCCTGGCGAGGAGGGGGTCGCGCGGGTCGATGAGGTCGTCGCCGAGAAGGACGGCGAACGGCTGGTCACCGACGTGCGGCGCGGCGCAGAGGACGGCGTGGCCGAGGCCGCGCGGGTCGCCCTGGCGTACGTAGTGCATGGTGGCCAGGTCACTGGACTCCTGGACCCTCAGGAGGCGTTCGGCGTCTCCCTTGCGGGTCAGCGCGGACTCGAGCTCGTAGTTCCGGTCGAAGTGGTCCTCCAGGGGACGCTTGTTCCGGCCGGTGATCATCAGTACGTCGGAGAGACCGGCTCCCACGGCTTCCTCGACGACATACTGGATGGCGGGCTTGTCGACGACAGGCAGCATCTCTTTGGGAGTGGCCTTGGTGGCCGGCAGGAACCGGGTGCCAAGACCTGCAGCTGGGATGACAGCTTTGCTGATCCTGGGGCGCGACTGAGTCATGAGCTGAACTCTAACCGGTGCTAATGGGCGGAAGATGAGCGTCCGGTTAACTTCGTTCTCATACATCCACATAAAAGAACTATGTGAGCACCCGTTGAACCATGACATGTCCGAAAAAGCGACACTGCGTCGAGACCTTCTGGCCGCTCGACGCCTCCTCACCTCGGAGGACGTCAGGAGGACCGCAGCGGTTCTGTCCGCGGCCGCCTCGGACGTTCCCGAGCTCGCCCGCGCCCGGACCGTGGCGGCCTACGTGTCCGTAGGGCGCGAACCGGGAACCCATGTGCTCCTGGACACCCTTCGCGCGCGGGGCGTACGAGTGCTGCTGCCGGTGCTCATGGCGGACAACGACCTGGACTGGGCTTTGTTCGAGGGGGTGGAGCATCTCGTGCCCGCCGAACGCGGCCTGCTGGAGCCGGACGGCGCGCGCCTCGGGCCGCAGGCGGTCCTCGACGCGGACGCGGTCCTGCTGCCGGGGCTCGCCGTGGACGGGCGCGGAATGCGGCTGGGGCGGGGCGGTGGCAGCTACGACCGGGTACTGGCCCGCCTCGCCTCCGCCGGGGCGCACCCCGCCCTGGTGGTCCTGCTGTACGACGACGAGGTGGTCGCGCGGGTTCCCGAAGAACCGCACGACCACCCCGTGGATGCCGTGGTCACGCCTGCCGGAGCACGGCGCTTCCGCCCAGGGACGATGCCTAGGGTTTCCTGAGCGTCAGGGAGTCGACCGTGGACTGCTCCACCGCGTCCTGCCCGAAGGACCAGTCGAGCAGTTCGCCCTCGACCCACTTGTCGGTCTGATCGGTGTAGTGCGCGCTGAACGCGTGCCCGGAGGCTCCGGTGAGGTTGATCCAGCGGGACTTGTCCCAGTCGCCCACGTTGACGACCATCCGCATCGACGGAACCCAGATGACCCCGTAGCCGCCCGCCGCGTTCCAGCCGGTGGCGTTGACCGCCGCCTCGCCGCCGCCGAGGTCCCACGGACCCCGGTTGAGGGCGCGCTGCAGCAGGTCGGGCCCCTCGGTGCCGAGCGTCTGGTTGCGCAGGGTCAGCTGGTGCAGCCGGCCCCAGGTCCAGGTGCTCATGTCCTTGCCGAGCTTGGCCGTCAGCTCCCAGCGCGCGTCCTCCATGGCGCGGGCGAAGAGCTCGTCACGGTTGTCGATGGCGTCTTCGCGTCCCTTGGCCGGGACCTTCCACCACTCGTTGTCCTGGTCGTCCAGGATGCTGTCGACGACCTCGTACCAGCGGTCGCCGCCGTCCGGCTGTGCCGCGTCCGGGGCACGCTGGCCGCATTCGCGTACGAGCTTGTCCTGTTCGTCCACGGGCCCGGTGCTGGTGACCGGCTCCACGTAGATGCAGTCGCCCTTGGCCCGCATCTCCTTGGGGAGCTTGTCGCCGAAGGCCAGTATGAGGATGTTGCGCCAGACGCCGTTGAAGTAGGCGGCGGCCGCCGAGTCGGACTCCTGGGTGTAGTCCCAGCCCTCCAGCAGCTTCTGCGCCTCACGGACGTGCTTGTCGGAGATGCTGATCTTCTTGAGTTCCGGCACCAGCTTCGCGGCGATCGCGCTCTGGTTGTCCATCTGCATCGTCTGCATGTCGTCGGTCGAGATCTTCTCGCCGCCGTCGATCTTCTTCTGGATCAGGTCGTTGATCCGCTGGCTGCGGGCGCCGTAGCCCCAGTCCTGGGTGAGCATGTGCTCGTAGCCGTCGCCGATGACGGCCTGGTTGGCGGTGACGATGTAGCCGCGGTCCGGGTTGTACTCGTACGGCAGTTCGTCGAACGGGATGGGGTTCTTCTCCCACCCGTACTCGGCGGACCAGCCCGGACTCGGCGTCGTACCGTCGCCCTTGAGACGGACCGGGATCTTGCCGGGCGCCTGGTAGCCGATGTTGCCCTTGGTGTCCGCGTAGATGAGGTTCTGCGACGGCACCTCGAAGTGCGAGGCGGCCTTGCGGAAACTCGTGAAGTCCTTCGCACGGTTGAGCTCGAACACCGCGTCCATGGACTTGCCGGGGTCCAGCGCCGTCCACTTCAGGGAGACCCCGTAGCCGTCGCCGCGGTCGGGCGCGTTGGTGGTGACGGGCGCCTTCTTGCCGACCTTCGCGAGCTCGCCGCTGCGGTCGGACACCAGCGGACCGTTGTTGGTCTCGCGGACGGTGATCTTCCTGCTCCGGCCACCCGCGACCTCGATGGTCTCCTCGCGGGTGATGAAGGGTTCGGTCCTGCCCCCGAACTGGTAGCCGTCGACGGAGACCTTCTCCAGGAAGAGGTCGGTGACGTCGGCTCCGAGATTCGTGAAGCCCCAGGCGATGTCCTGGTTGTGGCCGATGATCACACCGGGCATCCCGGAGAACGTGTAGCCGGCCGTGTCGTACTGGCACGACTCCGAGAGCTGACGGCAGTGCAGACCCATCTGGTACCAGAGCGAGGGCAGCTGCGGCGCCAGGTGCGGGTCGTTGGCGAGCAGCGGTTTCCCGGTCGTCGTGTACTCGCCGGAGACGACCCAGGAGTTGGATCCGATGCCGTTGCCGTTGGGGCCGAGCAGCGCCGGGATCTCGTCCAGGGTGTCGGAGAGCGCGGAGAGCTGGGTGTTCAGGCCCTCGGTCGCACCCTCGACGGTCTGCGAGCCGATGGAGTCCGACGGCTCGGCCTCCGGGTCGTACTTGCCGGTGACCGGGGAGACGCCGCCCTGCTCGACGATCGGCTTGTTCTTCCCGAACGGGTAGTCCGGGTAGAGATCCTCGATCTGCTTCGTGCTGAGCCTGCTGGTCATCAGCGAGCGGTCGATCTCGTCCTGCATGTTGCCGCGCAGGTCCCAGGCCATCGCCTTCAGCCAGGCGACCGAGTCGACCGGGGTCCACTCGGCGGGCTCGTAGTCGTTGGTCAGGCCGAGCGCCGCGTACTCGACGGAGATGTCCTTGCCGTCCTTGCCGTCCAGATACGCGTTCACCCCCTCCGCGTACGCCTGGAGGTTCTTCTTGGTGTCCTCGTCCAGGACGGTGTCGTACTCCTGCTGGGCGACCTTGCGCCAGCCGAGCGTGCGCAGGAAGGAGTCGGTCTCGACCTGGCCGACCCCGAACATCTCGGAGAGCCGTCCGGACGTCATGTGGCGGCGTACGTCCATCTCCCAGAAGCGGTCCTGGGCCTGTACGAAGCCCTGGGCGCGGAAGAGGTCGCTGTCGGTGTCGGCGTAGATCTGCGGGATTCCGTAGTCGTCGCGCTTGACGTCGACGTCGCCCGAAAGGCCCTTGAGATCTATGGAACCTGTGGTCTGCGGGTACGAGGCCCGGACCGTGGAGACGGACCAGTACGCGCCGTATCCGACACCCGCGACAAGCGCCAGCACCAGGACGATCACGAACAGGCGGGCGCGTCGCCCCTTCTTCCTGCCGGTCTTCTTCGCATCGGAAGACCCGGAAGAGGCGGTTGTGTTGGCGGGCATCGCTGTCCTTCGAGGGGCAGGGTGGTCCTGGGAGTGCAGGAGCAACCATAGGCGCCCCGCCGAAGCCACTCGGACGCGGTATGGGGATGCATCCATTTGCGCACCGGTTCGCACGGACACTCGAAGGCGTCAAGAAAGCGTTAAAGATTAGGTAAGGTAACGAAGTACTGGCCGCCGGAGGCCGATCCGGAAGGCTCGGAGCATTCGGCCCCCGTCCGCCGGATGCTCCTACGCAGGGAAGGAACGGACCCTGACTGTCCACGCGCTCAACGAACTTCTGCTCGTCTGCTCACTCGTCCTGCTGGTCGCCGTGGCGGCCGTACGCATTTCGTCCCGCAGCGGGCTCCCCAGCCTGCTCCTGTACCTCGGCATCGGGATCGCCATGGGGCAGGACGGCATCTTCGACGTCAAGTTCGACAACGCCGAGCTGACCCAGGTGATCGGCTACGCCGCACTGGTCGTCATCCTGGCCGAGGGCGGCCTGGGCACGAAGTGGAAAGAAGTGAAACCCGCCCTGCCGGCGGCGGCCGTCCTGTCGACCGTCGGTGTGGGCATCAGCGTGGGCGTCACCGCGAGCGCGGCGCACTACCTCGTCGGCCTGGACTGGCGGCAGGCCCTCATCATCGGTGCCGTCGTCTCCTCCACCGACGCCGCGGCGGTCTTCTCCGTCCTGCGCAAGGTCCCCCTCCCCTCCCGGATCACCGGCGTCCTGGAGGCCGAATCCGGCTTCAACGACGCCCCCGTGGTCATCCTGGTGGTGGCGTTCTCCGCCGTCGGCCCCGTGGAGCACTGGTACGTACTCGTCGGCGAGATAGCACTGGAGCTGGCCATCGGCGCGGCGATCGGGCTCGCGGTGGGCTGGCTCGGCGCCTTCGGGATCCGCCACGTGGCACTGCCCGCGTCCGGGCTCTACCCGATCGCCGTGATGGCGATCGCGGTCTCCGCCTACGCGGCGGGCGCCATGGCACACGGCAGTGGCTTCCTGGCCGTCTACCTGGCCGCGATGGTCCTCGGCAACTCCAAGCTGCCGCACTGGCCGGCGACCCGGGGCTTCGCCGACGGGCTCGGCTGGCTGGCGCAGATCGGCATGTTCGTCCTGCTCGGACTGCTGGTCACCCCGCACGACCTCGTCGACGACTTCTGGCCGGCCGTGGTCGTGGGACTGGTCCTCACGGCCGTGGCGAGGCCGTTGTCGGTCTTCATCAGCCTCGCGCCGTTCCGTCTTCCCGGACGGGAGAAGGCCCTGATGTCCTGGGCCGGGCTGCGCGGCGCCGTCCCCATCATCCTGGCGACCATCCCGATGGTGTCCGGGATCGAGGGCAGCACCCGCGTCTTCAACATCGTCTTCGTGCTCGTCATCGTCTACACGCTGCTCCAGGGGCCGACGCTTCCCTGGCTCGCGAAGGCCCTCAAGATCTCCGACGACCCGTCCGAGACCGCGGACCTCGGCATCGAGTCGGCGCCGCTCGAACGGCTGCGCGGCCATCTGCTGTCCGTCGAGGTACCCGGCAGGTCCAAGATGCACGGCGTGGAGGTGGCCGAACTCCGACTGCCCGCCGGTGCCGCGGTCACCCTCGTCGTGCGGGACGGCAAGAGCTTCGTCCCCGCGCCCTCGACCGTGCTGCGCCGCGGGGACGAGCTGCTGGTCGTCGCCACCGACCCGGTCCGCGACGCCACGGAGGCACGGCTGCGCGCGGTCGGCGAGGGCGGCAAGCTGGCCGGATGGCTGGGCACCGGCGGTGCGGGCCGGCAGGACAACGGCCCGGCCGGCCCGCACCTGGCGAAGCTGGCCAGGAAGCTCGGCAGGGGCGGCGACGACCGCCCGGGAGACAGGACCGGCGGCACGCACGCCCACCACTGACCGGAGGCGGCGGGGTGCCGAGGTGGCACGGAGGGGCACCTGCGCACGATCGCAGGTGCCTGAAGACAGGGACCTGTAAGATGAAGGACCGGATCTCATGATCCACACGATTCGAATCTGATCGACCAACTCTGCCTGATGCAGAGCTGGCGCGACCGTATGGCGGTCGTGGCGCCTTCGCCTCTGGAGCGAGCGCCCGGCATCTACCGCAGTTCCGCGCGAAGAGGACAGCTCTCGGCAGCTCCCGCACGCTCCCGCACCCTGGTGCGGGCCGCCCCGGGGGCACGGCCACCAGGCGGCAGAAAGGCATGGACCGTGGCGTCCACGGTCTCCGACCGCCCCGGTTACGGGCAGTTGCTGCGCACCCCGGGTGCGTGGACCTTCCTCCTCCCGGGCTTCGCAGCCCGGCAGCCCTTCGCGATGCTGACCATCGGCATCGTGCTCCTGGTGCAGCACACCACCGGCTCGTACGGCAGTGCGGGTGCCGTGGCCGCTGTCTCCGGCGTCTCCATGGCGCTGTTCGCGCCGCAGAGCGGCCGGCTCGCCGACCTGTTCGGCCAGCGCGCTGTGCTGCTGCCCGGCGTCCTGGTGCACGCCGCCTCCGTCGGCGCCCTCACGGCGCTCGCCCTGGCGGACGCGCCCCTGTGGGCACTGTTCCTCGCGGCGGTGCCCACAGGGGCCTCCATCCCGCAGGTCGGGCCGATGGTGCGGGCCCGCTGGGCCGCACTGCTCGGCGCCGCCCCGGGGCGGCGCGCCTCGCCGCTGATGGGCACGGCCGCCGCCTTCGAGTCCGTGACGGACGAGTTCACCTTCGTGATCGGCCCCGTACTGGCGACCGCGCTCTGCACCGGAGTGCACCCGGCGGCCGGACTGGCGGCCGAGGCGGCTCTGACACTGCTGGGCGGCGTCCTGTTCGCCGCCCAGCGCTCCACCCAGCCCGCCCCACGCGGCGCGGCCACGGCGGCGGAGCCGCACCGTTCGGCTCTCTCCGTGCCCGGGGTGCGGGTCCTCGCGATCACCTTCCTGGGCATCGGCACCGTGTTCGGCGGTATGCAGGTGTCCCTGACCGCGTTCTCCGAGGAGATCGGCCGGCCCGGCGTGAACGGGCTGCTGTACGGGGTCTTCGCGGCCGGCAACATGCTGGCCGGTATCGCCTGTGGCGCCATCGCCTGGAAGAGCGGCCCTCGCCGCCGGCTGATCGTCGGCTACGTGGCCCTGACACTGACCGCCTCCGGGCTCTGGGCCGTGCACTCCGTACCGCTGCTGGCGGGACTCGGACTGCTGGTCGGGCTGTGCATCGCTCCCGCCCTGATCAGCGGCTACACCCTGGTCGACGCACTGGTGCCCGCGTCCGCGAGGACAGAGGCCTTCACCTGGCTGACCGGGGCCGTCGCACTCGGGCAGGCGGCGGCGGTCACGGCGGCCGGACAGCTCGCGGACACCTATGGCGCGAGCAGCGGTTTCCTGGTCCCACTGGCAGGCACGGCGCTGGCACTGGCGACCCTCCTGACCCTGCGGTCACGGCTGACTCCGCGGGCTCAGGGACGGACGGTGGCACGTGGGATCGGTCACCGCGAGCCGGTCACGGTGGACTGAACGCTCGGAATACGTCAGTATGGAGCGTCGTTAGCACTCATTGAGTGAGAGTGCCAGGAGGAGCAAGTGCCGACCTATCAGTACCAGTGCACCGAATGCGGCGAGGGCCTCGAAGCGGTGCAGAAGTTCACCGATGATGCCCTGACCGTGTGCCCGAACTGCGAGGGACGCCTCAAGAAGGTGTTCTCGGCCGTCGGCATCGTCTTCAAGGGATCCGGTTTCTACCGGAACGACAGCCGTGGCTCCTCGTCGAGCAGCGCGCCTGCGACGTCGTCGACCGCCAAGGCGTCGGACTCGTCGACCGGGTCGTCCACCGGTTCGTCCCCGGCGAAGCCGGAAGCGAAGCCGGCTGCCTCGTCGTCGGCTTCGTCCTCGACTTCCTCCACGTCGTCGAGCGGTACGTCGGCGGCCTGAGGCCGGGCGTACACCACATGTTTCACCGGGACCCCGCCGATCGACTCGGCGGGGTCCCGGTCGTGCGCGCCCGGTTAGTGTGACCGCATGGTGAACGCAGAATCGGGTACAGCGGAAATCGGTGTCATCGGCGGATCGGGCTTCTACTCCTTCCTGGAGGACGTGACCGAGATCCAGGTGGACACCCCGTACGGGGCTCCGAGCGACTCCCTCTTCCTGGGTGAACTCGCCGGGCGCCGGGTGGCCTTCCTCCCGCGCCACGGGCGAGGCCACCATCTCCCGCCGCACAGGATCAACTACCGCGCCAACCTCTGGGCCCTGCGTTCCGTAGGCGTACGCCAGGTTCTCGGCCCGTGCGCGGTCGGCGGGCTGCGTCCGGAGTACGGGCCGGGCACCCTGCTGGTGCCGGACCAGATGGTCGACCGCACCAAGGCCCGCACGCAGACGTTCTACGACGGGGAGCCCCTGGCCGACGGGACCCGGCCGAACGTCGTCCACCTCGGCTTCGCCGACCCGTACTGCCCCCAGGGACGCAAGGCGGCCCTGGGGGCGGCGCGCGGACGCGACTGGGAACCGGTGGACGGCGGGACCCTGGTCGTGGTCGAGGGCCCGCGCTTCTCGACCCGTGCGGAGTCGCGCTGGCACGAGGCGATGGGCTGGTCGGTGGTCGGGATGACCGGGCACCCGGAGGCCGTACTCGCCCGCGAACTGAACCTCTGCTACACCACTCTGACGCTGGTGACGGACCTCGACGCGGGCGCCGAGGCCGGCGAGGGCGTGAGCCACGCGGAGGTGCTGGAGGTCTTCGCGGCCAATGTGGACCGGCTGCGGTCGGTGCTCTTCGACGCGGTGGCCGCTCTGCCCAAGAGCGAGGACCGCGACTGCGTCTGCGCGCACGCACTGGACGGGACCGACACGGGGATCGAACTGCCGTAGGGCATCTGGCTCCTACGGGTGACCGGGTTTTCCACATCGTGTGGGCCGTCCACAGGACCGGGCGGGATTCCGGCTGAGGGTGGATCGTGAGGGGAGTTCGGCGGGGGATTGCCGCCGGACTCCCCTCACGCTTTCCTCCGGCATTTCCCCGCTCGTTCCTCGCGCTCTCCCCGCGCGTTCCCGCATGGGCGTCCCTGGTGGACTTCCCTCACGGCAGGTGGTGTTGTCCATGTTCCCCTCGGTTCCCGATACACGTCCGGCGCCCCCCGCACCGTGCGGGGTCCCGTCCTTCGGACCCCTACGGGTGCGGGGCGGTGGCGGTCAACGGCTACGGCGGGCGCTGCGTGGGCAGCGGCGGGCGCTGGCCGCTGGGTTCGCTCTGGCCTCCGCCGTACTGGCCGCGTCGGGGCCGGTCGGTGAGAGAGGGGCTGCCGCCGTCCCCGGGGGCTCGCCACCGGCGCCCGAGCGGCGGGCGGAGCGGCTGGTGTCCGCTCCGGTCCGGATCGCAGACGCGGCTACGGTCGGGCTGCTCCGGCCGGGCGATCGCGTCGATGTGATCGCCGCGATCGACGGAGACGCCGAGGCCAGGGTGGTGGCACGCGACGTACGGGTTGCGGAGGTCCCGCACGGTCCGGGCGGCGGGGACGCGGCGCTCCCGGAGGCGGGGGGCGGTGCGGGCACAGGAGGCGGTGCCCTGGTGGTCCTGTCCGTGGAGCGGGACACAGCGGCGGACCTGGCGGGTGCCGGCGCCTCGGGACGGCTCGCGGTGGCGGTGTCGCATGCCGAACACACCTGAGGGGGCGACACACCACACGTCCGTCCCTGACGGTGTCGCCGATGGCGAAGTGTCCCGTCCGCCGGGCGGCCGCCCAGGCAGCGAAGGAGGGCGTGCGGGAGACGCTGGAGGTGAGTGAGCCGGAGGCCCTGAAGGAGATCCGGGACGCGCTGGTCGCCCAGCGGGGCCGGCCGTAGTCAGCCGGAAGCGTCGCCGGCATCCGGTGTCAGATGTGGTGGGGCGGCTTCTCGTCGAGGAAGCGTGCCAGGTCGGAGGCGCCGCCACCGGCGGGAGCCCGCTCGCCCCATCCCCGGTCCGTATCGTCCGAGGACTGCCGGTCCAGCGGATCGTCGAAGACCAGAGCCGACGGCTCGGGCCCGGGCTCTCGCGCCGGCCGTTGCTGCGGCTGGGGCGGTTTCGATTCTCGCGGTCCGGGGGCGGGGGCGGTACTCATACCTCCAGGGTACGGCCGGGCTCAGCGGTCCTTCGGATCGAGCATCCACAACCCGAGCACGACGAGGAACGACAGGCACAGAAAACCCGCACCCCACCAGGCCGTGCCCGTGTCGCCCTCCATCCACACGTTGACGACCTCCGTCAGCGCCCAGAGCTGGCCGATGACGACGCTCATCGCGAGCACCAGTCGGGCCGTCAGCTTCGCGGAGCGTTCGGGCTCCTGTTCCGAGCCCGCCCCGGGCCCCGGGCCGGTGTGGCGCACCCGTGGGTCGGCGTAGCCGCTCGTGGGCCGGATCTGGGGGTAGCGGTCGTGGAGGGGACGGTTCAGCTCGGGCCGGGCGCTGCCAGGCCGGTATTCGGGATAGGCCGATCCGGCGGGGTCGGGTGGCCTCGGTGGCCCGGCCGGGTCCAGGGGCTCGGTCATGACCGCCTCCCCGTGTTCGTGTCATCGGACGGAGCGGGCGCGGGTGGCGCCTCCGCACCGCCTCCGGTGCCGGGGCAGCCGATCCGTTCGGCGAGGTCCGGGCGGTCGCCGGCGAGCTGCCGGCACAGCCCCTCCTCGAGGCTCTCGCCGGAGCGGGTGGTGCCCACGGCCCAGATGGTGCCGTCCTCGAGCTCGGTCAGGGCCACCTTGGGCAGGCCTCGGGGCGGTGGGCCGGCCGTGACCTCGCCGGTGCGGGCGTCGAAGACTCCCTCGTGACAGGGGCAGTAGAGCTCGCCCTCCGTGCCCCGGTCCTTGCGCCAGAGCACGGCGCAAGCCAGGTGGGTACAGACGGCGGAGTAGCCGACGAGGGTGCCGTCGTCCATCCGTACGGCGACGGCACGGTCCTCGTCCCCGGGGTAGCGGAAGGCGAGGGATTCACCCGGCAGCAACTGCGCGGCGATCTGCTTCGGGGCGGGTGACTTCCCGTCCTCCGCATCGCCGTGCCGGTGGAGGATGCCGCCCGCCACGGCCAGACCGCCCACGGCGAGGCCGCCGGAGACGGTGGCGACGATACGGAGGTAGTCGCGACGGGTGGTCAGCGAGTCTGCGGCGATCCTGTCGTGCAGCGCTTCGCGGGGGCCGCTACCGGGGCCGTGGCCGGGGTCAGGCGGCTGCTGTTCGGTGACGCTCATCGGCTGACGTCCTTCCCGTTGATCTCGACGACGGGAAGTCCGCCGGGTACCGGCCACTGGACCCGCTCGGCGGGCACGACCATGGCCACGCCGGTGCGGACCTCGCTCTCGCCGAAGACGAAGGTGTCGGCGACCTGCACACCGGGGCGCTCCGCCTGCAGTTCCTCGACGGTGCCGTAGAAGAGGGCGCCGGTCGGGCAGACGGTGGCGCACATGGGGGCGAGCCCGTAGGCGGTGCGGTCGTAGCAGAGGTTGCACTTCATCTGCAGCTTCGCCTGGAGATCGATCTTCGGGACACCGAAGGGACAGGCGTTCACGCAGTTGGCACAGCCGATGCAACGGGTGGTGTCGGCCTGCTGGACGACGCCGTCGGCGGTGACCAGGATCGCGTCGGCCGGGCAGACCTCGGCGCAGGGGGCCACCGGGTCCTCGCAGTGCATACAGACCGTGGGAAGGGAGGCGACGGATGAACCCTCGTCGGTGTAGTCGAGATGGATCATCGACTTGCCGCGGTGCGAGTCGCATTCCCGGCAGGCGGAGACACATGCCTGACAGCCGATGCAGCGCCCCGGGTCGATGAACATCGTTCTGCCCATCATGGGGGCATCAGCTCCTTTCCGAGGTCCCGCGGCCCTGCGGGGCCGTGGGCGGCAACGGGTCGGTACGGGAGACCTGTGTCTCCGGGTAGGCGACGTGGCCGGGGGCGACCGGGGGCGCGGGGACCTCGTCGATCGCTCCCGCGTGCTCGATGCGGCAGGCGCAGACCTTGTACTCGGGGATCTTGGAGCGGGGATCCAGGGCGTCGATGGTGAGTGCGTTGGCCGCTGTCGGAACGGGCCAGTGGTAGGGGATGAACACCGTGTCGGGCCGGATCGCCTCGGTGACGAGGGCCGGGAAGACCTCGCTGCCGCGCCGGGTGACGACACGGACGGGTTCGCCGTTGCGGAATCCGTGCGAGGGGTGGACCTCGGCCCAGGGCCGCGGGGTCTGCTCGACGAGGGCCCCCAGCCGGCGGGTCTGGTTGCCGGAGAGGAAGTGGGCGACGGTGCGTCCGGTGGTCAGCGACATCGGGTGTTCGTCGTCGTAGGGGTCCGCCGGCGGATGCCACTCGACGACCTGCATATGGATCCTGCCGTCTGCGTGATAGGTCGTGCCGTCCTCGAACAGCCGGGGAGTGCCGGGGTGGTCGGTGGACGGGCAGGGCCAGGCGATCCCACCGGTCTCCTCGAGCCGTTCGTAGGTGATGCCGGAGTAGTCGATGACGGTGCCCGCGGAGGCCCTGCGCAGTTCGTCGAAGACGTCGCGGGAGCCACCGTAGGTGAATTTGTCCCCCTCACCGAGGCGCCGGGCGATCTCGCACATCACCCAGGTGTCGGTCCGCACACCGGATGGTGGTTCCTGGGCCTTGTTGTGCTTGACGACCCTCGCCTCGGAGTTGGCCATCACTCCTTCGTCCTCGGCCCAGATGGTGACGGGGAAGACGACGTGCGCGTTGGCGGCGGTCTCGGAGAGGAAGAAGTCGAACTGGGCGTGGAATTCGGTGGTGTCGTATCCGTCCTTGACCACGGCGTAGTTGGGGAGGGAGACGAAGGGGTTGTTGCAGATGCCGATCAGGCCGCGGATCTCGCGGCGCTGCATCTGCCAGACCATTTCCATCATCGACGTACCGGCGGCGGGGAGTTCGGACTCCTCGATGCCCCAGATCTCGCAGATCTGCCGGCGGTGCTCCTCGTTGAGGATCGACCGGCCGCCAGGGAGGAGGTCCGCCTTCTGGCCGTGCTCACGGCCGCCCTGGCCGTTCCCCTGCCCGGTGAGGGTGCCGTAGCCGGCACCGGGCTTGCCGATGTGGCCGGTGGCGGTACAGAGGTTGATCACGCTGAGGCAGTTCTCGACGCCCTGTGTGTGGTGTTCGATGCCCCGGGCGTGGAAGGCCATGGCCTTGGGCGCCCGGGCGAAGGCGCGGGCGACCTGTACGACCTGTTCGGCGGGGATCCCGCAGATCTCGGCGGCGCGGGACGGGGGGTAATGGGCGACGCATGCCTTGACCTCCTCCCATCCGGTGGCGTGGGCGGCAAGATATGCCTCGTCGGTGAGCCCTTCCTCGATGACCACGTTCAGCACGGCGTTGAAGAAGGCGGAGTCGGTGCCCGACTTGAGTGCCACGTGGATGTCGGCGGTGCGCGCGACGGCCGTCTCTCGCGGGTCGATCACGATCAGGGTGGCGCCGCGGTCCCGGGCGCCCCAGACGTACTGGGTCAGCACGGGGAAGCACTCTCCGACGTTGGCACCGGCGAGCAGGAGGCAGTCGGTGAGCAGGATGTCGGAGAAGGGGTTGCCGGCCCGGTCGATGTTGAAGGCGAGCTTGTTGGCACCGGCGGCGCTGACCATGCAGAGCCGGCCGTTGTAGTCGACATGCCTGGTCTTCAGCGCCACCCGGGCGAACTTTCCGACCAGGTACGTCTTCTCGGAGAAGAGACTGGCACCGCCGAGCACACCGAAGGCGTCCCTCCCGTGGGCCTCCTGGATGCGCCTGATCTCGGAGACGGTGAAGTCGAGAGCCTCGTCCCAGGAGACCTCCCTCAGCTCCTCGTCGCGGGAGCGTCGCATCAGGGGGGCCGTGAGCCGGTCCGGGTGGTTGACCTGCTGGTAGGCGTTGATGCCCTTGGGGCAGAGTCGCATGCGGTTGATGTCGTGGTTGCGGGGCTCCACACCGAAGACCTTGCCCGCACGGTCCACGCGGAGGTACATCCCGCACTGGACACCGCAGAAGCAGCAGTGGGTGGGGACGAGCGTCTCGCCGTTCTGGTCGGCGTGCCACCGGTCGGCCGGGATCCCGCCCGCGTCCCGGAAGCCGCGGGTGCCCGGCGGAGCGAGGGACGGATCGAGGGGGACGACCGTACGGCCGTCGGCTGCGCGTGGGTCCGCGGTCACTTGAAGCCCTTCTTGACCTGGGTGAGATAGGCGTTGCCGCGCAGCACCCGCTTGCAGCGCGGGCAGTATTCGGTCCATGCGTCGAAGCCGAGTTCGAGGTCACGCATGGTGCCGCGGAGGTTCTCGACGTACGGGCCGGTGTCGATCGTTGCCCCGCAGCGGCGGCAGGCGAAGACCTTGCCGTCCTGACGCCCCGTGTACTTGAACAGCTGCATGCCGACCGCTGCCGGGCGTTGCACGATGTGGAAGAACTTGCCGAACGGGATGTAGATGAGGGTGAAGACCACCGACACCATGTGGAGGATCGCCAGGAACTCGTAGCCTCCGCCGTGCAGGAAGATCGAGGAGAAGGTGAGCAGCAGGCCGGTCACGGAGACGATGATCAGGGCGAGCAGCGGCACCATGTCGTAGGCGAACCGCTGTCCGGTGATGGCTCCCCGGTCCTTCATCCGGCGCCAGAGGAAGTACCCCGCGCCGGGGATGACCAGTACCGCGGCGATGTCCAGGCCGTGGAACATCAGCCAGCCGACGAAGTTCAGCGAATCGAAGCCGATGATCTTGAGGCCCCAGATACGCATCTCGTAGCCGGGCCCCGAGCCGTCGGCGGAGGTGAAGGTGAACCAGCCCCAGGTCAGCGGGAAGGTGATCAGCGCGGCGAGGACGCACCCCCAGAAGATCAGCTGGTGGGCGGCCCATCGCGCGTGGGAGCGGGCCCCGAGGAACTTCTGGAAGCCCAGATAGGTCGCGATCATCTTCGGCAGGGCGGTGGGTGCTCTGCGGAAGTTCTCGGCCGAGAACAGGCTTCGCCAGCCGTTCCTGAAGAGTCGTCGGGCGCCGGGAGCCGAGACCCAGACCGTGTAGCGGTGGGCGACCCCGAAGGCGAGGAAGACGGTGGCCACGGCGTACGGCAGCAGCGCCGAGTCGAAGTCGTGCAGAAGGCGGCTGCCGAACACGATCGCCAGGATCAGCAGGCCCGACACGGCGGCCCCGGCCAGGGTCGCGCGGCCGGAGACGGTTCGGGGAAGCCTCCGCGCGGCCCTCGCGGCGAGGGAGGGCCCGGCGGCAGGGGTTCCCTGACCGGGTTGCCGGCCGTCCGTCCCGCCGGGTGTGCCGGTGCGGATTCCGGGCTCGGACTGCTCGGCTGCGGCGCGCGGTTCTGGTGGCTCGGTCACCCGGCCACCGTAGGGCTTTACGGGCACTTGCTCCCCTTATGCGCCTCGATGGTGTAATCGCGTCGCCCAGGTGGCCCGCGTTTGCGCGGGGGACGCCGCACCTCTCCGGCTCCCGCGCCACCGCCCGCACCCACGCCTCCCGCCC
>NZ_MAPV01000092.1 GCF_001700505.1 Streptomyces mutomycini
GGGCGTTGCTTCGGCTTCCTGCGCGGGGATGAACGCGCCCGCGACGGCGGTGGCGAGGGCTGTGGTGACGACTCTGCGACGGGTCAGGTATGCCATGGGGTCTCCCTGAGGTGGCCGTAGGGGCGGAGCGGGCGGGGGAACGCGACGAGTATGGAGGTGCGGACGCCCATAAAGGCAGGTACCTGCCAAGAGTTGGAATGGTCGTCGTCCGCGCGTCGGCCGCGCTGCGCCTGCTGTTCCCCCGCTCTCCGCTCCGGACACCGCGGAGCACGACGGGGCGGGGGCGCGTGCTCACACACGCCCCCGCCCCGTGGCCCGCCCTACGGAGCCGGAAGCTCCACCAGCCCGGCCACGGAATCGCGGTGACGTCCCGCGGTGCCGTACGCGATCGAGTCGGCCTTGGCCCGCTTCAGATACAGATGCGCGGGGTGCTCCCAGGTCATTCCGATCCCGCCGTGAAGCTGGACGCACTCCTCCGCCGCGTGCACGGCGACCCCGGAGCAGTATGCCTGCGCCACGGCCACCGCGAGCGGGGCGTCCGGGCTGCCGGCCGCCAGTGCGTCGGCGGCGTTGCGGGCGGCGGCGCGCGCGGAGACGACCTCCAGCCAGAGCTGGGCCATCCGGTGCTTGAGCGACTGGAACGAGCCAACCGGCCTGTTGAACTGGTGGCGTTCGCGGGTGTGCCGGACCGTCTCGGTCAGGCACCACTCGGCCAGTCCGAGCTGCTCGGAGGCGAGCAGTCCGGCACCGGTGAGAAGCCCCGCCCCCACGGCCGCGGCCGAGGGGCCCGCCTCCGCGAGCCGGATACCGGACGCCCCGGACAGGCTGACCGTGGCGAGCGGGCGGGTGAGATCGAGCGGGACGAGCGGCTGCACGGCGACGCCGTCACCGCCGGCTTCCACCGCGTACAGGCCCTCCGCCGTGGGCACCAGCAGCACGTCGGCCGCCTCCGCCTCCGCGACGCCGGTCACGGTCCGCTCAAGGGTGCCCGTCATCGCCGCGGCACCGTCGGCGGGAGCTGTCGCGAACGGCAGGACGAGCACGGCGACCTTGCGCCCCGCGGCCAGCTCACCGAGGAGTTCTACGGCCGGACCGTCCTCGCCGCCCAGCGCGAGAAGGATCTCGGTCGCGACGACGGCGCTTGTCAGGTAGGGCGCCGGGGCGACGCTGCGGCCCAGCTCCTCCAGGACCACGGCGGCTTCGCGGTGGGTGGCGCCCTGGCCGCCGAGCTCCTCCGGGACCAGCAGTCCGGCAGCTCCGATCCCCGAGGCCAGCGATTCCCACAGCCGCAGGTCGTACGGCGTGTCGGACTCGATCCCGGCGAGCACCGTCGGCGCGTCGGCCCGGTCGGCGAGCAGCGAACGCACGGCGGACCGCAGGTCCTCCTCGGCCTGTGAGTAGAGCAGGTCGGGCGCCTGTGCGGGTTCGGTCTGTGCGGTCATCGGGCGAGGTCCTTCCAGGCGACGTCCTTGTCGTTACGCGGCTCGACGGGCAGACCGAGGACGCGCTCGGCGACGATGTTGAGCAGGACCTCGCTCGTACCGCCCTCGATGGAATTGCCCTTGGACCGCAGATAGCGGTAGCCGGCGTCGCGTCCGGTGAAGTCGACGAGTTCCGGGCGACGCATGGTCCAGTCGCTGTACAACAGGCCCTCTTCGCCGAGGAGTTCCACCTCGAGCCCGCTGATCTCCTGGTTGAGGCGGGCGAACGCCAGCTTCATGCCGGAGCCTTCGGGGCCCGGCTGTCCGGCGACGAGCTGCTGGCGCAGCCGCTCACCGGTGAGCCGGGCGACCTCGGCCTCGACCCACAGCGTGAGGAGCCGCTGGTGGAGGTCGTGGGTGCGCAGAGCGGGCTTTTCGCGCCAGGTCTTCGCGACGGTGCCGATCATCCCGCCCTCGCGGGGGATGCGGGCTCCGCCGATGGAGACGCGCTCGTTCATCAGGGTGGTCTGGGCGACCTTCCACCCGTCGCCCACCTGACCGAGGCGCCTGCTGTCCGGAATGCGTACGCCGGTGAGGAAGACCTCGTTGAACTCGGCCTCGCCGGTGATCTGACGCAGCGGCCGCACCTCGACGCCGGGGTCGGTCATGTCGCAGATGAAGTAGCTGATGCCGCGGTGCTTGGGTACGTCGGGGTCCGTACGGGCGATCAGGATCGCCCAGCGGGCCACGTGGGCGCTGGACGTCCAGACCTTCTGCCCGTCGACCACCCAGTCGCCCCCGTCCCTGACCGCGCGCGTGCCGAGCGCGGCGAGGTCGGATCCCGCGCCGGGCTCGCTGAACAGCTGGCACCACACCTCCTCGCCCACCCACAGCGGGCGCAGGAAGCGCTGCTTCTGCTCGTCGGTCCCGAATCCGAGAAGGGTCGGCGCGGCCATGCCGAGGCCGATGCCGATGCGTCGCGGATCGTTGTCGGGAGCTCCGGCGGCGGCGAGTCCGGCGTCGACCACGGGCTGGAGGGAGCGCGGCGCGTCGAGTCCGCCGAGCCCGACGGGGTAGTGCACCCAGGCCAGGCCGGCGTCGAAGCGCGCTTTGAGGAAGTCGGTGCGGCCGGTGGTGGCCGGCGGGTGGGCGGCCAGGAGCTGCTGGGTGAGGCTGCGGATCCGTGCCGCGTCGAGGTCTGCGCTCATCGGGCGCCTCCTGACGGCAGGACGATGATGCGTCCGGTGCTGGTGCCGTCCGCGACGCGCTGAACGGCGCGCGCGGCCTCTTCCATGGGGACACGCTCACTGATCAGCGGCTTGATGACGCCCTGTGCCGCCAGCTTGGTCAGCTCGTCGTGGCAGGCGCGGACGGCGGCGGGGTCCTTGGTGTTGTAGAGACCCCAGTGGAGCCCTGCGATCGAGTAGTTCTTCACCAGGGCGTGGTTCAGGCCGGGCGCGGGGATGGAGCCGCTGGCGAAGCCCACGACGACGACACGCCCCTCGAAGGCGATGCACTTGACGGACTTGGCGTACGCGTCTCCGCCCACCGGGTCGTAGACGACGTCGGCGCCGCGTCCGCCGGTGGCCTCCTTCACCACCGCGACGATGTCCTCGCTGCGGCGGTCGATGACCAGGTCGCAGCCGAGTTCGCGGGCGATGGCGGCCTTCTCCGGTCCGCCGACGACCCCGATGACGGTGGCGCCGGCGGCCTTGCCGAGCTGGACGGCCGCGCTGCCGACACCGCCCGCGGCCGCGTGCACCAGCAGCGTCTCACCGGCCCGCAGGTGTGCGCGCCGGTGCAGTCCGAACCAGCCGGTCTGGTAACCGATGTGCAGTGCGGCGGCCTCGGCGTCGTCGAGGGCGTCGGGGGCCGGCAGCAGGGCCGCCTCCTCCGCGACGACGTACTCGGCGAAGCCGCCCTCCGGGAGCGCGGGGGTGGCCAGCACCCGGCGTCCGTCCTCCGTCTCGCCGCAGATCTCCACACCGGGGGTGAAGGGCAGCGGGGGCCTCACCTGATACTGGCCGCGGCAGAGCAGCGCGTCGGGGAAGTTGATGTTCGCCGCGCGCACCCTGAGCAGTACCTGCCCGCCCCCGGGGGTGGGACGGTCCGTCTCCTCGAGCTCCATCACCTCGCTCGGCTCGCCGTTCCGGTGCACTCGCCATGCCTGCATGAGGGGCCTCCACAACACTGTCGGCATTACCACTGCTCCGCCGCATACTAAGCGGTCGCTTGCCGCTCTGGGAACACCTGGCACGCGTCGGCCCCGGGCCCGTTCACGACCGCTTCGGCTTGGCCCTGACGTGCATCCGCTCCCCCTGCGGCCCGAACAGGCTGAGGAATTCGACCGGCTCGTCGCCGGCGGGGCCGAACCAGTGCGGGAGCCTGGTGTCGAATTCGGCGGCCTCTCCGGGGACCAGGACCAGGTCGTGCTCGGCGAGCTTGAGCCGCAGCCGGCCGCTGAGCACGTACAGCCACTCGTAACCCTCGTGGGTGCGCTGCTCGGGCGCCTCGGTGCAGGACGCCTCCTGCACGACCTTGTACGCCTGGAGACCCCCCGGCCGGGCGGTGAGCGGCAGGGAGGTCTTCGCCCCGTGCACGATGGGCTTCGCCTTGACCCTCGGATCGCCGACCGGTGGGGCCCCCACCAGATCGTCGAGCGGCACCTCATGGGCCCTGGCGATGGGGAGCAGCAGTTCGAGACTGGGGCGCCGGCCGCCGGATTCGAGGCGGGACAGGGTGGAGACGGAGATTCCGGTGACCTCCGAAAGCCCTGCGAGCGTCACGCCCCGGTCCTTGCGCAGCCGCCGGAGCCTCGGGCCGACCCCGGTGAGTACGGCGTCGAGTTCCGGGTCGTCGTGGTTCTGTTCCTTCATGACATCCATTGCAGAATCAGCAATGCCGTTTGTCAATCAGATGCACGGCGGTCCGACGCGGACGGGTCAGCGGGCGAAGACCTCGAAGGTGACGGCCGGGCGGCCGCCGAAGCGCTCGGCGGCCGCCCCGGTGGCGCCGGCGAGGAACGCCCGGCAGTACGCCTCCGGGTCCTCATCCGTCAGCACCTCGATGTAGGTCCGGTGGGCCAGCAGCGACCGGACGGAACGCTCGAAGCCCGGGGTGGCGTCGACCGCGTGGGTGGGCCGGTCGGTACCGGCCACGGCGACCCAGCGCACCCCGTCCCACGGTTCCAGCCCCCGCTCACGCAGTTCGGGGAAGATCCAGCGGTTTCCCGCGTCGCCCGCGGCGTCCAGGGTGGCACGGCCGACCGCGCGGTGGTCCGGCGTGTTCCAGGCGGCGCCGCCCCAGGTGTCGCGGTGGTTGAGAGTGATGAGCAGTTCGGGCCGGTGGCGGCGGATGGCGGCGGCGATGTCACGACGCAGCGCGGTGCCGTACTCGATGACACCGTCCCGGTGATCGAGGAACTCCACCGAGGCGACGCCGACGACAGCGGCACTGTCCCGCTGCTCCCGCTCCCGCAGCGGCGCGCAGACATCGGGGGCGATCGTGTCGATCCCCGCCTCACCACGGGTCGCGAGGAGGTAGGTGACCTCACGCCCCTCGTCGGTCCAGCCGGCCACGGCGGCGGCACAGCCGTACTCCAGGTCGTCGGGGTGGGCCACCACCGCCAGCGCACGGCGCCAGTCCGTGGGCATGGGTTCCAGCTGCTGTGTCATATCCGGCAGGTTATTCGGCGGAGGTAGGCGGATGCGTGCATTCCGGAAGCGGCTCGGGGCAGGGAGCAAGGAGTTGCTCCGGTCGGACGTGCCCGTATGACCACCAGCCGCGCCGCACCGGAGCGCTATACCCCTACGGGTATCATCGTGTCCAGGGCGCCGAGGTGAACATGACCCCGGACCGCTTCCGCTCCGGCGACCGAAAGGAACCCCCGCTCGTGATCAGCCCCGCATCCCTCACCCCCTCCGAGGCCGCAGCCAGGCTGGAGGACTTCACCGTCATCGACGTACGGGCTCCCGGCGAGTACGCCGCCGGGCACGTGCCCGGCGCCCTGAACATTCCGCTCGACCGGCTCCCGGAGGCGGTGCCGGCCCTGAAGTCGGCCTCCGCACGCGGCTCACTGCTCGTGGTGTGCGCCTCCGGTGTGCGGTCCACCAGGGCGTGCGAGATCCTCGCCGACGCAGACATCCAGGCCGCCACCCTGTCCGGCGGGACCTCCGCATGGGAGGGCGACGGACACGGACTGGACCGTCCGGTGGGAGCCCGGGCGACCTGGCCGATGGAGCGCCAGGTGCGCCTCGCCGCCGGTTCCCTCGTGGTGGCCGGCCTGGTGGCGGGCCGGCGTCTGCCGGCGGCGCGGTGGCTCTCGGCAGGCATCGGCGCCGGTCTCGTCTACTCCGCGGTGAGCAACACGTGCGGCATGGCCGCCGCCCTCGCGAAGCTCCCGTACAACCGCGCGCCGCAGTCCGCGGCCGGCCTGGACGCCACGCTCGACGCCCTCCAGGGCTGACGGCTCGATACGGCTAGCGGTCGCTCTCGCCCCGCACGAGGGCGAGCAGCCGGTCCAGGACGTGGGAGCCGCCCGCACGCAAGCCGTCGTGCTCGTACTCGCTGGTGACCCATGTACGCAGGCCGTGGATCGAGGAGGCGGTACGCAGTGCGTGGCCGGTGTCCACGTACATGTCGTCGTGGTAGACGGCGGCGGCCACCGGAACCTCGTTGGCCGCGAGCCGCTCGGCGTCGTACAGGGCGGGCCAGTCCGTCCGGGCGGCGAGCAGCTCCGCCGTCTCGCGCAGGGGGCGCAGCGCGGGGTCGACCTCGAAGTGCCAGGGGTGGATGCTCTCCCCGGTGAAGAGCACGGGGCCCTCTCCGGCCAGTGCGGTGGCGGCGTCGAACTGCGGGAACTCGGCGCGTACGCGTTCGGCCGCCCAGTCCGTGGGCTGCGCGCCCTGGCCGTAGATCGCCTCGTGCACGAGGGCGTAGAGCGGGTGACCCGCGAACGAGGTGGCGGTCCGCATGGCCTCCTGGAAGGCGTCGGAGAGCTCGGCCCCGTGCGGGCCTTCGACGAACGCGTTCTCCAGAAGGTAGTGGAGCTGGTGACTGCCGCTGCCGCCGCCCAGCATGATGCCGAGGGACTGGAATCCCTCGGGTGTCAGCGTGTGCCCGGCGCTGTCCGGGCGGTGCTCGGCGAGGTACGCGGCAATCGCGCGGGCACGGGCGACGTCCTGCGGGTAGCGGGCGTAGTGCGCGGCGACCTTCCGCTCGATGCGCGGATACGCGGCCCTGTAGACGTCGTCGGCGTGCGCGTCCAGGGAGGGCAGGCCGCCGGTGATCAGGACGGCTTCGAGCCCTTCCGGGGCGGCCGACAGATAGCGGACGGCGCAGAAGCCGCCGAAGGACTGCCCCAGGACGGTCCAGGGCGCGCCATCGGTGAGCTGGGGGCGGATCAGTTCGCAGTCACGGACGATGCTGTCGGAGCGGAAGTGGGCGAGGTGGTCGGCCTGCGCGCTCGGGCCGCCGCGCGCCGGCAGGGTCTGCCGGTTGACAGGAGTGGACAGGCCGGTGCCGCGCTGGTCCAGCAGCAGCACGCGGAACTCCCGTACCGCCCGCCCCAGCCACGCCTCCGCACCGACGAAACGGCGGGCGCCGAAGCCGGGTCCGCCTTCCAGATAGACCAGCCAGGGCAGCTGGTCTGCGGCTCTGTCGCTCGCCACGGCCTCGCGGCCGAAGATCTCGATCGTCTCGCCGCCCGGATCGCCGTGGTCGAGCGGGACGGTGAACCGTCGGTCGGTGAAGACGATGCCGGGCTGACGATAGCTGCTCAAGGGAACTCCTGTGTCCGCTGTTTCCCGGACAGTTCAGCACATCACCACAATCCGGCCGCCCGCGGCCCTCACGCACCCGCCCGGGGCTCCTGCCGCGACCGCTGACGGCCGGGCCTTCGGGGGCATCGCCACGTCGGTGCGCGAGCGCGACACGACACCGGGTGGCCCCTCTGCGCCGGGAGAGCCCCTTTGTTGGCACCTTTGTTGGCACCTTTACCTGCGTTTGCAATTAACCCGCGTGCGCAATTATTGTCTACGCAAGTAATCATCGTACGCGGATCCGCCCGGTCCGACCCCACGAGAGGTATCACCATGCCCACGGTCCCCACCGTCACGCTCAACAACGGCGTCACGATTCCGCAGCTCGGTTTCGGTGTCTTCCAGGTCCCCGACGAGACCACCGCCGCGGTCACCAGCGCCCTGGAAGCGGGTTACCGCTCCATCGACACCGCCGCCGTCTACGGCAACGAGGCGGGCGTGGGCCGCGCGCTGGCCGAGGCGGGACTTCCCCGCGAGGAGCTGTTCGTCACGACGAAGCTCTGGAACGCGGACCAGGGGTACGACTCCACGCTCGCCGCCTTCGACGCGAGCCTGGCCCTGCTCGGCCTCGACCATGTGGACCTCTACCTCATCCACTGGCCCACTCCGGCCCGCGACCTCTACACCGAGACCTGGCGTGCCCTGGAGAAGCTGGTGGCCGACGGCCGGATCCGGGCCGCCGGTGTGTCGAACTTCCAGCCCGCGCACCTGCGCCGGCTGCGGGAGGAGAGCTCGCTCGCCCCCGCCGTCAACCAGATCGAGCTGCACCCCGGGCTCCAGCAGAGCGAACTGCGCGCGGTGCACACCGAGCACGGCATCGCCACCGAGGCATGGAGCCCGCTGGCCCAGGGCGCGCTGCTGGACGACGGGGCGCTGCTCTCCCTCGCCGGGCACCACGGAAAGACGCCGGCCCAGGTGGTTCTGCGCTGGCACCTCCAGCTCGGCAACGTCGTGATCCCGAAGTCGGTCGCCCCCGCGCGCATCCGGCAGAACATCGACGTCTTCGACTTCGAGCTCTCGGCCGCCGACATGGAGGTGATCGGAGGCCTGGACCGCGGCATGCGCACGGGCCCCGACCCCGACACCCTCAACTGACCTGCACCGAAGCCCCGTTCGCGGGCAGACGACGCAGCGGCCGAGCCGGGCAGGCACCTTGGGCCTGCCCCGTCGCGTCTCATGAAACCGGCCCGGGCGACCCGCCGGTCACCGCCCGCGCCGGTAGCTGCTGCCGTCCCTGGGCCGCTCCAGCAGGCCGGCGACGACGAGGTACCTGCGCAGGGCGGAGCAGTCCTCGTGCACCGTGAGCAGAGCGTCGTTGACCTCGCGCTCCGTGTAGACGCGGTCCCGCTCGAAGAGCGTGTGCGCGAGGTGCTCCAGCAGCTGCTCTCGGCGGACGGGCCTCCGGGGGATCGCCGTCAGGCGCCCGCCCGAGAAGAGTGCGGCAACCTGGCGCGAAGTGCGGGTTTCGGTGTCGGACATTCCGGCAGCCTCGCAGGGGCGGACCGGACCGGCAACGCTTTTTCCCGCGATGTGAGAGGCGGTTGACGTTCGGGCCGACCGTCGTACGGTGTGACCATTCATTCACCTGATGACTCAAGGCGGTTCCGCATGGCCCTCTTCGACCTGCCTCTCGATGAACTGCACGCCTACCGCAGCCGGTCGGTGGAGCCCGAGGACTTCGACGCATTCTGGTCCGCCACGCTCGACGAGGCGAGAACCCACGATCTGGACGCCCGCTTCGAGCTGCGCGCCGGCACGGGCCTCGTCACGGTCGACGTGTACGACGTGACGTTCGCCGGCTTCGGCGGCCACCCCGTCAAGGGCTGGTTCGTCCTCCCCGCGGGGACCACCGAACCCCTGCCGGTGGTCGTGGAGTTCATCGGGTACGGCGGAGGGCGCAGCCTGCCCCACGCGCACCTGCTCTGGGCCTCGGCCGGAATGGCCCACTTCGTGATGGACACCCGCGGCCAGGGCAGCGGCTGGGCCCCGGGCGACACCGCCGACCCCGTCGGCTCCGGCCCCTCGCTGCCCGGATTCATGACACAGGGCATCGAGGACCCGAGTACGTACTACTACCGCAGGGTGATCACGGACGCGGTGCGCGCGGTGGAGGCGGCACGCTCGCACCCGCTGGCCGACGCGTCCCGGACCGCCGCGATCGGCGCGAGCCAGGGCGGCGGTCTCGCCCTCGCGGCCGGCGGCCTGGTGCCCGACCTGGCGGCCGTCGCGCCGGACGTGCCGTTCCTCTGCGACTTCCCCCGCGCGACCCGGATGACCGACCGCAAGCCATACCGCGAGATCGGCGACTACCTCAAGACGCACCGGGGCCGGGCCGAGCAGACGGAGAGGACACTGGCCTACTTCGACGGGGTGCACTTCGCGGCACGGGGGCGGGCACCCGCGCTGTTCTCCGTGGCCATGGAGGACCTGACCTGCCCGCCGTCCACCGTGTTCGCGGCGTACAACGCGTACGCACACGCCGACAAGGAGATAGAGGTGTACGACTTCAACGACCATGAGGGCGGCGGCCCGTTCCAGCATGCCGTCCAGCTCAGGCGACTGCCGCGGCTGCTGAAGGCCTGACGGACGCGCGCGGCCCGGACCCCTTGACCCGCCTCCCGCCGGAGCCTAGGTTTCCCGGGAGAAAGCGCTTGCTGTCAGGTGGGCGCCTCTGTCTTTCCAGCCGAAGGGGTGTTTGTCACGGCCAGCAATCCTTCGCACCGGGAGCCGGTGCGGGTCGCGATCGTCGGTACGGGTGCGATCGCGCGTGGCAGTCATCTGCCCGCGCTGACCGCACTCGCCGCCGGGGAGCCCCTGGAGATCGTCGCCGCGGTCGATGTCGACGAGGCGTCGGTCGCGGCGTTCTGCACCGATGCGGGGATCGCACACCCGTACACCGACCTCGGTCTCATGCTCGCCGAGCAGCGCCCGGACCTGGTCACCCTCGCGACCCCGCCCCGCTTCCACCGCGACCAGACCGTGGCCGCGCTGCGCGCCGGGGCGTGGGTGTGGTGCGAGAAGCCGCCCTGCCCGTCACTGGAGGACTTCGACGCGATCGAGGCGGCCGAGGGCCCTGACGGTGACGGCCCGTACGCGGCGATCGTGTTCCAGCACCGCTTCGGCTCGGGAGCCCGGCACGTCCGGGAACTGCTCGCCGGACGGGCCATGGGCCGGCCGCTGGTGGCCCACTGCCAGACGACCTGGTTCAGGGACGCGGCGTACTACTCCGCTCCCTGGCGTGGCACGTGGAGCAGCGAGGGCGGCGGTCCCACGATGGGGCACGGCATCCATCAGATGGATCTGCTGCTCGACCTGCTGGGCCCGTGGGCGGAGATCCGCGCGATGGCGGGGCGGCTGGTGCACGACGTCGAGACGGAGGACGTCTCCACCGCGCTCATCCGTTTCGAGAACGGTGCGATGGCCACCGTGGTGAACAGCGTGCTCAGCCCGGACGAGGTCAGCCGGATCCGGATCGACTGCGAGCGGGCGACCGTCGAGCTCACCCATCTGTACGGGCATCGCAACGCGGACTGGAGGATCACACCGGCCCCCGGAGTCACGTCCGAAGAGGCCGACGCCTGGCGGGACTTCGGGCCTGATGTGCCCAGCTCGCACGAGGCTCAGCTGAAGGGTCTGCTGGCGGACCTGCGGGCCGGACGCCGGCCGCGGAGCAGCGGCGCGGACGGCCGCAAGAGCCTCGAACTGGTCGCCGCGCTGTACAGGGCGGCCTTCACGGGGTCCACCGTACGGGCGGGCGGGATCGGGCCCGGCGATCCGTACTACGGCGCGCTGCACGGCGGTGCCCCCGGCTGGGCACCGGAAAGCCGGGAACAGCCTGCGGAGGTCCCGGCATGACCCGGGCCGTGGAGCTCACCCACCGGCACGGCGACCACCTCTCCGTCACCGCGACCGGGAGCGGAGTGGAACTGCTGCGCTACGTCTACCGGGCCGAGGACGCCTGGGAGTCCCCGAAGCCTTACATCCACCCTCTGCGCACACTGTCCGGGCACGTGGTGACCGGGTACCGGCCCAACGACCACCGCTGGCACAAGGGTCTGCAGATGACCGCCTCGCACCTGTCGGGCGCGAATCTGTGGGGCGGCAACAGCTATGTGCACGGCGAGGGGTATCTCGCCCTGCCGGAACGCGTCGGGTCCATGGCGCACACCGGTTTCGACGAGGTGTCGGTGCGCGACGACGGGGTCAGCTTCTCGGAACGGCTGACGTGGCATCCGTACGACGGGGAGCTCTGGGCCGAGGAGATCCGCCGTGTCGAGGTGCACGATGTCGATGCCGTGACCGGCAGCTGGGCGCTGACGTGGTCGTCCGCGGTCACCAACCGGCGCGGGGAGCCGCTGCGGTTCGGCAGTCCGACGACGCACGGCCGGCCGGCCGCGGGGTACACCGGCCTGTTCTGGCGCGGGCCGCGCGCCTTCCGGGACGGACGGATCATCGCCCCGGACGCCGAGGGGCCGGAGATGATGGGGCAGCAGGCGCCCTGGCTCGCGTACAGCGGTGAGCACGACGGGACGGACGGGCACGCGACGCTGGTCTTCGTCCACTCCCCCGAGAACGACCACACCGGCGCGGACGGCACGCATCCGGCCCACTGGTTCGTGCGCAGTTCCCCCTTCGCGGCTGTCGCTCCGTCCCTCGCCTTCCACCAGGAGCTTCCGCTCGCCCCGGGGGCGACCCTGACCCGCCGCTACCGGGTGCTGGTGGCCGACGGAGCCTGGGACCGCGACCGGATCGCCTCCGCGGTCGACGGGCTCGCCTGGTAGCGGACCGGCCCCGGGTAGGTGCTTCCCCCGCATGCTCCGGCCGGTCCGCCCCTGGCTGCGGCCTCAGGCCTTCGGGGCTGCGGAGAGCACGAAGACCGGGATCTCCCGGTCGGTCTTGGTCTGGTAGTCGGCGTAGTCGGGGAACGCCTCCACGGCCCGGCCCCACCAAAGAGCCTTCTCCTCGCCCGTGACCTCGCGGGCGACCATGTCGCGGAGCGTCGTCCCGTCCCGCAGCTCCACCCGCGGGTCGGCCTGCACGTTGTAGTACCAGACGGGATGCTTGGGGGCCCCGCCGAGCGAGGCGACCACGGCGTACTCCCCGTCGTGCTCGACCCGCATGAGCGGGGTCTTGCGGAGCTTGCCGCTCTTGGCTCCGCGCGTCGTCAGAAGGATGACGGGCATGCCGCGCAGGGTGGTCCCCTGCGTACCGCCGGAGCTCTCGATGAGCTCGACCTGCTCACGGACCCACGTCGTCGGGCTCGGCTCGTACTCGCCCTCGATCGGCATGGCACATGTCCTCTCGTCGGAGTGCTGCGGTCGTGTGCCCATCATGGCTCCGCCGTGGTCAGGGAGCCTGCAGGGACACCGGCGTACAGCCTGCCCACCACTCGCCGTCTCATTCCCCGGACACGCGTGAGACGGCCGACGCCGGATCCGCCCGGGGAATCCAGTCCATTACAGGGCGATACGTCCATTTATTTCCGAAATATCCACCCGCCCCGCCCCGTGAGTCTGCGGGCGCAGGCCGTACCGTGGGGGCAGCGGAGTAAGCCAAGCCTTACCCCGCTGCACTCTGCCCTTGCTCGTCCGCCCTAAGGAACAACACTCCATGACACGCCCCGTCCGCGTCGCCATCGTCGGAGCCGGTCCCGCCGGAATCTACGCAGCGGACGCGCTTCTCAAGTCCGAGGCCGCCCAGGAGCCGGGCGTATCGATCGACCTGTTCGAGCGCATGCCCGCTCCCTTCGGCCTGATCCGGTACGGAGTGGCTCCGGACCACCCGCGGATCAAGGGCATCGTCAAGGCTCTGCACCAGGTCCTGGACAAGCCGCAGCTGCGGCTGTTCGGCAACGTCGACTACCCGGGCGACATCGGCCTGGACGACCTGCGGTCCTTCTACGACGCAGTGATCTTCTCCACCGGCGCCGACGCCGACCGCGCCCTCGACATACCCGGCATAGAGCTCGAGGGCTCCTACGGCGCGGCCGACTTCGTCGCCTGGTACGACGGGCACCCGGAGGTCCCGCGCACCTGGCCGCTGGAGGCGGAGAAGGTCGCCGTGCTGGGCGTCGGCAACGTGGCCCTGGACGTGGCGCGCATCCTCGCCAAGACGGCGGACGAACTGCTCCCGACCGAGATCCCCGCGAACGTCCACGACGGGCTCAAGGCGAACAAGGCGCTGGAGGTGCACGTCTTCGGACGGCGCGGGCCGGCCCAGGCGAAGTTCAGCCCGATGGAGCTGCGCGAGCTGGACCACTCGCCGAACATCGAGGTCATCGTCAACCCCGAGGACATCGACTACGACGAGGGCTCGATCGCGACCCGGCGGGAGAACAAGCAGGCCAACATGGTGGCCTCGACGCTCGAGAAGTGGGCGATCCGGGACGTGGGCGAGCGCCCGCACAAGCTGTTCCTGCACTTCTTCGAGTCCCCGGTGGAGGTCGTCGGCGAGGACGGCCGCGTCGTCGCCCTGCGGACCGAGCGTACGGAGCTGGACGGCACGGGCAACGTCAAGGGCACGGGGCGCCACACGGACTGGGACGTGCAGAGCGTCTACCGCGCGGTCGGCTACTACTCGGAGGAGCTCCCGAAGCTGCCGTTCGACGTGGTCTCCGGCACCGTCCCGCACGCGGCCGGGCGGGTGCTGACCGGTGACGAGCCGATGCCCTCGGTGTACGTCACCGGGTGGATCAAGCGCGGTCCGATCGGCCTGATCGGACACACCAAGGGCGACGCGAACGAGACCGTGGCCTGCCTGCTGGAGGACCACGCCGCCGGACGGCTGCCGGTCCCCGAGCAGCCCGGACCCGACGCGGTCGTGGACTTCCTGGAGCAGCGCGGTGTCCGGTACACCACCAAGGAGGGCTGGCACCGCCTGGACGCCCACGAGCAGGCGCTCGGAGCCGAGCAGGGCCGTGAGCGCATCAAGGTCGTCGAGCGCGCGGCGATGCTGGACGCGTCCGGAGCCTGACAGCCGGTCAGGCACCGCGCCCCCGGGGCCCCTCGTCGAGGCGGGCCCCGGGGGCGCGGTGCTCTCCGGAAGCCGGAAGCCGGGCCCTGGCAGACGGCGCGGGCGTCCGCGGGTTCATGACCGTACCGCGGACGGTGCCACACCGTTCCGGCACGTGGTGAGCGGAAGGCCTGTGCCTTCAGGCCGTAGACTCGCCGAATGGCCAAGTACTTCGACGTGCACCCCGAGAACCCGCAGCGCCGCACCATCACCAACGTGGCCGAGAGCATCCGGTCCGGCGCCCTCGTCGCCTATCCGACCGACTCCTGTTACGCCCTGGGATGCCAGCTGGGCAGCCGCGACGGGATCGACCGCATCCGCTCGATCCGCAACCTCGACGACCGCCACCACTTCACCCTGGTGTGCCAGAACTTCGCGCAGCTCGGCCAGTTCGTCCAGGTCGACAACGACGTCTTCCGCACCATCAAGGCGGCGACGCCCGGGAGTTACACCTTCATCCTTCCCGCCACCAAAGAGGTGCCGCGACAGTTGCTCCACCCGAAGAAGAAGACCGTCGGCGTCCGGATCCCGGATCACACCGTGACACAGGCGCTCCTGGCCGAGCTCGGTGAGCCGCTGCTGTCCAGCACGCTGCTCCTGCCGGACGAGGAGGAGCCGCTGACGCAGGGCTGGGAGATCAAGGAGCGCCTCGACCATGTGGTGGACGTCGTGCTCGACTCCGGCGACTGCGGGACCGAGCCGACCACCGTCATCGACTTCTCGGGTGGCGAGCTGGAGGTCGTACGCCGGGGAGCCGGAGACCTGACCCGGTTCGAGTAGGACACCGCCCCGCACGGTCACTCCGCGCTCCCGGCGCCCTCGCTGAGATGCGCGCACCCCCGGGTGCCTGGTTCGGTGGAGGGGTCCGCTCCGCCCAGTGCCAGGGAGTGATCATGAGCGAGTCAGAAGACGTCAGGGGCCGTCTCCAGCAGATGCGCGGCCGGGCCAAGGAACTGGAGAAGGCCGCCGAGAAGGCCACCGACCCTGCGGAACGCCGGCGCCTCCAGGACGAAGCACACCGGCTCGAATCGCAGAGCGTGCAGGTCAGCGGCATGGCGAGCGGGGACATCTACCCCATGGAGTGACCGGCGGCGTGGGCTCGGGAGGCTTGGGGCCGGGTCCCCGCTTGCCCTCTCCTCGGCCGAGTGTTAAATCGGAAGTGGGGTGACATGCGGTGGATACGCGGAGGGCTGGGCACGGGCTTCCCCTCCCCCGCCCCGCTCTCCGCTCCCGCTCCGCGAAAGGGACCCGGTGACGTACATGAAGTGGCAGGCGTTCCTGGAGGCCGTGCAGGAACGCGGCGCCTATCCATCGGCCCTTGATGCGGAGCGCGCGTCGCGCGTGGTGCTGGCGCTGCTCGGAGCGCATCTGGTCGGCGAGGAGCGGAACGAGCTGGCCGCGCGGCTCCCCGAGACGTTCGCACTCATTCTCCTGAACCCGCTGCAGGCCGCCGAACCGCTCAGCTCGGAGCGGTTCGTACGCGCGGTGTCCGCCTGGATCGAGGGCGCGAGCGAGGAGACGGCGGCCTGGGACACCAGTGCGGTGCTCAGTGTGGTGGCCGACGCCTCGGGCGAGGACCTGCTCCAGCGCCTCCTGCTGCAACTACCCCCGGGATACGACCTCTTGTTCGGACACCCCGGCAGCGGCTGACACTCAGCCCATACCTGCGATGCCCGCGAGCCGGCGCATCGAGTCCACCAGCGCCTCACGGTCGTACGTGCTCGTGGTGACCAGCACCTCGTCCGCACCGGTCACCCGGACGACTGTCTCCAGTCCGGCCGCCACCGCGTCCTCGGTCCCCGCAAGATGCCCGCGCAGCCCGTCCTCGAACAGCCCGCACTCCTTCTCCGTCATGGCCAGCGCTTCGATCCGCTCGGCCGGAGCCAGCGGAGGGAACGTGCCGTGGGTGCGCGCGTACGCCATGGACCAGGCTTCGGGAACCAGCAGTCGCCGCGCCTCCTCGTCGGTGGCGGCGACCGCCACGGTCCCGGCCACGACCACGTAGGGCTTCCGGGCCCACACGGAGGGCCGGAATCCACCGCGGTACGCCTCCACCGCCCGGATCAGCTTGTCGCGGCCGCGGAGATCGCCCACGACGAGCGGCAGGCCGGCCCCGGCGGCGATGGCGGCACCCTGGCCGGTCGCCAGGACGTACGGAGGGATGCGCAGACCCTCGGCCGGACGGGCGTGGACCTGGGGGTGGGCTTGCTGAGTGCCGTCCAGCCACCCGAGGAGCTCGGCGAGCTGCCCGGCGAAGGCGTCGGCGTCCCCCTTGTCCCGGCCGAGGGCCCTGCGGATCCCGTCGGTGAAGCCGACCGATCGCCCCAGCCCCATGTCGATCCGGCCCGGGAAGAGGGAGGCGAGTACCCCGAACTGCTCGGCCACGACGAGGGGCTGATGGTTCGGGAGCATCACCCCGCCGGTCCCGACTCTGATGGTGGACGTCGCGGCCGCGACGGCGGCGGCCAGCACCGTCGGCGCCGAGCCGGCCACGCCGGGAACGCCGTGGTGCTCGGACACCCAGAAGCGGTGGTAGCCAAGAGCCTCGGCCGTGCCCGCCAGCGTGACGGTGTCGCGCAACGCCTCGGCGGCGTCGTGACCCTCGCGGGTGCGGGAACGGTCGAGGAAGGAGAAGCGGGTCGATGCGATGGAGGAGCTCACACAGGGTGCAACACCGCGGGCGCGACGGGATTCCCGCGCCGCCCGGCACTCAGCGCCCCGGCGCCGCCGCGGCGATCTCGGCGGGCGTGTCACGGAGTCCGAGACGTAGGTGCTCGACGTGGTAGAGAGCCTGGTCGAGGAGTTCGGCGACGTGATGGTCGTACAGGGCGTACACGATGGAGCGGCCTCGACGCTCACCCGTGACCAGCCCGAGGTTCCTCAGCAGACGCAGCTGGTGGGAGCAGGCCGAGGGCTCCATCTCCACCGCCTCGGCAAGATCACCGACCGCGCAGGGGCCCTCCTGGAGACGGGCCAGAATCCGCAGGCGGGAGGGCGTGGCCAGGGCCTGGAGGGTCGAGGCGACGCCCGCTGCCCCCACGGCGTCCAGGCGCTCGCGGGTGGTGGCGGTGCTCTGCTGGTCGCGTCCGTGGCCCATGAAGCCCATTCTACGGATGACACATGAAGACCTGTTCATATATTCCTGTACGGTGGGGGCGTCGTCGTTCCCACCACCCGTGAGGGGTCGTTCCGTCATGCCCGCCGATGTCCTCCCGCGCCCCTCGCACAGCGTGTCCGCCGAGCCGGGCGGCGTCCCCCGGCGCCGGACACGCGTCCTCGCGCTGGCCGAGGCCCGCTGGGCGGGCGCGGCTCTGGCGCTGTTCCTGCTCGCGCTCCCGCTGGAGCTGGCCGGCGCCCCGGCCTGGGCGTGGGGCCCGCTGTACGCACTCGTCTACGCCGCCGGAGGCTGGGAGCCTGCCCTGTCGGGCCTGCGGGAGCTCCGGGAGAAGGTCCTGGACGTGGACCTGCTGATGATCGTGGCGGCGCTCGGCGCGGCATCCATCGGGCAGGTGATGGACGGGGCGCTGCTGATCGTCATCTTCGCGACCTCCGGCGCACTGGAGGCGCTGGCCACCGCGCGCACCCAGGACGCTGTCCGCGGACTCCTCGACCTCGCTCCGGCCACCGCCTCCCGCGTCACCGCGGGCGGTGGCGAGGAGAGCGTCGCCACCGGGGACCTCGTGGTCGGCGACGTCATCCGCATCCGGCCCGGTGAGCGCGTCGGCGCCGACGGCCGGGTCCTCGGCGGTGCGAGCGAGGTCGACCAGGCCACGATCACCGGCGAGCCGCTCCCCGCGCCCAAGGAGCCCGGGGACGAGGTCTTCGCCGGGACGCTGAACGGTACGGGCACGCTGAAGGTCGCCGTCGAGCGGGACGCCTCCGAATCGGTGATCGCCCGCATCGTCGCCATGACCGAGGAGGCATCCCGGACCAAGGCCCCCACCCAGTTGTTCATCGAGAAGGTCGAGCAGCGCTATTCGCTCGGCATGGTGGCCGCGACCCTCGCCGTCTTCCTCGTCCCCCTCGCCTTCGGCGACGACATGACCGGCAGCCTGTTGCGGGCCATGACGTTCATGATCGTGGCCTCCCCCTGCGCTGTGGTCCTGGCGACCATGCCGCCCCTGCTGTCCGCGATGGCCAATGCGGGACGCCACGGCGTCCTGGTCAAGTCCGCCGTCGTCATGGAACGCCTCGGGCAGGCCGACGCGGTGGCGCTGGACAAGACAGGCACCCTCACGGAGGGAACCCCGCACGTCACCGGCGTCCATCCCCTTCCCGGAGCAGCGCTGACCGGCGACGCGCTGCTGGCGCTGGCCGCCGCCGCAGAGGACCCCAGCGAGCATCCGCTGGCCCGCGCCGTCGTGAGTGCCGCCCGGGAGCGAGGGCTGCCCCTGCTCCCGGCCTCGGAGTTCACCTCGGCCCCGGGTACAGGTGTCACCGCCACCGTCGGCGGTCACCGCGTCGCTGTCGGCTCCCCCGCCCGGCTCCTGCGTGACACCGGCTCACCCGCGGCGTCCCGGGCCGCCGCCTCGGCCGCCGCGATGGAGGAGACCGGGTGCACCGCTGTACTCGTCCTGCGCGACGGCCTCCCGGTCGGTGTTCTGGGTATCGCCGACCGCATCCGGTGCGACGCGGCGGCGACCGTCGCCTCGCTGGCCGTGCTGACCGGCGGCACCCCGATGCTGCTGACCGGCGACAACCCCCGCGCCGCCGCCCGGCTGGCCGCCGAGGCCGGCATCACGGATGTACGGGCCGGGCTCCTCCCCGAGGACAAGGCGGCCGCCGTCCGCGAGCTGGAGCGGGCCGGGCACAGGGTCCTGGTCGTGGGCGACGGAGTCAACGACGCGCCCGCTCTGGCCGCCGCGCACGTCGGGATCGCGATGGGCCGGGCGGGGTCCGATCTCGCCCTGGAAACCGCGGACGCCGTCATCATCCGCGACGAACTCGCCACCGTGCCCGCGGTCATCGCCCTCTCCCGGGCGACCCGCCGACTGGTCGTGCAGAACCTGGTGATCGCCGGCGTCTTCATCTCCGTCCTGGTCGCCTGGGACCTCATCGGTCACCTGCCGCTCCCGCTGGGAGTGCTGGGGCACGAGGGCTCCACCGTCATCGTGGGCCTCAACGGCCTCCGGCTCCTGCGCGAAACGGCCTGGAGCCGCGCGGCCGGTCAGAGCAGATCCGGAGCGCCCGCGGCAGCGCGGCAGGCCGCCACCGTCGACTGACCCGGCGTCACCGGGCGCGGAACCACCTGCCCTGCGGCGGTAGGCGACCGCGGCCACTCCGCGTGACCGGGCCTCGGCGTGGGCGGACTGTTCCGAGCCCGGCACACGTCACTCGGCACTGGGCACTGGGCACTCGGCACTTCGGCCGAGCGGGCGTCAACGGCGCAGTGCCGCCGTCAGCATCGGCAGAGCGTGGCGCAGTTCCCTGTGACCGTAGGTGCCGGTGTGCCCACCTGGATAGATATGGGTGGTTACGGGTGCGCCCAGAGACGCGAGACGGCCGCTGAGCATCCGCGTCTCCTCACCGCACACGGCCTCGGTGACGGATACGACGCCGTCGTCGGCGAGCGCGACCCATTTCTCGGTGCCGGGGATGTGGGGATCGGGCTCGTCGCCGTCGAGCGGACCGGGCATGCCGTCACCGGACGCCAGGTAGACGGGTGTGTGACGTAGCCCCCGGGCGTGGTGGTAGGGATCCCAGTCGAGCCAGGTCTTCCACTGCTTCCAGGGGTCACCGAAGATCGCGTAGCCGTCCACACCGACGAACTTCGCACCGGAGAGCCACATCTCCGGGTGCCGGACCGGGTGCACGGGTGCCCCGAAGGCGGCGACGGCGCCGAACAGTCCCGTGACACGGGCGGCGAGCCCCAGGGCACCGAATCCGCCCTGGGACTCGCCGGCTGCCGCCCTGTTGGGCCCGGCGCCGTACTCCCGTTCCACCAGGGGCACGACTTCACGGAGGAAGTACGTACGCACCTGGGGGGAGCCCCCTTCGCCGTGGTTCCACCAGTCGGTCCAGAAACCGAACAGCGGCATGCCCGGCATCACCACGAGGACATCGCGCAGCTCCCGCAGGTCCTGTACGGCGAAAAGGCTGGTCCAGGTCGTGTGGTCGCCGTCCCCGCCCGCGAACAAATAGAGCGTGGGCCAGCGGTCGCCGGGGCTGCGCCGTTCCCAGCCGCGTGGTGTCAGCAGCGCCACGGTGCTCCGGCCGCCGAGAGCCCGGGAGTCGACAGTCAGTTCGACCAGCCGGTCGTCCAAGCGGCGTTCGGCGAGTACCTTGCCGGTGGCACGGCCCGGATCGGCGGCGCCGAGGAGGGATCCGGCACCCAGCAGTGCCCCAGTCGTGAGAACGGTGCGGCGTGTGTGTGACATATCCGAGTGATCGGCCGCCGGCCCCTGCGTCTTTAGCGCGTCCGCACGTCGACGGCCGACTGGATCACTTCCTCGTTGATGGCCGGCGTGGTGCGAGGGCGGCAGAACAGCCTCTCGGTCTCAGCAGGTCCGGAACACGTAGCCCTTCTCGCCCGCGGGGAGCACATCGAGGTCTCGCTGCACGAGGGAGATCCTGTCGCCCCAGGCGGAACAGCTCTCGTCGAAGCCCACCTCACCCTCGCCCTCGTATTCGATCGCGAAGACACGGTCGTCGTAGGCGTCGGCGTACGCGCCGCACTCGTCGAACTGGGCGCACTCCTCCGTCACAGCGAAGTCGAAGCCGATCTCGGTATGCCGATCGAGAAGGTCGGTGGTGTTCTTCTGCCCGATCGCCAGGCCCTCACTGTGCGCACGCGCGGCCAACACGGTCGCGAACGCGGCGTTGTGCTCCTGCGTCAGCTTGCCCTTCGACCGTTCGAAGGAGTCGAGGTTGTCCGGTTCCACCGCCTGGAAGCCGTTCTCCGCGCAGCCGTCGATCCACTCCCCTACGATCTCCGCGAGTTGGGTGCGCCGGGCGGCCGTCGAGGTGTCCAGGAGGGCTTCGTCCCAGCCCTCGTCGATGATCAGTTCCCCGTCGCCGTCGCGCAGCAGGAGGTCCGGGTGGGTGTCCTGCCACCAGTCCAGTGCGCCGGGCTGGGTCTGGAAGGCGTTGACATAGCAGACGTTGTACTGGCCGGGTGCCGGCTCGTCCTCGCGGTCGCGGGACACCGCTCGCACCCCGTCGGGCGGCGTGTAGCCGCCACCGATCTGATAGTCGAACTTCATGCCGGCCGTCGGCAGGAGGACGTCGGCGGTCTCGGTCCGCTGCGGGAGCCCGGCGGTGCCTGAAGCCCCGCCCGCGGCGGAACAGCCCGCCAGCACGCCCGCCCCGAGGGCGGAGGCAAGGCCCACCGCCACGCCGGCGACCACGCGCCTGCGGCGGAAGAACAGGGAAAGGGCACGGCCGGTCACTCGGGTCTCCAGGTGTCAGGGATCCGGAAGCAGGATCCGCGCCCATCCTCCTTCACCGCCCCGGAGGCCGGTCCCCCCGGGGCGGCAGGTCAGCGAACGCGGTGCCGGCCCACCAAGGTCTTGCACCCCAGGAGCTGCAGGCGATTCCACCGGAGGCATCGATTCCTGAGCGTGATCACGATGTCACAAGCAGAAAGTTTCGCTGTCCTTGCGAAGCGATGAGTTCGCGAACCTGGCACGGTCTCTACCAGTAAGGAACGAATCAGGCGGCCCACCGCGAGGGCGACGGGACATCGCCACCAGGAGGACAGCACAGTGACAGGACGTCCGGGCAGGGTGACCTGCGATCTCTCGATCTCCGTCGACGGGTACCCGGCCGGTCCCCACCACACCGAGCAGCGCCTCCCTTCAGGACTGCCGCCCTCCCTGACGGTTACTCCGAGCCACTCGGGGGTGGGGTCCTCGACGAGCCCGCCGCCCGCTCCTTCTCGGCCTCGGCCACCCCGGCGAGAAGCCCTGCCCGGCCGATGGCGCCGGTGCGCGTCGGGATGGGCGTAGCCCGTACGCCCCGTAGCCGCCGGGAGGCAGAGCGTCGATCGCGTCGGCGAACACAGCGACTTCGACCGTGTGGACGGGATGGGGCAGCAGCGTCGGCACGCGGTCCGGATGGTCGCCCGTCCGGAAGGAGGAGAGAGACATGCACATCGTGAGTGGGTCCGCTTTCAGGTGAGGTGGGGCAGGTCAGGAGGACGGGGGCGGCAGCAGCCCGGCGGCCCTCCGCAGCGCCACGGCGTGCCGGGCCAGCTCGGGTTCGCCGCCCCGGTCAGCCGGCATGGACGCCATCAGGGCGAGCCGGTCACGCCAGCTGCGTCCCGCGAGCGGCACGGCGACGGCGTTCATTCCCCGCACCGATTCGCCGGCACTGTCGGCGCGACCCACGGTGCGGATATCCGCGAGTTCGGAGAGCAGTGCGGTACGGGAGATCTGGGTGCGGCCGGTGACCTCGGGCAGCCGCTCCTGCGGGTAGAGGGCGCAGACCTGATCGGTGGTCAGCTGGGCGAGCAGGATCTTGCCCGCCGAGGTGGCGTGCGCGGGGTGGGCGCGGCCGGTCTCAAGAACGGCTCGCACGGGGTGCCGCGACTCCCTGCCGTCCGTGATGATCACCTGGTCGCCGATGAGGGCGGCGGTGCTGACCGTCTCTCCGGTCGTCGCGGCCGCCGCGTCCAGCACCACCTGGAGGCGCGCCCCGATCCCGGGGCCGTAGCCGGCCGGGCGGCCCAGCGCGACCAGTTCGGGTCCTGCGGAGTAGCCCCGGCCCGAGGTGTCGCGGGTCGCGAACCCGCGGGACTCGAGGGTGCTGAGCACACGGTGCGCGGTGGAGCGGGCCACGTCCAGCTCCCGGGCGGCGTCGGTGACCGTCAGGGTGTCATGGGTGAGGAAGAGGCGCATGAGCCGCAGACCGGTGTCCAACGACTCGATGATGTAGCTCCTGGGGTCGGCCACGGGGTCCTCCCGGTCGTGTCGCGGGGCCGCGTTCGTCGTGCGGCACGGCCCCCATGATCGCTGGCCGGCCGGACGACGGAGTAACCGCGGTCGACGAACCGTTCGGTGCCACCGCGAAGTCGGCGGGTCCCCACGCGCGATCCGCGGCCGGGCTGCTGCCCGGCCGGAACGACCCGCAGAAGTGACGCGAAGCCGCCCTGCCCGCGGTGGTCCGAGACGTACCGGCCGACGGCGGTTCTCCGCCGCTCCTCACGCTGCGAGGGTGATGGGTTCGCCGAGGCGTTCGGCGGCCTCCCTCCACGCGGCGGTCACCGCCGCTCGGGCATGGCCGGTGCGGTTCGGCAGGTCGCCGGTCAGCATGACCGGCGCCCCCACGTGGACATGGAGGCCGGGCCTTCGCAGCGGGGCCGTGCCCAGGCCCGCGAGTTGCTTGGCCCAGTTGCCCGACGTGATGCGGCGGGAGCCGGCCTGTCCGAGGGGTATGACGGGAGCTCCGGTCCGGTGGACGAGTCGGGCCAGTCCGCTGCGGAAGGCTTCCGGGGCAGCTTCTCCCGCGTCCCTGCGGAGCGGGATGCCGCCCTCGCCGTAGATCAGGACGAGGCGCCCCCGGGCCAGGGCTTCGGCGGCGCCGTCGAGGGCGTCACCCGCGCGTGCGTCGTGCCGGTGAACGGGGATGTGTCCCTCACGGGCGAGCGCACGTCCGAGGAGAGGGATGCGCCAGAGACCCGCAGCGGCCAGTACGGCCGGCTCGACGCCGAGGCTGCGCAGGGCCGCGAGGACCACGGCCGGGTCGGCCAGGGAGCTGTGGTTGGCGGCGATGACGCTCCCCTCCGCGAAGTCGGCGCCGCTGTCGGTGGTGACCGTCAGCCGGCCGACAGCGGGTACCAGGGCGTGGGCGAGGCGACTGAGCATGAGCGGGTACTCCCGGACTCGGAAAGTGGTGACCCCCATCGTGGTCGGGAAGAGCGCCGCGGGCCTGAGTGCCCGTACTCAGCCGGCTGACCCGCCGGCGTACCCAGCCCCGTCGGGAGCTGTGGGGCGGCGCAGGCGTCTGCTGCCCGGCAAGGCGGCCGGGCGCCGTGAAAAACCGGGTGGGACCCCTGCTGCCCGAGCTGCCGTCGCTTCACCGAGCCACTGCCCGGCAGTAGGCCTCGTCGGTGGCGAGGAGGGTGCGGTGGGTGCCCTCGGCGGTGATGACGCCGTCGTCGAGGACGAGCACCCGGTCGGCGGCGTCGAGGACGGCCGGGCTGCTGGTGAGCACTACGGTGGTGCGGCCCCGGCGCATCTTCGCGATACCGCGGGCGATGAGCTGCTCGGTGGCCGCGTCGACGGCAGTCGTCGGGTCGTGGAGCACCAGCACGTCGGTGTCGGCGGCGAGGGCGCGGGCCAGGGACAGCCGTTGACGCTGTCCCCCGGAGAGGTTCGCGCCGCGGTCGCGGACGCTGTGGTCGAGTCCTTCACGGTGGAGCGCCACGACGTCGGTCAGCATGGACGCCTCTACGGCCTCGGCGACCGTCCGGCTGGTGCCGGACGGGTCGATGTTCGTACGGAGGGTGCCCGCGAAGATCTCCGCGTCGTACGGGTTCACCAGCGTGTGCTCGCGTACCGCCTCGATCGCCAGGTCCGTGATCTCCTGCCCTCCGACCCGTACCGCGCCCTCGTAGGCGTGGGGCGGGATGTTCACGGCCAGGATCGACGCGAGGTCGGCCGCCGCGCGAGGCCGGTAGGCGACGATCGCCACGAACTCGCCGGCGGCCACCTGGAACTTCAGCTCGCTCAGGGAGCCGTAGCGTACGCGGTCGACCTCCAGACCCCCGCCCTCGGCCGGGCGATCCCGTCCCGGGGCCGTCACCGGCGGCGCGGACAGGACCAGCGCCATCCTCTCGGCCGAGGCGCGCGCCGTCATCACGTACTTCGGCATCTCGGAGAACAGTTTGAGCGGTTCCATGACGAACTGCGCCAGTCCCACGGCCATGACGAGTTCCCCGATGGTGATCCGGCGCTCGAAGGCCAGCCAGCCCGCCGTCAGGGTCACGGCGGCGGCGAGCACCGCGTTGAGGGCCAGCGCGGTACCCGCGTACGCGCCGTTCGCCCTGGCGACGGTGATCGCCTGGTGCCTGGCATCCGTACTGACCTTGCGGTAGGACGTGAACGCGGCGTGGTTGCCGCCGAAGCCGTGCAGCGGGCGCAGGCCCGTGATCAGGTCGGCGACCTTCGCGCCGGCCCGTGCCACGCGGGCCTGCTGTTCCTGGGTGCCGGTGCCGATCCGCTTCGACATCACGCTCAGGACCGACAGGATCGCGACGGTTCCCACGATGACCAGCAGGCCGAGGCGGAGGTCGGCCAGTCCCAGCGCGACAGCCGCGACCAGCACCGCGACCAGCGAGCTGATCAGCAGCGGTACCACCTCGATGATGTCGGCGGTCTGGTCGGCGTCCTCGGTGGCGATGGTGAGCACCTCACCGGACTTCAGATCGACGTCCCTGGCCACCGGTTGGAGTCCGCAGGCCGCCACCCGCACCCTCCAGCGGTGCGCCTCGGTCGTGTTGGCCTCCTGCAGGACGCGCATCCCGAACCTCCACGACAGGGAGACGGTCGTGATGATCACGGCGAGCGCACCGATGGACAGGCCGAGCGAGCCGAGGCTCCGCTCCTGCAGTGAGTGCTCGACGATCAGGCCGAGCGCGATGGGGAAGGCGGTCTCGCCGGCCTGGTACAGGCCCATCAGAGCGGTGCCCCGGGCCATGGCGCCGACGTTGCGGCGCAGTGCGGTCCGGAGGATGCCGGTCCCCCGACGGGGCCGCTGCGGATCAGGAGTCGTCATCGAGGTCGCCGGCCATCGCTTCCGGGGTTGGCGGGGTGAGCGTGACGCGGATCGTGATCACAGGACGGCGTCCGAAGGGTCACCGTCCGCCCGCGCAGGTCGTCGGGGCCGGTGCGGGACAGCAGGGCGGAGCGAGCACCGCGATCCGTCATCGGGAACACATCGTCCTCACAGCGTAGGGAGGCCGGGCCGGCCCGAGTTCAGCGCTGCTTCACTGCCCTCGCGCCAGGCCCGCCACAGCCGCGCGTACCGTCCGTCCAGAGCCACCAGTTCCTCGTGGGTCCCCTCCTCCACCACGCGTCCCGCGTCCAGCACGACGATCCGGTCCGCCGCCCTCGCCTGGGTCAGCCGGTGCGCGACGAACAGCGTGGTCCGGCCCGAGCACGCGGCCCGCACGGCCCTCTCAAGCTCGGCGGCACCCTCGCTGCCCGCCTCCGCGGTCGACTCGTCGAGCACCACCACCGGTGCCCGGTTCAGCACCAGCCGGGCCAGGGCGATCTGGGCGACCCTGGTGACGTCGAGGCGCTCGCCGCCCTCGCCGACGACGGTGTCCAGCCCGTCGGGGAGCGCGTCCGCCCAGTGACCGGCGCCGACGGTCCGCAGTGCGTCCGCCAGTTCGGCATCGGTCGCCAGCGGCGCGGCCAGCCGCAGATCGTCCGCGAGAGGCCCGGAGAACACGTGCGTCTCCTGCGTCAGGATGCTCACCAGAGCCCGCGCGCCCGCTTCGTCGAGGCCGTTGAGGTCCACCGGCCCGACGCGCACCGAACCGGCCTGCGGAGTACCGATGCCCGCGATCAGCGCGGCCAGGGTCGACTTCCCCGCGCCCGACGCCCCCACCAGGGCGAGCGAACCGCCGGCCGGGATCGTCAGGCTGACGTCCCGGAGGACCGGCTCCTCGGAACCGGGATAGCTGAAGGTCAGTCGCTCCACTGTCACCGGGTACTCGGTGGCGGCCGCGGCCGCCACGGAGGCGTCGCCCACCAGCCTGTCCTCTCCGGCCTCTCCCAGCACCCCGACCAACCGGGTGAGGCTCGCGCCCGACTTCTGTGCCTCGTCGAAGGTGAACATGATGGCCCCCAGCGGGGTGAACAGCCGGTGGAACATGAGGGGCGCCGCCGACACCTCTCCCAGGGTCGCGGCGCCGCCCTCCAGCAGGACGTAGCCCACCACGAGGATCAGGACCAGCCCGACGAACTCGGCCCGGTTCTCCCTGCCGACGAAACGGCCGAAGATCCGGAAGACCTCGATGCCGAGATCGCGCACACGCCACGACGTGGCTGTGACCCGCTCACGGAAGTCGCTCTCCAGACGGTACGCCCGGACCGTCTCGATCCCGTTCAGACCGCTGATCAACGCCTGCGCACGTTCGCCCTGGGCTGTCCGCTGCCGCCGGTAGAGCGGGGCCGACTGCGGGAGATACCAGCGCAGGGCCAGAGCGTAGGCGGGCAGCGCGCCGGCGCCCGCCAGGCCGAGCCTCCAGTCGAGTCCGAACATGCCGGCCGTGGCGATGGCCACCAGCACGCCCGCAGTGAAGACCGTGGGGACGGCCGTACGGATGCCCCTGGACAGCACGGCCACGTCGTCGCCGACGCGTGAGAGCACGTCTCCCCTGCCGACCTGCTCGATCCGTGCGCTCGGCATGCCCAGAACCGCCCGGACGGCAGCTTCCCGCAACTGTGCGAGAAGATCCGCCCCCAGCCGCCCGATCAGATACACCGACATCGCGGTGGCCGCGGCGCCGAGCAGCGCGGCGGCTCCCATCAGGGCGCCCGTCGTGACCAGGACCGAGTGCCCGCCGCCCTGGGCCACGCCGTCGACCACCCGGCTGAGCAGGAGCACCGGGAGCACCTGGAACACCGCCCCGGCCACCGTGGTGAGCACGGTGGCCGCCGTGAGCCACGGCGCCTCACGGCACCGCGAGGCGAGCCATCGGGTGGACTCGCCACCCGCCGCCGTGCGCAGGGTGGACGGCGCGACGCGCGTGTCGGCGCCGCTCACTCGGGGTCCGCTTCCGGTCGGCGGCGGGGCAGGCCGGAGAGTGCGTGCAGCCGGCCGTGTGCCGCAGGTGCCGCAGGTGCCGCACCGTCAGGCAGAACCTGCGACATGTCACTCCCATCGCGCGGGGAATCCGCCGAAGGACGCGGGAGACCTTGAGCGGGCGCGCGCCGGCCGAGCGGCACGCTCCTGCAATTGAGGTGAGCCTAAGCTCCTCCCTCCCAGCTGTCGACAGGCGGGGGGCGAACCACCGCGCACGCCCTCCGCCAACACCGTGTTCCCGACGCCCTGTTGCGCACTAAGGTTAGCCTCGCTTTACTGAGTGCTCGTCAATCCCTGCTCCAAGGAGGAACCCATGCGGGTCGTCATGTTCGGGTACCAGACCTGGGGGCACCGCACCCTGCAAGCCCTCCTGGACTCCGAGCATGACGTGGTGCTGGTCGTGACCCACCCCAGGAGCGACCACGCGTACGAGAAGATCTGGAGCGACTCCGTCGCCGACCTGGCCGAAGCGCGGGACGTCCCGGTCCTGATCCGTAACCGCCCCGACGACGAGGAGCTGTTCGAACGCCTCCAGGAAGCCGCCCCGGACATCATCGTGGCCAACAACTGGCGGACCTGGATCCCCCCGCGCATCTTCGGCCTCCCGCGCCACGGCACGCTGAACATCCACGACTCGCTGTTGCCGAAGTACGCCGGCTTCTCCCCGCTGATCTGGGCCCTGATCAACGGCGAGTCCGAAGTGGGCGTCACCGCGCACATGATGAACGACGAACTCGACGCCGGCGACATCGTCCGGCAGGAGGCCGTGCCGGTGGGCCCGACGGACACCGCCACCGACCTGTTCCACAGGACCGTCGACCTCATAGGCCCGGTCACCATCGGCGCTCTCGATCTCATCGCGGCAGGGAAGACGGAGTTCACCCCGCAGGACCGCTCGCACGCGACCTTCTTCCACAAGCGGTCGGCCGAGGACATCCGCATCGACTGGAGCTGGCCCGCCGAGGACCTCGAACGCCTGGTCCGCGCCCAGTCCGAGCCGTATCCCAGCGCGTTCACCTTCCACAAGGGCACGCGCATCGAGGTCCTCGCCGCGGCGGTGTCCCAGGGCCGGTACGGGGGAACGCCCGGCCGGATCTTCTACCGCGAGGGCGACGGGGTGGTCGTCGTCGCGGGATCCGACGCCCGCACCGGACGCAACCGCGGCCTGGCCATCACACGCGTACGCACCGAGGACGGCCGGGAAATGCCCGCAGCGGAGTACTTCACCGCCATGGGCGGCTATCTGACCAGGCGCCCCTGACGCCACGGCCGCCGCCGAACGGCATCCGTGAAACACCGGGAGGAGGAGGGCGCCGGCGCTCGGCGCGGGACCGGCCGGCCGGTGGCTCCGGCGGACCGCACCCGTTACGGGAGGCCGACGTCGACCAAGCTGTAAGGGCAGGCTAACCTAAGGCCCATGAGAGCTGGTGAGAGCACTTCCAGTGCTGTGGCTGCCCCTGTGGCGGCCGGTGTGCCGCGTGCGAGTGGCCATGGACTGACCGCCGACGGGGTGACCGTGGCGTACGGCCGCGTCGACGTCGTACACGCTGCGGCCATCACCCTGCGGCCCGCCGAGGTGACCGTGCTCGTGGGCCCCAACGGCAGCGGGAAGTCGACGCTGCTGCGCACGCTCGCCAGGCTCCAGACCGCGCGCACCGGCTCGCTCACGATCGACGCGGGAACGGACGAGGCCACGGACGGCTTCGCGCTCGGCGCCCGCGAGTTCGCGCGGCGCGTCGCCCTCCTGACCCAGACCCGGTCCACACCGGGCGGACTCACCGTCAGGGACGTCGTCGACTTCGGCCGCTACCCCCACCGGGGCCGCTGGGGCCGGCCCGACCCTCGTGGCACCGCCGCGGTGGACCGGGCGCTCGGCCTCACCGGTGTGGAGGACCTCGCCGGGCGCGGCGTCGATCAGCTCTCGGGCGGACAGCTCCAGCGCGTATGGCTCGCGAGCTGTCTCGCCCAGGAGACAGGGGTACTGCTCCTGGACGAGCCGACCACCTACCTCGATCTCCGCTACCAGGTCGAACTCCTCGACCTGATCCGCGATCTCGCCGACGACCACGGCATCGCTGTGGGAGTCGTCCTCCACGACCTCGACCAGGCCGCAGCCGTCGCCGACCGCGTGGCCCTGCTGCAGGCGGGGCGCATCGTCGCCGACGGCGCGCCCGAGGACGTGTTCACGCCGGAACTTCTGTCGGACGTCTACGGCATTCGCATCGATGTAGGCACCGATCCCTCGACCGGCCGGCTGCGCACCCGCGCGATAGGCCGCCACCACTCCAGATCCGAAAGGCTCAGCACCTCCCCATGAGACGCCACTTCTTCGCCTCGGTCTCCGTCGCCGTCGCCGCACTCTCCCTGGCCGCCTGCGGAACCACGGAACCCTCCCCCGCCGATTCCGCGGCCGCGGACAAGCCTGCGGGAAAGATCACCCTCACCGACGCCAAGGGCACGAAGGTGACTCTCGACGGACCCGCGACGAAGGTCGTCGCCACCGAGTGGAACGTGGTCGAGGACCTTCTGGCGCTCGGAGTCGCACCCGTGGGCGTCGCGGACGTGAAGGGCTACACCGCGTGGAACACCGCGGCCCCGCTCACCGGTGACCCCAAGGACATCGGCACCCGCGGCGAGCCGAGCATCGACGCCGTCGCGGCCCTCGCGCCCGACCTGGTCGTCGCCACCAGCGACCTCTCGCCGGCGGTGGTGAAGCAGCTCCGCAAGGTCGCGCCCGTCATGGAGATCACGTCCGCCGACGCCGCCGACCAGATCGGCACGATGACAAAGGGCCTCGACCTCATCGCGAAGGCCACCGGCAAGGAGACCAAGGCGGACACGCTCAAGAAGAACTTCGAAGCGAGCCTCACCGAGGGCAGGAAGGCGCTCGCGGACGCGGGCCTCGGCGGTGCCCAGATCGCCTCCGCCGACGGCTACGTCGCCTCGAACCAGGTCTCCATCCGCGCCTACACCGGCACTTCCCTCCTCGGGGCCGTCAACGAGAAGCTCGGGCTGAAGAACGCCTGGACCGTGAAGGGCGACGAGAGCTACGGCCTCGCCACCACCGACGTCGAAGGCCTGACCGGCCTCGGCGACGTCCAGTTCACGTACGTGGCGAACGACGCGGACGGTGACGCGTTCACCGGTCCCCTCGCCAAGAACGCGGTGTGGAAGTCGCTTCCCTTCGTGAAGGACGGCAACGTGCACCGGCTGCCCGACGGCGTCTGGATGTTCGGCGGCCCCCTCTCCATGGAGGCGTACACCGACTCCCTCGTCGACGCGCTGACGAAGTAGCGCGCCGTGGCCGTCATCGACAAGACCGCGGTGGGCCGTGACCGCACCGCCGCGGCCACGACGGGCGCGGTCGCCGTGACGGCCACGCTCGTGCTGCTGGTCACGGTCCTCGCCGCCGTCGACATCACCCAGGGCACCGCCGACGTCGGCGCGTCGCAGGTCTGGGACGCGCTCACGGGGAACGCCGAGGCGGGGGACGCCTCCGTCGTCGTGGCTTCCCGGCTGCCGAGGATGGTCGCCGCCGTCCTCGTCGGACTGGCGCTCGGCATGGCAGGGGCCGCCCTCCAGGCGGTCAGCAGGAACGTGCTCGCCTCACCCGACACCCTCGCCGTGAACGCCGGCTCCTACCTGGCGCTCGGGCTGGTGGCCGTCAGCGGCACCGCCCTCCCGCTCCTCGCCTCGTCCGGCGCGGCGTTCGTCGGCGGACTCGCCGCCGCGGCGGTCGTGCTCGGTCTGTCCGGGCTCGGCAAGGGCACCGTGCGTCTCGTCCTCGCGGGCAGCGCCCTCGCTCTGGGGCTGAACGCGGTGACCGACGCACTGCTGCTCCTGTTCCCGGAACAGACCGAGGGACTCTACGCGTGGAACCAGGGAAGCGTCGGACAGAACGGGTTCGACGGTGTCGTTCAGATGGCCCCGGTCATCGCGGCCGGCATCGTCGGGCTGCTGCTCGTCGCCCGACGCGTGGACGCCCTGGCCCTGGGTGACGATGCCGCCCGCGGGTTGGGCGTATCCGTCCGAGGGACACGGATCACCAGTGTCGTGCTCGCCACTTCGCTCTCCGCGGCGGCGGTCACACTGGCAGGCCCCATCGGCTTCGTCGGCCTCTGCGCGCCCGCACTCGTCCGGCCGCTGGCCCGCCGGTTCCGGGGACTCGTCCGCTCGCGGGTGAGCCTGCCCGTGGCAGGACTCGTGGGTGCGGCGCTCGTCCTCCTCTCCGACGTGCTGCTGCGTGCGGTCGTGCCCGCGGACACCGCTGTCGAGGTGCCGACCGGCGTCGTCACCACCGTGGTCGGCGGGGTGTTCCTCGTCGTGATGGCGCTCCGCACCCGTGACACGGCCTCGGCGGACGCGCCGGACCGGCTGCGGATCCCTGGGCGGATGACGTTCCTCGTCACCGTGGTCGTGCTCATCGCCGCCCTCGTGGGCGTGCTTGTCGCTGCCGTACTCCTCGGTGACGCGAAGCTGCTGCTCGGCGACGTCGTGAACTGGGCGCAGGGCAGGGCCGGCCGGGTCGTCACCTTCGTCCTCGACACCCGGGTGCCCCGGGTGGCTGCCGCGCTCCTCGCCGGCGCCGCGCTGGCACTGTCCGGCACCCTGGTTCAGGCCGTGACCCGCAACCCGCTCGCCGAACCGGGCATTCTGGGAGTCTCCGGAGGTGCCGGTCTCGGCGCCGTCCTGCTGGTCACCCTCGCGCAGTCCCCCGGCTCGTGGGAGGTCGCGGGAGCGGCGTTCGGAGGGGCTGCCGTCGCCGCGTCGGTCGTCTTCGGGCTGGCCGCCCGGGGTGGTTTCCGGCAGAACAGGCTGGTCCTGCTCGGGATGGGGGTGTCCTCCGCCGCGGCGGCGCTGATCAGCCTGGTCATCGTACTCAGCGATCCCTTCGACACGACGAAGGCCCTCACCTGGCTGTCCGGGTCCACGTACGGGCGGAACATGCCCGACGTGCTGCCGGTGGCCGTCGTTCTCGCCGTCGGCATCGTCCTGGCGGTGGTACGCAGACGGGAACTGGACCTCGTCGCGCTCGACGAGGACACTCCGAGGCTCCTCGGCCTCGGCCTCCCCAGGGCCCGTCTCGGCTTCCTGGTGATGGCCGTGCTGCTGGCCGCCACGGCCGTGGCGGCCGCGGGCACCATCGGCTTCGTCGGACTGGTCGCCCCGCACGCGGCGCGCGCCCTCGTGGGACGGCGGCACGTACGGGTGGTTCCGGTCTCGCTCCTGCTCGGGGCCCTACTGGTCTGCCTCGCGGATCTGTCCGGGCGCACGGTGATCGCCCCTGCGCAGCTCGGTGCCGGTCTGATGACTGCGGTCATCGGCACGCCGTACTTCTTCTACCTGCTGGTACGCACACGGCGCTGACCCCTGCGGGTGCGGTCTCGGTGGGGCCTCGTCGAACCGGGGCTCCACCGATTTCGCGCGCCGCCTCTGCGCCGTAGGTCCGCCGTTCGTGCGAAAGAGTGCGGCGGCCCGCGCGTTCGGAGCGTAAGCAGAGGCACCGCACCCTTGGATGGGCGGCGGTGGTGAAGCCGAGCGATCCGAGTCGAAGCCCGGAGGTGTCGTGTGACCGGCCCTCACCTGTCGGTCGTCGTGCCCTGCTTCAACGAGGCCGAGGGCATCAGGTCGTTCCACGCGGTCCTGCTCGCCGTCCTCGAAGGCCTCGGAGAGACCTTCGAGATCTGCTACGTGGACGACGGCAGCCTCGACAGCACACGACTGCTTCTCAATTCTTTCGCCGCGCGGGACGAACGGACCCATTACACGGCGTTCAGCCGGAACTTCGGCAAGGAAGCCGCGATGCTCGCCGGTCTCCGCATGTCGCGCGGTGACGCCGTGGTGATCATGGACGCCGACCTCCAGCACCCGCCCGAGCTCATCCCCCGCATGCTCGAACTGCACCGGCACGGCTACGACCAGGTCATCCCGCGTCGCGACCGCAGTGGGGAGGGCGTGGTCCGCAGCACACTCAGCCACGCCTACTACGCGGTCGTCCGCCGCTGCGTGGACGTGGAACTCCTCGACGGGACGGGGGACTTCCGCCTGCTGTCCCGGCGGGCGGTGGAGAGCGTCCTGTCCTTGCCGGAGAGCAACCGCTTCTCGAAGGGGATCTTCTCCTGGATCGGCTTCGACACGGTCAGCTTCCGCTACCGCAACAGCGAACGCGTGGCCGGCCGGTCGAAATGGGGAAGCAGGCGTCTGCTGAACTACGGCATCGACGGGCTCCTGTCCTTCAACAACCGTCCGCTCCGCCTGGCCATCTACGCCGGCTTCTGGGTGTTCCTTTCGGCACTGGTGTACGCGCTGTGGACCGTTGTGACCGTAGTCCTGAACGGTGCCGACACGCCCGGTTACGCCACTCTGCTCACCGCGGTGGTGGCCCTCAGCGGTATCCAGCTGGTCACTCTCGGGGTCATCGGCGAATACGTGGGGCGTATCTATCACGAGGCGAAGCACCGCCCGCCCTACGTGGTGCGGGAGACCGACGAGGACTGTCCGGCGCTGTCGGACCGCCCTCCTCCCCCGGTCGTCGCGGAGCTGGACGATCTTGTCCCCGCGCGGACCCGCACCGGGCGCCAGTTCGGCAGTTTCGTCCTGGTCGGGTGTGTGAACACAGCCGTCTACCTCGGTGTGTACGCGGTTCTGAACCGATGGATTCCCTACCTGGCCGCCCATGTCCTCGGTTACGCGGTCAGCATCGTGTGCTCGTTCCTGCTCAACTCCTACGTCACCTGCCGGACGAAGCCGACGTGGCACGCGTTCCTGCGCTATCCCGTGTCGAGCGTCGTGAATCTCGTGGCATCGGGCGCGCTCCTCCACGGGGCGGTCAGCGGCCTCGGCATGGACAAGAATGTGGCCGCCCTCGTGGCCGGTGCCCTCGTCACCCCGGTCTCGTTCCTGCTGGCCCGGTGGGCCATCATGTCGGGCCGCCGCCCCGCCTCCGCGCCGGCGGGGACGGCCGCCCGGCCGTCGGAACGGGCGGTCGGCGAGCCTGTCTCCGCGCGCCCCCTGCCTTCGTCCGAGGACCGGTGATCGCGGATGTCCGACCACACCCCGGACTCCACGGTCCCGGACCGGCCGGACGCGGTCCCAGTCCGCCAGGACGCCGAGCGTCGGCAGGACGTACACGACCCGCGGAACGTTTCGCGGACCTCGCTCTGGGTGACCGCTCTCTCAGTGCCACCTCTCGTACTGCTGGCCGCCGCGGCCTGGTTCGGCAGGTGGGTCCGGCCAGGGGCCGACGACTGGTGCTTCCTGCCCGTGGTGCGGGACGACGGCATCACCGGCCTCATCGGCCGGTTCTACTTCGCCGACAACGGGCGGGTCACCAACGCGGCACTGGTCGGTGCCTATGCGGAGTTCCAGGTCGCGGGCCACCAGTGGTTCGGCCTGGTCAGCGGTGCGCTGACCCTCGGAGTGCTGTGGGCGGCGACGGCAGCCGCGCTGCGACGCGGGCGGCTCACCGTGCCACGCGGGCTGCCACTGCTGGTGGCGGCCATGGCAACCGCCCTCTTCCTGTTCGCCACCCCCAACACGTACAAGACGTTCTACTGGCCGGCCGCGTCGGTCTCGCACACGATGCCACCGGTTCTCGCCTGCGCCGCGCTGATCCCGTTCCTCGTGGCCCGCTCGCGCCGGGGCAGGGGCGCGGCCCTCGCGCTCGCCCTCCTCGCCGGTCCGGCCATCGGCACACTTTCGGAGGAGACGGCGATCGTCGTGACGGTGCTGCTGGTCACCGTCCTCCTCCTCAGCGGCCGCGTCACCGATACCTCCGTTCGCTTCCTCCGCCTCTGGTGTGCGGCGGGTATCGCCGGTGTCGGGGCCGGGGCACTCGTCCTGATCACCTCGCCCGGCTCGAACACCCGGCGGGAACGGTACGGGGCGGGTACGACGTCCCTGGCCGCGCCGGAGTCCCTCGCCGCCTCACTGCGCGGGTTCACGGAGATCGCTCACAGCGTGGCCACCACCTGGCAGTACGCCGGAGCGGTCGCGGTCGGGGTGCTCCTGGGTCTGCTGTGCCGGCGTCCGGACGGGAGCGCGCCCGTCCTGCCCGCCCGGTGGCCGCTGACGGCCTGTGCCGGAGTGGCCGCGCTCCTCGTGTCCGGCTACCTCTGCACGGTCATCGCATATCCGGTGTTCGAGGACCGGGTGAGTGCTCCCAGCGCGAACCGGCTCCGGAACGACTTCCTCCTGGTGTACGTGGCCCTGCTCGTCGGAGCAGGTGCGCTGCTGGGGGTGGCGGCCCGGTGGCGTGCGCGGCGGACCGGCCCTGTGCAAGCCGTGTGCGCGGTGCTCTGTGTCCTGGTCTGTTTCGGCCCGGCCGTCACGTTGCTCGGCCTCGACGCGAACATGCGCGAGCGGGCCGTGAGATGGGATGCCCAGGACCGGCGGATGCGCGCGGCTGCGGGCGCCGGTGCCAGGGTCCTCCCGTACGAGCGGCTCGTGATCAGCCAGATGCTGGAGCCGTTCAGCCGGCAGGGACGCTCCTACTGGCCCGGAGGGTGCGTCGCCGACTACTACCGGATCGACCGCGTCACCGACGCCGCCCGGCCCCGCGGACGAACGTAGGCCGGGTCCCGTGCCGGATCAGGGGCCGCCGGGGATACGGCACAGTCCTGATCGAGCTCCGCACGGCCCCGTCACCGCCGCGCGGATCGGACACTCACCGCCGAGCCGAGCCGAGCAGCGACATCGGCATCGGCATCGGCATCGGCATCGGCATCGGCATCGGCAGCACCCGCCTCTCCGACTGTCGGCGAACGCATCGGGAGGCGCCGTCAGGACACGGAGCCGCCAACACTCGCCGAAGCGGCGTCTTCCGGCTCTTGCTGCGGCTCGCCGAGCTGCTCGCGCAGATAGTTCCAGACCACCGCGATCATCGCGGCGACGGGTACGGCGAGCAGGCTGCCCACGATGCCGGCCAGACTCCCGCCCAGCGTCACCGCCAGCAGAATCACCGCGGCGTGCAGACCGAGCCCGCGACTCTGGATCATCGGCTGGAACACGTTGCCCTCCAGCTGCTGCACCACGACGATGATGGCCAGGACTATCAATGCGTCGGTCAGTCCGTTGGACACCAGGGCGATGAGAACGGCGACGAAGCCGGCGAACAGCGCCCCCACGATCGGCACGAATGCCGAAACGAAGGTCAGCACCGCCAGCGGCAGCACCAGCGGCACTCCCACGATCCACAGGCCGATGCCGATCAGGACGGCGTCGAGAAAGCCGACGTACGCCTGGGAACGCACGAACTCGCCCAGGGTCTCCCAGCCGCGCGCGGCCACAGCGGGAACATCACCGGCGAGCCGGCCGGGCAGCTGACGTGCGAGCCACGGGAGGAAGCGGGGGCCGTCCTTGAGCATGAAGAACATCAGGAAGACCGCCAGGACGGCGGTGACCACACCGTTGACCACGGTGCTCACCCCGGTGAAGACCGTGGTGACCATGCTGCCGACGCTGTCCTGGATACGGGCGGTCGCGGAGTCGAACGCACCGGTGATCTCGTCGTCGCCGATGTTGAGCGGCGGCCCCGAGGCCCATTCCCGCAGCTGCTGGATGCCTTGGACCACGCCGTCGGCCAGTTCACCCGACTGGGAGGCCACCGGTACCGCGATCAGCGCGACGACACCCGCGGCGACCAGGAGGAAGAGCACCGTCACGAGCGATGCCGCGAGGGCCGGCGGCCATCCGCACCGGCGCAGGAAGCGCGCAGCGGGCCACGTCAGGGTGGTGAGCAGCAGTCCGACTATGAGCGGCCAGACAACCGACCACATGCGCCCCATCAGCCACACCGCTACCGCAGCCATGACAAGGACGAGAAGCAATTCGCCTGAGACACGTGCCGAAGTGCGCAGTGCGGCGCGGGTCTTGATGGAGCTCAACTGTGCAGACATGCGGGTCACCCTATTAGCCGCTGGTGTCCCTCCGGACCACGCCCGCCCGGACACGGTGTGACGGGACGGATCGCTGCGGTCAGAGGGGCCAGTTCCGTCTCCCGTTTCCGCCGCACGACGAGCCGTCCACTGCGGCCACGGATGGTCCGGACCACCTCGGCCACGGTCTCTTCGTCTGTCCGGCGGGGATACGGTCATCGGAATCTTCACTGTGTTGTCGGATTCCGCGAAGGCCGTTCGTCGGATCGTGAAACGCTCGAAAGGAGAACGGTCATGAAGTACGTGTTGTTCGTCGCCACAGACCCCGCCGGGGAGCCGACCGGCGAGAACCCGCAGGCATGGGTGGAGAAGTGGAACGACCGCGGCGTCCGCATTGAGGGGATGCCGCTCAAGCCGGCCGCCGAGACCAGGACGGTCCGCGTCCGCGACGACCGGGTGCTGGTGACCGACGGCCCGTTCGCCGAGACTGCCGAGTGGATCGCAGGCTACGACCTGGTGGAGGCCGCCGACCTCGACGAGGCGATCGCGGTCGCCGCGTCGCACCCGATGGCGACCGGCGGACGCATCGAGATCCGCCCGGTCGATCCGCTCGACCTCGGACCGGGCACCGGGAACGTCCCGCACGAGGGCGACGCGCCCGCCTCACGCTTCCTCGGGATCATCCGGACGGACCCGGGCGCACCGCCCTGCACCCCTGAGCCCACCGCGGTGGCCGAGTGGGTCCGCGACGGTCTCGCCTCCGGCCGTTTTCTCGGTGGCGAGCACCTGAGTCCCGTCGAGGACGCCACGCTCGTGCGCCGCCGGGGAGGGGACCTGCTGATCACCGACGGCGCGTACACGGACGTGCCGGAATGGGTGTCCGCGATCTTCTTCATCGACGGCGACTGGCAGGAGGCGATCGACTATCTCTCCCACTGCCCCATGACGCGGTCCGGGATCGCCGAGCTGCGCGAGTTCTGGACCGACCTCTCGTGAAGGCCGGCCCGGCGCAGGTGCGGGCGGCGCTCGCCGAGGCGTACCGCGGCGAGTGGGGTGTCGTGTTCGGCACGATCGTGCGTCTGACGGGCGACTGGGAGCTGGCCGAGGACTGCGCGCAGGAGGCGTTCTCCCGTGCCCTGCCGGCGTGGGAGAAGGAGGGGATACCGCGCAGGCCGGGAGCCTGGCTGGTGACCGTCGCGAGGCACCGCGCCCTTGACGTGCTGCGCCGCCGGGCGACCGAGCGCGGCAAGCTCGCCGAAGCCGCCGCGCTCGAGGCGGTCCGGGAACCGCAGCCGCCGGGGGACGAGCGGCTACGGCTGGTGTTCACCTGCTGCCACCCGGCGCTCCCTCTCGAATCGCGGGTCGCGCTGACCCTGAGGGCGGTCAGCGGCCTTACCACCCGTGAGATCGCCCGCGCCTTCCTGGTGGGCGAGGACACCGTGTCCCAGCGGATCCTGCGGGCGAAACGCAAGATCGCGGCGGCCGGAATCCCGTACCGGGTGCCGCCACCCGGGGCACGCGCCGAACGGCTGGACGGAGTACTCGCCGTCATCTACCTCATGTTCACCGAGGGGTACGCACCGAGCGACGGCAACACGCACCGCGACAACCTCGCCGGGGAGGCCGTCCGGCTCGCCCGGCTCGTCGCTGCCGAGGCACCCGGAGAGCCGGAGGCGCGGGGGCTCCTCGCGCTGCTGCTGCTGCTCCAGCACTCGAGACGCGCCGCCCGGCTCGATGCCGACGGCGGGCTGGTCACGCTGGCGCGACAGGACCGGAAGCTATGGGACCACGCGCTCATCGCCGAGGGCGTCGCCCTCGCCCGCGAGGCCGTCGTGGCGGGCGGTCCCTACGCGCTCCAGGCGGCGATCGCTGAACAGCACGCCCTTGCCCCGGCCGCAGCCGCGACCGACTGGGCGGCGATCGTGAGGTGGTACGACCGTCTCCTCGCCCTGCGGGCCAACCCGGTCGTGGCGCTCAACCGCGCTGTCGCTGTCGGGATGCGCGACGGCCCTCAGGCGCAGTTGAATGCCGTCGACGTCCTCGCCACGTCCAAGAAGCTGGCGGGGAACCACGCCGTGCCGGCCGTCCGCGCTGACGCGCTGCGCCGCCTCGGCCGCACCCGCGAGGCGGCGCAGGCGTACCGGGCGGCGGAGGCGATCGCTCCGAACGGGGCGATCGCCAGGGAGTACGCACAGCGTGTGGCCGAATTGGAACTCGTCGACTGACGCGGTGCGTTGACGCAACCGGACGTGTCTCCCGGATCAGAGGGCCGACGCCCGGTGGACGCCGACGGGTCATGGATGCCGGGTTCGGCAGCCCCCTGGACGGCGTCCTCCGCGTGCCAGCGGTTGCGCAGAGCGGCCAGGGTGTTGTGCAGGTCGGCGGCACGGGGGCGATTGCGGGGAAGTCCGGCGAGCACGGCGGCCAGGGCGCAGGTGTCGGGGCACCGGAGGCGCGGACGATCAGGACATCACCGCGCCCGGCGACGTGGCGTTTGTCGGGCAGGGCACGCCGGGCCTGGTCGAAAGGGATGTTGAGGGCGCCCGGGAGGTGGCCTCCCGGGTACTCACCGGGTGTGGGACGTCGATGACGGTGAGTACGTGTATGCAGGTGCGCGCCTCGTCGGTACCGAGAGCGGTGGGCGTTGTCGTGACAGGTGCCATCCTTGTCTTCGACGATGCCCCCGAATGGGGAGTACATTACCCCTGGGGGTATTTAATGAGGAGTTGTCGTGGTGGATCTTGATCTGGCGGGAGCCGAACTGAAGTCGGTCCTCAACCGGCTGCGCAGGGCACAGGGTCAGATCTCCGGGGTGATCCGGATGATCGAGGAGGGCCGGGACTGCGAAGAGGTCGTCACTCAGCTGGCGGCCGCTTCAAGGGCGCTCGACCGGGCCGGGTTCGCGATCATCGCCACCGGGCTGCAACAGTGCCTGACCGGCGTCGAGGAAGGCCTCCGCTCCGGGGAGGACCGGGACGAGATGCGGGCCCGGCTGGAGAAGCTGTTCCTCTCCCTGGCCTGATGTTCCGGCGGCCTTCGCGGTCAGACGATCACGTCGACGAGCATGAGGGCCGCCACCGCCAGCAGTACGTCGGCGAAGATGTGGAGGCGGGTCTCCACCACGCGGGAGATCCGCACTCCTCGACGGGCGGCAGCGCTCAGCACGGTGCCGATACCCCGGGGCGGGCCCACCGCGACCGCCGCCCATCTCACCCCCGGCCAGGTAGCTGCGGTTACCGAGGCCCTCCAGGCCGATGGCGTCCATGAAGAGCACATCGATACTCCTTTCGCGTGAAAATTACCCCCTGGGGTATTGCAAACACCACTACGCCCGTACCCCCCGGGGTATATTTCGGCTATGGCGACCGCCACGGCCGCCGCCTGCCCGGCGGTGCTGCCGGAATCGGAAGAAGCGAGGTGGGACACCGTGCAGTACGACCGCACCGTGCAATTGGAAGGCTCCTTCGAGGAGACGTCGGCAGCTGTCCGCGAGGCCTTGGCCGAACAGGGCTTCGGCGTCCTCACGGAGATCGACGTGCAGTCCACGCTGAAGGCCAAGCTGGACCACGACATGGAGCCGTACCTGATCCTCGGCGCCTGCAACCCCGCACTCGCCCGGCAGGCACTGGAGGCCGACCGCTCGATCGGCCTGCTGCTGCCCTGCAATGTCGTGGTCCGCACGGACGGGGAGCACGTGATCGTCCAGGCCGTCGACCCCGGCACGATGGTCACCCTGACCGGCATCGCCGCCATGGAGCCGGTCGCCGAGGAGGCCACCCGCCGCCTCGACGCCGCACTCAGCAGCCTCGCAGGACCGAGCGCGTAGCCGTCACCGCGGGCCGTAGCCGGTCTCGCGTCGGACGCGGGGCCGACTACGCCGACTGCAGGACCGTCTTGAGCGCGCCGTCCTCGACTGCGGTGGAAAGGATCTCGTAGGCGTGGCCGACCTCCGTGAGGTCGAGTTTCCGGGTGATGAGCCGCGACAGGGACTCCAGGTGCTTGGGCGCGAGCGCCTTGAGGAGCCAGTGAGTGGACGACGTGTCGACCTGACCGATGCTGATCGTGACGTTCTTGCGCCACAGCTCTTCGAGGTGCAGGGTCACCGAGGCACCGTGCATACCGATGTTCGCGATGTGACCACCCGAACGCACGGCCCGGGTGCACAGGGTGAAACTGTCGGCGCTCCCGGCCGCCTCTACGACCACGTCGGCTCCGGGGCCTTCGGCCAGCTCTGCGATCAGTTGCCCCGGAAGCTCCGCCGCGTCGGCGCCCAGACCGGTGGCGACCTCCAGGCGACGGGGCGACAGGTCCACCACGATGGTCCTCGCGGGGGTGTACATCCCCCCGATGACGAGAGCGGCCAGGCCGACGGGCCCTGCCCCGATTATCGCGACCACGGCACCGGGACCGACTTCCCCGTTGCGCACGCCGAGCTCGAAGGCCGCGGGCAGGACTTCGGAGAACAGGACAGCGGTGCCGCGGTCGAGGGTGTACGGCAGTTTGTGCGTGGAATGGTCGGCAAAGGGAACACGGACGAACTCCGCCTGCGTGCCGTTCACTTCGTGCCCGAGGAGCCACCCTCCCCCGTACGCGCACTGACCGTACGTTCCCTCGTTGCACCTCACGCAGTGACCGCAGGCGGAAATGGACGACACGATCACTTCGTCCCCCGGGGCCACGGCGTGCACTTCCGGTCCGACTTCCACGATCTCGCCGACGGCTTCGTGCCCCAGGACCGTACCCGGCTTCACATCGGCTGCGCCTTCGCGCAGCGTCAGCAGATCGCCTGTGCACACGCTGGTCGTTTCGACCCGCACGAGCGCATCGGTCGGCTGCTCGATCGCCGGATCGTCGACGGTCTCCCAAAGCCCCTGGCCAGGACCGTGAAAAACGAAACCGTGCACCGCAATCACCTCTGCAAACTTCGTTGACCGGAAGAGCCGCAGCAGATCTCTCTTCCAGTCTCGGAGCGTCGCCCGTTTCCTGCGAGAGACGGACGGGGCAACCCACCGGGACGTTCGGGCCCCTCCCGTGGGGGGATGCCCGGGACTGTCACCCGGCTGCGGCAGAGAGGAGGGGACCGGTCGGCCCTCCGCGATGCGTCGGACGGCCCTTCAGCGTTCCCACGGCTACGCGCACACTCGGTGGAGACCGTCAGCCAAGGCATCCGCGACGGCATTGCGGAAGGGTTGTGGTCGCGCAGCGCTAGTCGGAGCCTCGCCGGAAAGACTGTGACGCCATGTCCTCAGCGATCTGGAAGCGGGGATGGAACACCCACCCGCTTCGTCGGCGGATCGACGTCCTCGAAGCACGGCTGCTGCTGCTCCTGTGCGCCGCAGCGGTCGGATGCGCCTCGATGATCGGCGTGGCCCACGGCTGGGCGGCCTACGATCACCAGCGGTCGGTGGCCTCGGAACAGCGGGCCGCCCGTCATCTCGAACGGGCCCTGGTTCTGAGGGACGCCGCCAGATCGTCGCCGTGGGCGGACGAGTCGGGCCGTACGGAACGCGTGCCCGTGCCGGTCCGCTGGACCAGCGCCTCCGGCGCACACGTCACGGGGCAGGCGCCGGTGCCCCTGGGCACCCAGCGTGGGGAGTACACGAATCTCTGGCTGGACCGTCAAGGGCGCATCACCTCCGCCCCGGCCGGGGAGGGTGACGTCTGGACCGGTGCGCTGGCGGCGGGAGCGGGCAGCGCGGCTGTCGTCGCAGGCGTAGGCGCCCTCGCCGGGCTGGGCGTACGGAGGGTGTGCAACAGGCGCCGCGCGGCCGGCTGGGAGGCCGAGTGGAGCAGGGTGGAACCGCAGTGGAGTCGACGTACCTGAACTCCGGCCCGAGCAGCCGGACGACGCGGGGAACGGCCCGCGTGGCCTACCAGGGGAGCCTGAGATGACTGCTTCGCCTCATACCGTGAGCGACCTCATGACGCACACCGCCGTCGCTGTCGGGAGCCGGGCCTCGTACAAGGACATTGTCGAGCTGATGAACGAGTGGAAGGTGAGCGCCCTGCCGGTACTCGTCGGCGAAGGGCGGGTCATAGGAGTGGTGTCGGAGGCGGACCTCCTGCCCAAGGAGGAGAACCGTCCGACTGAGACGTCCGCACCCGGTGACCCTCCGTTCGCGGATGTCACCAAGGCCGACGCCCTGTACGCGGAGCAGCTCATGTCCAGCCCAGCCGTCACGGTGCACGCGGACGCGACCATAGCCGAGGCGGCGCGCATCATGGCACGACGGCATGTGAAGCGTCTGCCGGTGGTGGACGGCGGTGGGCTGCTGCAAGGGGTCGTCAGCAGAGGCGATCTGCTGAAGGTCTTCCTGCGGTCCGACGAGGACATCGCCGCAGAGGCACGCGACGTGCTGGGCGGGATCGGGGCCGCCGCCGACGTGGACGTACGGGTGTCCGACGGGGTGGTCACCCTGGGGGGAGCCCTGTCGGACCGTGCACTGGTCCCCCTGATCGCCCGCGCCGTCCGGGCGGTGGAGGGGGTGGTGGACATACGTCTCGACCTGCGCGACCGTGAAGGCCAGGACGACGCGCGGGCGGCGGGGCACGCAGCCGGGAGCGGGGAATGAGAGGCTGCGCGCCACTTCGTCCGGGCGGCCGGGGGCCCCGTCCGGCCTGCGGCCTCCCTGCCGCGAAGGGCCACGCCGTCGGAGCGATGCCCGTCTCCCTCTCCCAGAGGTGCCCCGGTCGGCCCTTCACACGGGCTGCTGCTCCGGGGAACGCTGGATGAGTGAGCAGAGGCCTTCCTGCCGGGACGGCCGCTCCGTCGCCTTCCGTCACACCGGGGAGAAGGGGTGAGCGTCATGTCGCACGTCACGACCACCGATCTGTACGAGGTGTCGATGGCGCTCTCCTATCTGCGCGAAGGACTGACCGACGACGCCACGTTCAGCCTTTTCGTGCGCGGGCTGCCCGAGGGCCGCGGCTTCCTGGTGAGCGCGGGACTGGAGCCGGTTCTCGACTTCCTGAGCGGTTTTCGCGTCACCACGGACGATGCGGAGGACTTCGCCGCGGCTCTGCGCTGCCGGCCCGACGATGTGCGACCACTGGTCGGCCTCGGCTTCGAGGGTGAGGTCCGAGCTGTGCCGGAAGGAAGGGCGGTTCTGTCCGGGGAGCCGCTGCTGGAAGTCACCGCGCCCCTGCCGCAGGCGCAACTCGTGGAGACCTGGCTGCTGAGTCAGGTCAGCCATCAGACCGCCGTCGCGTCCAAAGCGGCACGATGCGTGCTCGCGGCGGCCGAGCACCCCGTCGTCGATTTCTCCCTGCGCCGTGCGCACGGGCCGGAGGCCGGTATGCAGGCGGCCAGAGTGGGGTCGATGGTCGGCTTCACCGGCACCAGCAACGTCGCCGCGGCTCTCAGGTGGAACACACGGGCTTCCGGCACCATGGCGCACTCGTACATCGAGGCCTTCGGCGACGAGGAAGCCGCGTTCACGGCGTTCGCGCGGGGCCGTCCCGGTCCGGTCACCTTCCTGGTCGACACCTACGACACGGCCGGCGGCGTCGTGACCGCCGCTCGGGTCCTGAACACCCTGCGGCGAGGCCCGGGGTCGGCGATCCGGCTCGACAGCGGTGATCTCGCGGACCTGGCCCGGCGGTCGCGCGGCATCCTGGACGACGCGGGGCTGCCGGACGTCGCCATCATCGCCAGCGGTGGTCTCGACGAGTACCGCATCGACCAGCTGGTCCGTTGTGGCGCACCCATCGACGTCTATGCAGTCGGGACCAAAGTGGGGACCTCGGCGGACGCCCCGTATCTCGATACCGCCTACAAGCTGGTGGAGTACGCCGGCCGTCCGGTGATGAAGCTCTCGGCCGCCAAGGTGACCGCGCCAGGACGCAAACAGGTCTTCCGCTCCCGTGAAGCGGGAGATGTGATCGCACTGGCGGACGAAGAGGTGCCCGAGGGCACGGAGCCTCTGCTGCGTACGGTCATGTCCGCGGGACGCCGCACCGGGGCGCCCGACACCCTGGCTGCGGCACATGACCGGTTCGTGGCCGATATGGCCGCCCTCCCCCGGTCCGCGCGCAGCATCGGCGACCCGGAACCGCCCGTTCCCGCCGTGTCCACCCGTCTCTCGAACCTGACCTCCGACGTCCGCCGGCGCCTGGAGAAGGACGTCCAGAAACGGAGAGCGGCATGGGCGGACGAGGGCACATGAGCCTCCCCCGGACTCCGCGGGGGACCGGACCGCTGCGGCATCCCCGCAGCGACCCCTCCAGCACTGCGAGGCGATCACCATGACGGGCAATGTGACAGCAGGACTGAACGGAACGCCGGAGAGTTTCGCAGCCGTGAGATGGGCCGCCCGCGAGGCATCCCTCAGACAGCTGCCCCTTCGGATCCTCCATGTACGCGAGTGGCCCCTCACCCCCGAGGTACCGGTCCCGCCGCAGCAGTCCGAGGAGGACGACGCGCTGCTCGCGAAGGCGGCGCGGATGGCCGCGCTCGATCGACCGGGCCTGGACGTCACCACGGACAACCTGTCCGGTCGCAACCCCACGCTGATGCTCATGGCCGAGGTCGACGCACCCGGAAGGGTGGAACTGCTGGTGCTCGGCTCACGAGGGCTGAACACCGTCGCCGGCTTCCTCGTGGGCTCCACCTCGCTTCCGGTGGTCGCCGCGTCCGAACGGCCGGTCGTACTCGTCCGCAGCAAGGAACCCGCTGAAGCGGAGGAGGCGGATGCCGCTCCCGGGAGCGAGGAGCTGGTCCTCGGTGTCGACCTCAAGGGAACAGGGGCCGACGAGGAGCTGCTGGCGTTCGGTTTCACCGAGGCGGCCCGCAGGCACAGCCGCCTCCGGATCGTGCACGCGTGGTCCCTGCCCGCGATGTACTCGTACGCCCAGACCGCCGATCCGGGGCTGGGCGACGAACTCGCCGGTCACATCGCAGACACCCTGGAACGCACCGTCGCTCCGTGGCAGGAGCGCTTCCCCGATGTGGCGGTCCAGGCCAGGGCCGTGGTGGGGACACCGGGCGCGGAGCTGGTGTACGCGTCGCCCGGCGCCGGACTGCTGATCGTCGGCCGTCGTCGGCGCAAGCTGCCGGTGGGTCCCCGGCTCGGGCACGTGGCGCACGCGGTGATCCATCATGCGGCCTGCCCCGTCGCCGTGGTCCCTCACATATGACGCCTCGTCGGGAAGGAGTACCGATGCCGACTCGACACGCGGATGTCGCGGCAGTGAGCGCGTGGATCAGCGACGCCACCATGGCACCGTCCATGCACAACGCCCAGCCCTGGCGGTTCCGGTACGCACCAGCCATGAACGTACTCGATCTGCGTATGGACACGGCACGCTCCATGCCCCGCGCGGACCCCTCCGACCGCGGCATGCACATCAGCTGCGGTGCGGCACTGTTCAACCTTCGCGTGGCTGCCGCGCACGCCGGATGGTCCGCGCGCGTCCGGTTGCTGCCGGATCCCGCCGATCCCGCTCTGGCCGCCACCGTGGTGTTCACCGAGTACGACGGGACCGACCCCTTGTCCATGCTGTATCCGGCGATCGTTCGCCGGCACAGCAGCCGCGAGCCCTTCACCGACGAGTCGGTCCCCGATGCCCTCCTCGATGGCCTGAGTGGTGCTGCCCGGTCCGAGGGCGCGAGCATGACCGTCCTGAACGACTGGCAGCTCGACGCTGTGCTCGACGTGGTCGAGGAGGCCCGGCAGGACGAATCACTGTCACCTGGCGTCCGGGACGAGATCGCTGGATGGACGGGAGCCGGAGCCAAGGACTCCGCCGGGATCCCCGGTTATGCCTTCGGGCCGAAGCGCCGGGACGGCCGGGCACCGGTGAGGGACTTCGCCGCGGGCCGTCCGGACCCCGGCCGTGAGTCGGCGGTGTTCGAGCAGTCTCCCTGCCTCACGGTGCTCGGGACGTCCGCCGACCGCCCTCAGGACTGGCTGCTCGCCGGCCAGGCCCTGGAACGGGTCCTCCTGCAGGCGACCCTGGACGGGCTGTCCACCTCGCTCAACTCGCAGGCCGTCGAGAGCGCCGAGCTGCGGTGGCTGTTGCGGGATCCACACGCACCCGCGGCGTCAGCGTTCCCTCAGATGCTGCTCCGGCTCGGATACGGCCCCCGCGTCCCCCGGACGCCCCGTCGAGCGGTGAGCGACGTGCTCGACATCGAACGGCAGACACCGCCCTGATACCGGCGACGCAGCCAGGACGATGCCGTCTCCACTGGCGCGGCGCCCGTAGCCCGGGCAGTGTGGACGAACGGGGACTCCGAGAAGCGGTGAGGCGGTCATGGACAGCAGCAGCAGGGAACCCACCCCTCGCGTCGTAGTCGGCGTCGACGGCTCCGGCCCCTCCCAGGAGGCCCTCCGCTGGGCAGCGGACCATGCGCAGCTCACCGGCGCGGTCGTCGAAGCCGTGTGCGCCTGGGACACCCCCTCCGAGATCGGCTGGGCCGGACCGGCCACGGAAGCCGGCTTCGACCTGGAGCGCGCTCGTCTGCGCTTCACCGAGGGTGTCCGAGCGGTGTTCGGCGACGTTCAGCCTGCCGAGGTGCGGGAGATGCTGGTGCAGGGTGATCCTTCCGAGGTTCTGGTCAAGGCTTCGGAGGGGGCCGACCTTCTTGTCGTCGGCAACAGGGGGCGCGGCGGCTTCGCGCGGGCCATGCTGGGTTCCGTGAGCCAGCGTTGCGCTCAGCACGCCAAGTGTCCCGTGGTCGTCGTACGTGCAAACCCCCACTGACGCCAAACCCCACTGCCGCGGCCGGGTGCGTGGGCCCCCGGTCCGTCAACCGGCAGACGGCCCCGTCCGGGTCAAGGCGTCGCCGCTGCGGCCGGGCCGCTGAGATGGCACCGTGCATCGACCACGCCCTCCACCGCTCCGGCCAGCCGTTCGGCGACGGGAATCAGCGCGGCATCACGGACGGTTCCGGTGATCGCCACGCGCCCTTCGGTCACCTCGACCCGGATGTCCCCGTGCGAGATGGGGAACAGCCGGTCGACGACCTCCCGGCGCACCTCGTCGGCAAGCTCCTCGTCCGTCCGGAGGAACACCTTGAGCAGATCGGCCCGGCTCACGATTCCTTTGAGAACCCCGTGTCCGTCGACGACCGGGAGACGCTTGACCCCGTGGTGCGCCATGAGCCGGGCGGCTTCGGGTAGGGGCGCGTACGCGGAAACAGTGACGGCGGGAGAAGACATGAGGTCCCGTGCGGTCACTGCTCCAGCCTTGGCGTAATCCGCCAGGCGCTCCCTCTGACCGATCATGGTCGCGTCCGTGTCCCGTAGTTCCTCCTTCGCCAGCAGGTCCGCTTCGGAGATCACCCCCACCACCCTGCCCTCACCCTCCAGCACGGGCACAGCGGTGACCTGCCACTGATCGATGGCGGTCACGATCTCCTTGAAACGTGCGTCGAGGCCCACTGCGACGACGGTTTTCGTCATGACATCGTCCACACGGTGAGGTGACCGGCGGTTCATGGCGTTGTTCCTTCCGAGACGCTCTCGCTGTGGGGAACGACCGCTACGGGGCAGGCGGCGTGATGCAGGACTGTGTGGGCGACCCTGCCGAGCTGCATACCGAGCTGACGGTGCCGCCGATGAGCCCCTACGATCAGCAGGTCGGCCACCGCCGAACGCTTGGCGAGAACCTTCCGCGCGGGCCCCTCCGTGGTGACGCGCCGCACGAGAACGTCCGGATGAGCCTGTGCAGCCGCCGCCAGGGCCTCGTCGAGGAGCTCGGAGGCACGCGCCTCGTGGTACTGGGCGGGGTCACCCGCCAGGAGCGGATGGTCGGCCGTCTCGTGGGACGGACAGCGCCACGCCCGCACGACATCCAGTGTGCACCGCCTCAGCAGCGCCTCGGTGAAGGCGAATCGCACGGCCGCCGAATCGATGTCGCTGTCACCGATGCCGAGCAGGATCCGTCCGTGGGTCCCTTCCAGCCCGGCCTTGTCGCCACGCACGACGACGGCGGGGACATGGGCCCTCGCCGCGACGGCGAGACTCACCGATCCCAGGAGCAAGCCGGCGAACTCGCCTCGTCCTCGCGAGCCGGTGACCAGAGCGAAGGCTTCCTCGCCTTCCCTCAGCAACGCGTCGACGGCGTCCTCGTGCGGTACGTCCGTGGTGACACGCAGGTCCGGCGCCCTGAGGCGTATGCGTTCCGTCGTGGAGCCGAGGATGTTCTCGGCCATCACCTGTCCGTCGGGGCGCGAAAGCTTGGCCGCGAGCGCGGCGCCCTCGTAGCGCTGCCACAAAGAGGCGTACACCAGACGCAGGGGCAGTTGGTGGAGCATTGCTTCGTCCGCTGCCCACTCGGCGGCACGGATGCTGGGCTCGCTCCCGTCCACACCGACAACCAGAGGGGGAGATGCCATGGTCCTCACGTCCCTATCCGCGCAACCTTCCACTGCTGCTACGGTCCCATCGGCGTCACCCCCGGTCACAGGGCCGACCGGACCCCAGGGATGCCCGGGCGGCCCCCGGGGCCCTGCACGACGTAAGAGGCAGGCCACGTGCGGCACGGCAGCCGTCGCTGAACCGTGAGGGTGGACGTGCGTTCGAGGCCCCGGGCGCCGTGCTCCCTGCCCGATCCAATGCGTCGGGCAGTCGTCGGGTCACCGGACGGGCCGGTCGTGGGCGTCCTCCAAAGCCACCCGAGCCGTCCACGTGAGTCTGGTGCCACCGCCCTCCGGGGCGCTGACAGCCAGCCTGCCCCCCGCGGCCCGGGCACGTTCGCCGAGATTGTTGAGCCCGCTGAACGCGACGCCCTCCGGAATGCCCACGCCGTCGTCGGTGACCGTCAGAGTGAGCCATTCGGAGGTGACGCGGAGATGGACGTCGACCGAGTCCGCCCTCGCGTACCGTGCGGCGTTGCTCAGCGTTTCGACGAGTACTGCCACCACGTGGTCGGCGAGGGGTGCCGGAACGCGGGTCTCGACAAGCCCTTCGACCCGCAGACCGGGCACGAAGCCCAGAGATGCCGTGGAAGCCTCGACTGCCTGGGCGATTCTGCTGCGCAGGCCCGGCGGAGCCGCGCTGCCCGTGTCGTGCGTGCGAAGGCCGAAGATGGTGGAACGAATAATCTTGATGGTCGTGTCCAGATCGTCCACCGCCCTGCGGAGCCGCTGCTCCGCCTGCGGATGGGTCACGAACCGTTGTGCGCCCTGCAGTGTCATTCCGGTGGCGAACAGTCTCTGGATCGCCAGGTCATGAAGGTCACGGGCGATACGGTCCCGGTCCTCCAGGACTGCCGTCTGTTCCGCGTTCTTGCGGCGCTCGGCCAGTTCCATGGCCAGCGAAGCCTGGCGTGCGAATGCGGTCAAAGGCTCCGACTCCTCGGCGGAGAAGGAGGCGCTGCCCTTCTTACGGGCCAGCAGCAGCACCCCTCGGACAGCGGTTCCCGACCCGATGGCCACCGCGACCGCCGGCCCGAAACCGGACCATCGTGAGGCCTCGTCCCGGCTGCGCGGATCGTTCTCGATGTCGGGAGTCTCCAGCGCCCCGGTATGCGTGAAGGAGGTGCCGAGATAACCGGCACGCATGGGCACGAACGCCCCGTGATGCCTCTCCGCCTCGACGCCGGTGGCCAGCGCGATCCGCAGCTTGCCCGACCCCTCCACGGGAATCGCGATGAGTCCCAGGTCCGCGGACACGTTCGCGCGGGCGCGCCGGAGGATCAGAGCCATCACCTCGGCCCGGGGGCAGTCGGACAGCAGGCTGTTCGTGACTTCGGAGCCCGCGGCCAGCCAGCGTTCACGGCGGCAGGACTCCTCGTAGAGCCGTGAGTTCTCGATGGCGATGCCCGCGGCGACGGCCAGGGTCAGCAGCACCGACTCGTCCTCCGCGTCGAACTCCCGGGCACCGCGCTTCTGAGTGAGGTAGAGGTTGCCGAAGACCTGACCCCGTACGCGGATCGGTACGCCCAGGAACGAATGCATCTGCGGGTGATGCGGCGGGAACCCGTACGACGACGGGTGCCCGGACAGTTCGGCCAGCCGTAGCGGTTCCGGGTGCCGTATCAGCTCGCCCAGGAGTCCATGCCCGACGGGCAGCGCGCCTATGGCCGCCCACTGCTCGTCGTCCACTCCCACCGGTATGAACTCCGAGAGCCGGCGGTCCTCGCCGACCACACCGAGAGCCCCGTATTCGGCGTCGACGAGGACGGTGGCCTCCTGGACTATGCGGCGCAGCACCTGCGAGAGTTCGAGCTCACGGCCCACGGACAGAACCGCTTCCAGGAGGCCGTGGATCTGGTCCCGGGAGACACGGACGGCTTCCAGGCGGGCCTGGAGCCGGCTCAGCAGCTCATGTGTGCGCGGCTCGGCACCCAGATCGCCTTCGCTCACGACGGCCACCCTCCTGAGACGGCGGGAAACCACCTCGGCTACCACCGTATGGCCGGCAGCGAGAAGTCGCGCCCTGCCGCGCGCCGAGCCGGACGGGCCCCGTGGAGGGATACTGGCCGTGCAGCAGCATTCCGACCGTGGCGCCGTCGTGGCGCCGCGACTGGTACAGGGGCAGCAATGACTGACGTACGGGCCGGTGTCGCTGAGAAGGGGCCCACCCGGGTCTTCGTGGTCGACGACCACGAGGTCGTGCGCTGCGGCCTGCGCGACCTGCTGGACTCCGCGCCGGACCTCACCGTGGTGGGTGAGGCCGAGACCGCCCAACAGGCGGTCGCCCGGGGGCCGGCGCTCCGACCCGATGTCGCCGTACTCGATGTCCGGCTGCCGGACGGCGACGGGATCTCCGTCTGCCGAGAACTGCGTTCCCGCATGCCGGATCTGGCCTGCCTCATGCTGACGTCGTTCGACGAGGAGGAAGCCCTGCTCGACTCGATCATGGCGGGCGCCGCCGGCTATGTACTCAAGGAGATCAGGGGAGTCGATCTCGTGGCAGCCGTGCGGACTGTGGCCACCGGGCAGTCGATGCTGGATCCGACGACCACGGCACAGCTCATGCGCTCGCTGCGTTCTCCGGCCTCCGCGCACCCGGTGGGCGACGAGCGGCTGTCGGTGCTCTCCGACCGGGAACTCGCGGTCCTGGAACTCATCGGTGAGGGGCTCACCAACCGGCAGATCAGCAAGAGGCTCTACCTCTCCGAGAAGACGGTCAAGAACCACATTTCCCGACTGCTGGCGAAGCTCGGAGTGGAGCGCAGGGTGCAGGCCGCGGTCATCGCGACACAGGCACACGACCGGGAGCAGTCGGACCGCTGATTCCGCTTCCGGCGATTGCTGCCGAGCTGGGCTGCCCGGCCGGGCAGCGCCCCTTCAGGGCGCCTGGGCGGGCACCGACACCGCGTCGTGCGAGGACGCGCCGAGTACCACCTTCAGCGCACCGGTGCCGGCCGCCCCGGCGAAGATGTCGTACGCCTCTTCCATCTGCGGGAGCGTGAAGCGGTGTGTGACCAGTGCGGGTGCCGCCGGGAGCCGGCCGGCGGCCATCATCTCCAGGAGCAGCGGGGTGGAGTAGGTGTCCACCAGCCCGGTCGTGATGGTCACGTCCTTCGACCAGAGGCTCTCCAGGTGGAGCGCTGCCGGTTTGCCGTGCACGCCCACGTTGGCGACCCTGCCGACGGGTCGCACCATCCGCGTGCACTGTTCGAAGGTCTCGGGAACACCGACCGCTTCGACGACCACGTCAGCACCCAGACCGTTCGTGAGATCGTCGACCAGAAGCTCGGGGTCTTCGTCGGCCCCGACGGTGACGTCCGCGCCCACGGCGCGCGCGGCCTCCAGCCGCGACTGTGCGAAGTCGACCGCGATCACTCTGCCCGGGGTGTACAGGCGTGCGGTCGCGATGGTCGCGAGCCCGACGGGCCCTGCACCCACGACAACGACCGTGTCGCCCGGTCCCACGCGCCCGCTCAGCACGCCCACCTCGTACGCAGTCGGGAATATGTCCGCGAGCAGGACGGCGTCCTCGCTGCTCACGGCGTTGGGCAGCGGATGGACGGAGAGGTCGGCGAAGGGCACACGGACGTATTCGGCCTGCGTGCCGTCGATCAGGTGCCCCAGGATCCAGCCGCCTCCGCCCAGGCACTGCCCGAAGCGGTTCTCACGGCAGAAGCGACAGCGGCCACAGGCGCTGATACAGGAGACCAGCACCCGGTCGCCCGGCCGTACGCTCCGTACGTCGCCTCCTGTCTCCACCACCTCGCCGACCGCCTCGTGCCCGAGGACGGTGCCCGGGTTCACCTCGGGCACGTCTCCCTTCATGATGTGCAGATCCGTCCCGCAGATGGTGACCGCTTCGACACGGATCACCGCGTCGCCTGCGTCTTCGATGCCGGGGTCGGGGACGTTCTGCCAGGACTTCTGTCCCTCGCCGTGGAAAACCAGTGCCTTCATGACGTCGTCCCTCTCCGCTGCTCGAAGCGCCTGTCACCAGACTCGCAACGGGGACGTCGCAGCGCTTGGGCCGGTCGGCACCCGACCGGGACCACCTTGTCCCCCTGGCTCATCCGACCGGGGTGCCGCCGTGGGCAGCCCGGACGGGACGTGGCTGAACAGGCGGGTGGAGCGTCGTGGTCCCGTGGTTCATGCAGGCAGTCCCTCGCGCTGAGCCCAGGAACGCACTACGGCTGCTCGGTCCTGATACGGGTCCGCACGGCCCTTCCACTCGCCCGGCCCGGGTGCCGACAGTGGGGGATGACCGGACCGTCGAGGTGCGGGCTCCCGGGGCACGCACTGGTCCCGGACAGCTGAGCCAGTTCGGCAGAGGGCGAGAGGAGGCCCTTCATGAACCAGAGCATCGCCGTCGGTCTGGACGGATCCGCCGAGAGCGCCGCTGCGGCTCACTGGGCCGCGCGGGAGGCGGTCCTCCGGGAAAGGCCCCTCCTTCTCGTCCACTGCGAGGAGGGGCCGTCTCCCGTCGGTATCCGCGCCGGCCGCTCCGACGCACGTGAACGGTGGGCGGAGGCGCTCCTTACCGACGCCTCGGACGCACTGCGCGAGGCCCATCCGCACCTGCGCGTCGACACGAAGGACGTTGACGGTCCGCCGGGCGTCGCGCTCACCGAAGTGGCCGCCACATCCGAGATGCTCGTCCTGGGGTCACGGGGGCTGGGAACCGTCTCCGGCTACGTCCTCGGTTCCGTCGGCCTGGCGGTGGTCCGCGGGTCGGAGCGGACCGTCGTACTCGTACGCGGGACGGAAGAGGCGAAGCGCGACGCCCGGAGTCACGGTGCGTACGGTCCGGTCGTCGTCGGAATCGACGTGGACCGGCCGAGCGACGCCCCCCTCGCATTCGCCTTCGAAGAGGCGGCACACCGCGAATGCCCAGTGTGTGTGCTGCACAGTGCGGCGACTCCCCCGCTGTTCGGCTCCGGGATGTCTTATGACCCCGCGGTCACGGAGCAGCTCACACGCCAGGTGGAGGCGAAACTGAACGAACTGATCGCGCCCTGGCAGCAGAGATGGCCGACCGTCCGTGTCGACGTACGGGCGACGACCGGCCGAGCGGCGGACCAGATCCTGGAGAACGGAGCCGGCGCCGGCCTCGTTGTCGTCGGACGACGCATCCGCAGGTCCTCGATGGGCGCGCATATCGGACCTGTCACCCACAACGTCCTCCACCACGCCTCTTCCCCCGTCGCGGTCGTCGCTCACCGGTGACCGGCTCACAACTCGCCTGCCTGCACGGCCCTTCTCGCGTGCGGGGAGGCGGGCAGCAATCGTCCTGCGGACTCGGTCTGCTGCTGCACGACGGGCGAGGCGGCAGACGATGCCATCGGTAGGGGAGTGGGACACAGTCGGGGGCCCGGTACTACTACGAATCCACCCCCATGCGGTTCCGCTACGAGCCTGAACTACTGCAGGAGTAGAGGAGCAGTCACGGGAGTCGCGGCGCCAGGTGAGCGGGACCGAATTCCACCTTGGTATGTGACAAGCCATCACGCCCGGCGGCGAGCTGGACTCGACCACATCAGTGAGCCTTTTCCAACCTAGCGAAGCCGAAAGGGAGTTGGATGCTTCCGCGCAACGACGAAGCTCCTTATGCAGGTGTTTTCGGCCAAGATCACCAATGCCTGCCAGGAGTTTCGCGCGCTTGCCCGCCCAGCCTTCGACAATCGATCTGTCCAGCCGCGCAGTGCGCACCTGAGCTGGCAACTCGCCACCCGGCAGCGGGAGATCGGGAGGCCATGGCGGCATGGACGGCACCCTGCGGGGCCGGATCGGCCGGGGATCAGTAACCGTTGCCGGTGTTACTCGTCGGCTTGGTGGTGATCTGTTTTCCTTCGGGGCTGATGACATACCACTTGGCGCCGAACGCGTCGACGGCCTGCCCGTTGGTGTCGCCGGCCTTCTGGTCCTCGTCGAACCGGTACAGCGCGTGACCGTTGTAGGTCACCTGCCTCTTCCCGTCGCCGCGGGTCGTCGTCTTCAGCAGGTTCGACTTGACTCCGCTGCCCGCGGTGGGTGCCTTGTCGAGCAGCGGCGGCCACTCCTTGGCACAGGCGTCGGCGCAGTTGGACTTGTTCTTGGGGTCCTTGTCGAAAACGTAGAGCGTCATGCCCTTGTCGTCCACGAGTGACGTGCCGTACGTGCCGTTCCTGACGGAGACGGTCGCGGTGGGGGACTTGGACGGAGCGGCGGGCACATCGACCTGACGGCCGCCGTTCTGGACGCCCCCGTCCGCATCCCTGGCGCTGCCACTGCCGGACCTGTTGTCGGAGCATCCGGCCGCCGTGGCCGCCATAAGCACTGCGGAGGCCAGCGCTGCGGCTGCCTTGGTGTGGCGTCTCATCAGGGACTCCTCGATCCTCGGCCACCCGAGCGGGGCCACCAGCACCAGTGGAAGGCAGGTGTCGGGGACCGGCCACCTGGGCGGGGCCGTCCGGTGCTGTCCCCGACGACAGGCCGACAGCGTGGGGGCGACTCGGAACCGGAGGAGAGTGCTGCGCGGTGGTCAGCTCGCCGTAGAAGCATGAGGCTGCGCATCACTCCAGGTCAGCGCACCCGGCCTCGCGGCTTCAGCGCCACCGGCGGCAGCGCGGGGGCCGGCAGTCGGCCGCCGTCGTAGCCGTGGACCTCACCGAAGCGGGAGCCCTCCGCCCACGCCTGCCGGGCCTCCTCGATCTCCTCGTGCGACCGTCCGATGAAGTTCCACCACATGACGATCTCCTCCTCGAACGGCTCGCCACCGAGAAGCATCAGTCCGGCATCGGATGCGGCACGCAGCGGCAGTTCGGTGCGGCCGCAGCCCAGGTAGAGCATCGACCCGGCCAGGACCGGGACACCGTCGACCTCGGCTTCGCCGGACATCGAGAGCACTGCGTACTCGAAGTCGGGGTCCAGCGGCAACCGGGCTTCGGCGCCGGCGGTCAGGGCCAGGTCCGCTCCGACGATCGGCGTGTACGCCTTGCCCGGCGATGCGGCTCCGTCGAGTTCACCCAGGATCACGGTGGCGGTGAGGCCCGCTGCCGTGACGGTGGGCAGGTCGGTGTGGTGCTGGAAGTGGGGTTCCACATGCCGGTCCGCGTCGGGCAGGGCGACCCAGAGCTGAGCGCCGTGCAGAAACCTGGCGTGCGGCTTCGGGCTCTCCTCGGAATGGCTGATGGCCCTTCCGGATGTCATGAGGCCCAGTTCCCGCGGCAGGATCCGCTGGAGACTACCCAAACTGTCACGGTGCAGGACCTCCCCGTCGTGCAGCCAGCTGACCGTCTGCAGGCCCATATGAGGGTGCGGCGGCACCTGCATCCCGGGCTCGTCGGCGATGTCGTCGGGGCCGTAGTGATCCACGAATGCCCAGGCTCCGACCATGCGGCGCCCCAGATTGGGCAGGAGTCTGCGCACCTCGGTGGACTCGCCCAGCTGGACGCGGCGCGGGGCGAGAAGTTCACGTACCGGTTCGGCGACGACGAAGCCGCGTCCTCCGCAGACGGAGAGAGCGGCCTGGCGATCGAGATTGCTCATGGCGCACAACCTATTCCCGAACGGCCACGGAGCACGGGTCCCCACGCCGAAATTTTAGTGGAATGTTTAACTACCTTGTCGTGTTGACGCACACGGAAACATTCCGGCCGAGGAGGAGAAGTGGACGACACCTACTACGAGTTCGGCACGCCCGCCGACCGCTGGGACCGCGCGCAACTGTTCTTCGAGTCGAAGGAGTACGCGACTGCGGCCCGGATCCTCGGCGGTCTGGTGCAGGAGGCGCCGGACCTGGTGGCGCCGCGACTGCTGCTGGCGCGCGCCTACTACCACTCGGCCCGGCTGGTGAAGGCGGAGGCCGAACTGCGCAGGGTGCTGGAGCGCGACCCCGTCGAGGAGTACGCCCGGCTGATGCTCGGACGCACCCTCGAGCGTCAGGGCCGTGACGCGGAGGCGGCCACGCACCTGCGGATGAGTCACGCGATGACCGGTGCGCTCGGACCCGAGTCCGCGGAGCAGCGGCACGGGGAGTGACGCACGCCGACAGGCGGGAACCGGGGAGTGGAAGTTGCGGCACCGCTCCCCGGCAGCCCGGCGGGCTCGGCCTTCCGCGTTTCGGCACCAGCCACTCAGTCATCGGCGCCGTACGGTCACGAGGCGCCGGAGCCCCCCGCTTCGGGCCGCCCCTCGTAGGGAAGGATCTGCCGCAGCAGCCCCCGCGGATGGCCGCGCTTGCGCCACTCCCGGGGGTAGCCGATCGAAACCTCCTCGAACCGCACACCGTCGTGCCAGGTCGTACGGGGGATGTGGAGGTGTCCGTAGACGACGGCGGCGACGTTGAAACGGCGGTGCCAGTCAGCTGTGAGTTCCGTGCCGCACCACTGGGCGAACTCCGGGTACCACATAACGGAGGTGGGTTCGCGCAGCAGCGGCCAGTGCCCGGCGATGACGAGGGGAACATCCGGGTCGTGCGCGGCCAGACGCTCCTCGGTGAGCGCCACCCGCGCCCGGCACCAGTCGTCCCGGGTCGGATAGGGGTCGGGATGCAGCAGGTACTCGTCGGTGCAGACGACGCCGGCCTCGTGGGCGCGGGCCAGGGACTCCTCCTTGGTCGCCGTTCCGGGGACCCTGAAGGAGTAGTCGTACAGCAGGAACACGGGGGCAACGGCAACGGGGCCGTCCGCGCCCTGCCACCGGGGGTAGGGGTCCTCGGGCGTGGTCACGCCCAGTTCTCTGCACACCTGGACGAGGTGCTCGTACCTTGCGCGGCCACGCAGTCGTACGGGGTCCATGTCCACGGTCCACAGCTCGTGGTTCCCAGGGGTCCACACCACATGGGCGAATCTCCCCGCGAGCAATTCGAGCGCGCGCTCGATCTCTTCTGCCTGCTCTGCGACATCCCCCGCCACGATCAGCCAGTCCTCGTCCGAGGACGGGTGCAACCGGTCGGCGAGAGGACGGTTGTCTGCGATCCCCACGTGGAGATCACTGACCGCGAGGAGACGGCCACCACCCCGCTGGGGGCCGAGGACGGACTCGATCTTGGAACTCATGGTTCGAAATTACCGTCTCCACGGCTCCGCCGGGGCCGGTCCGCTCGACGTGCCCGGTATCTGCCCGCCCGGGATGATTGACCAACGGCCTCGGGGGAACACGGCGGCGCATGTGCCGCACCAGGCCCGCGACGGAGAGGAACACTTTGATGACTGACACCGGGCAGCCGCAGGACCCGACACGACGCCATCCGCAACCGGAATTCCCCCAGCAGGATCAAGGGCATCCGGGCTGGACGGGGCCGATGGATCCGCCGCCCGACCACGGCGAGGACTCGTACGTGGGAAGCGGTCTCCTCGCCGAGCGCAAGGCGGTCATCACCGGAGGCGATTCCGGCATCGGCCGCGCTGTGGCCCTCGCCTTCGCGCGGGAAGGGGCGGACGTGCTGCTGACGCATCTGCCCGACGAGAAGGGCGAAGCGCAGGAAACCTGCCGTCTCGTCGAGGACGCGGGCCGCAGGGCGATTCCCCTGGAGTGCGACATCCGTGACGAGAAGCAGTGCAGGGCCCTCATCGAGCAGGCCGTGGCCGAGTTCGGCCGGATCGACATCCTGGTGAACAACGCCGCCTACCAGATGTCCCAGCCGGACGGCATCGGCGCCATCTCGACGTCCCAGTTCGACCGCGTGGTGCGCACCAACCTGTACGGCATGTTCTGGCTGTGCAAGACCGCCCTGCCCCATATCCCGGCCGGCGGCTCGATCATCAACACCACCTCGGTACAGGCGTACAAGCCCAGTCCTCATCTGCTGGACTACGCCATGACCAAGGGCGCCATCGTCACCTTCACCCAGGGACTCGCCCAGATGCTGGCGTCCGACGGGATCCGTGTCAACGCGGTCGCCCCCGGTCCGGTCTGGACGCCCCTCATTCCGGCGACCTTGCCCGACACCACGGAATTCGGGAAGCAGAGCCCCCTGGGCCGGCCGGCCCAGCCTGCGGAGATGGCACCCGCCTACGTCTTTCTCGCCTCTTCGAACGCGTCGTTCATCACCGGCGAGATCATGAACGCGACCGGCGGTACGCCGCTGCCCTGACCTGATCGCCCCGACGCGCCGCACGGTCCGCACCGCCTTCGCGCTCACGTCACGGCACGATGAGAACAGGCAACCATGAGCAGAAGCGCCCTCATTGTCATCGACATGCTCAACACATACAGCCACCCGGACGCGGAGCACCTCATTCCCTCCGTGCGCGAGGCACTCCCCCACATCGTGGGTCTCATCGAGCGGGCCCGGGACGGCGGTGTGCCTGTGATCTATGTGAATGACAACTTCGGGGAATGGCGATCACATCACGGCGAGATCATCGAGACGACACTGGCGGGGCCCCACCGCGGCCTGGTGGAGCCCGTACTGCCCGACAGCGATTCACTGTTCGTCGTCAAGGCCAGACACTCGATCTTCTACGAGACACCGCTCAGCTACCTCTTGTCCCAGTTGGACGTGAACCGAGTGGTGCTCTGCGGTCAGGTCACCGAGCAATGCGTCCTCTACTCGGCCCTCGACGCACATATCCGCCATCTGGACGTCACGGTTCCCGACGACGCCGTGGCCCATATCCACCAGGACCTGGCACACGCGTCGCTGCGGCTGATGGAACGCAACATGAACGCGTCGATCCGGAAGGCCGCATCCGTCGAATTCTGAGCGACCCCATACGCGCCGGCGTCACGTCGGGAGGCCTGCGCGTATGGCGCCGCTCACAGCACGTCGCCGTCGTGCTGCGCGGAAAGCCGCACCGCCCCATGGCCTGTTCCGGCGTCCGTTACATCCCCGGAGTCGTCCGTTACATCCCGGGAGTACAGTCGCCATGCCCCGTCGCTTTCAGTACACAAGGTGAGAGATGTCCAGCCACATAGATCAGCGTTCCACACTCCCCAGACCCGACGACGCCCTCTACACGGAGCGCGCTCAACGGCTGCGGCGGCGGCTGGAGCGCCTGATCGGCATCGCCGCCACCGAGGGCAACAGACTCGTCCCCCTCCGCAACGGGGACCAGATCTTCGCCTCGATGCTCGAGTCCATCCGTGGTGCCGTACACACCGTGGACATGATGACGTTCGTGTACTGGCGCGGGGACATAGCCCGCGACTTCGCCGAAGCACTGGCCGAGCGGGCCCGCGCCGGAGTGCGGGTGCGGCTGCTGCTGGACGGCTTCGGCTCCCGGCTCATCGAGAAGGACCAGCTGGCGCTGATGGACGAGGCCGGCGTGGAGGTGGCGTGGTTCCGCAAGCCGCTGTACCTCTCGCCGCTCAAGCAGAACCACCGCTGCCACCGCAAGGTGCTCATCACGGATGAGGAGACGGCGTTCACCGGCGGAGTCGGGATCGCCGAGGAGTGGTGCGGTGACGCCCGCGACGAGAGTGAGTGGCGGGACACACACGTGCGGGTCCAGGGCCCGGCGGTGGACGGACTGGCCGCCGCGTTCGCGCAGAACTGGGCGGAGTGCCACGACGAGCTGTTCACCGAACGTGACCGGTTCATCGAGTCGAAGCAGCCTGGCGACGCGGTCGTCCAGGTGGTGCGCGGATCGGCGGGCTTCGGCTGGCAGGACATGCAGACCCTGCTGCGCGTCGTCCTGGAGTCCGCCGAGGAGCGGGTCCGGCTCACAACGGCGTACTTCGCGCCTGATCCGTACTTCATCGGGTTGCTGTGCGCCGCCGCGCGCCGGGGGGTCTCCGTGGAGATCCTGCTCCCGGGGCCGCACACGGACAAGCGGGTGTGCCAGCTGGCCGGTCAGCACCATTACGAGGAGCTCACGGCCTGCGGGGTGAAGATCTACCAGTACCAGCCGACCATGCTTCACGCCAAGGTCCTGACGGTGGACGGTGTCGCCTCGCTGATCGGTTCGACGAACTTCAACCGCCGCTCGCTCGAGCACGACGAAGAGGTGATGCTCGCGGTCATGGACCGGGAGTTCACCGCCACGCTGGACAGCCACTTCGCACAGGACGTGGAGCGGAGCACGCTGATCGACGGACGCCGGTGGAAGCGCCGTTCGCCGGTGCAGAGGGTACGGGAGGCAGCGGTCCTGCCGATCCGCCGCTGGCTCTGACACGTACTGACGAGTGCGCCACCACGATGAGAGGTGGCGCACCCGCGTCCCCCGCGCGGCCGGTCAGCCTCCTACGTACCGGCTGGAGCCGCCGGACGAGGCGCAGGCCAGTGCTGCTCCTCCGGTACGCCGATCACTCGCTGCCCGGTGGTGTGACGGCTCAGGACGGGGGCATACGGGCTGTCACCTGTCGCTTGTCAGGTGAAGGGAGCGGTCCATGAGCGAGTTTGCCGAGACACTGCCGCAGACAGCTGCCGTGGTGACGGAGCCGGTGCCCGACCTGCAGCTGCAACTGCTGATCCAGCTGCTGGACAGAGAGCTGCGCTCCAGTCTGCCGATCACTCTCACGCTGACCGGTGGCGTGCTCCACGGAGACGTGATCGGCCACGAGGCATGGAAGGCGGACTGGGCACGAAGCCTCCGCCAGGTGGAGGGCGAGGGTGCGAACCTGATCGCGGAGTTCCCGGAGACGGTGGACCAGGGGATCCGGGAGCTGGGGGCCGGCGAAGGCACCTCGCAGCTGCCGCGCTGGATTCATCTGAGAGACGCCACACTGGCCTTCGCCGGTACGGGTTCCCTGCGACTGCCCCTGTGGCGCGGACGGCTGGCCGATGTATCGGGCTGGGCGCTGGGACGGCCGCAGTGACGGAGAGCCTGTAGGTCTGCCGGCGGGCTCGCGGAAGGACGGCCCGCCGGCACTCGGCTGTTCGAGGCCGGCCCGGACACGGGTGCCCGCGGCCATGTCCGTACGAGCCGCAGTGCTGAGCGGAGCTCCTGACAGGGCACACGGGTCACACGAAGAGGCGGTCTCCGTGGCGGCTGCTCGCTTCCGGGCCCGGAACGTGATCGGGTTGACGAACCGTCAGGCCTGACCGTCGGCCGTACGGGACCGAACCGAGGGACATGGATGACGAACCGACAGCACCCACCGCCGCCGGACGCCGTCGTCGTGGGCGCGGGCCTGGCAGGGCTGGCCTGCGCACTCGACCTCAGCGGCGCGGGCCTCCGCGTAGAACTGCTGGAGGCCTCGGACGCGGTGGGCGGCCGGATGCGCACGGACCGCAGGGACGGCTTCCTGCTGGACCGTGGTTTCCAGGTGTTCAACACCTCCTACCCGCAGGTGAAGAAGCGCGTCGACCTGCGCGCCCTGCGCCTGAGGCCTTTCACCCCCGGTCTCATCGCGCGGACACCCTCGGGGCGGGTGCGTGTCACCGACCCCACCCGGCGGCCGGGGGACGCGGCACAGCTTCTGCCGGGGAGGGTTCTTACTGCCCGGGACCTCGCCGCCCTCGGTGTGCTCACCGCGCGTGACGTCCTCCTTCCCGCGAAGCGCCTGGGGCGTATGCCCGACCGCACCGCGTCCGAGGCGCTGGTCCGCGCCGGCCTGTCGCCGCGCGCGATCGAGGATCTGCTGAGGCCGTTCCTGTCCGGGGTGTTCCTGGAGGAGGGCCTGGAGACCTCGGCGCGCTTCCTGCACCTGGTCTGGCGGAGCATGGCGCGCGGCACGCTCTGCCTGCCCGCCCGGGGCATCGGTGCCGTGCCGGCCCAGCTCGCCGCCCGGCTGCCGGACGGCACCCTTCGGCTCGGTTCGGCCGTCACGGAGGTCACGGATTCCGGGGTGCTCCTGGCCGACGGCGGCGAGCGGCCGGCCGCCTCCGTCGTCGTGGCCACCGACTCGGCCACGGCCGCCCGCCTGCTGCCCGGCCTGCAGGTACCGGACAGCCGTACGGTGACGACGTATTACCACGCGGCAGACCGGTCCCCGCTGAGCGAACCGACCCTGCTGGTGGACAGCGGTCTCGCCGTCCTGAACAGCTGTGTCCTCACCGAGGTCTCACCCACCTACGCTCCCCCGGGCACAGCGCTGGTGTCGACCTCCGTCCTCGGCTCCGGCCCGCCGGGCGGGGACAGAACGGTCCGCGCCCGGCTTGCCGAGCTGTACGACACGGACACGAGTACCTGGGACACGGTCGCCGCCTACACCGTGGAGGGCGCCCTGCCCGCCATGCGGCCTCCCTGGCCTCTGAGCCGTACGACGCGTTTCGCACCGGGGCGGTACGTGAGCGGGGACCACCGCGCCACCGGGTCCGTGCAGGGCGCTCTGGCATCCGGAAGCAGGGCGGCGCGCGAGGTGCTGGCCGACCGGGCGGCGGCGCGGGCTCCCAGGAGGTGAGCGGGCGCGTTCACGGACGGGTGGACGATGCCGTCGTCGTGGGCGGAGGCGCCGCCGGACTGTGCCTTGCCCACTGGCTCACCAGGACCGGTTCCGGGGTGACGCTGGTCGAGGCGCCCGACGGACCGCTGCGCCCCGCGGAGCGCACCTGGTGCCACTGGGAGGCCGGTACCGGGGAGTTCGAGGAGGCCGTCGTCGCCTCCTGGCGCTGCCTGCGGGTACGAGGGCCGGACGGCTGCGTCATCGAATCGGAACCCGCTCCCCTGCGCTACCGCATGGTGCGCTCGGGCCTCTTCGAACAGCTGGTCCACTCCCGTCTGACGGAGGCCCCCGCGGCCCGCGTCCTGCGTGCCACCGCCCACGAAGTGCTCGACGCACCGTACGGCGCGGAGGTGCGCTGTACGACGGCGGACGGGAAACCGCTCACCCTGCGCGGCCGGTACGTGTTCGACTCGCGGCCCGTGCGAGGCACGCCGCCGCACCGCACGCTGCTGCTGCAGCACTTCCGGGGCTGGTTCGTGCGTACCGCCGTTCCCCGCTTCGAGCCCGGGGTGGCCGACCTCATGGACTTCCGGGTTCCGCAGCCCCGCCACGGTCTCGCGTTCGGCTACGTACTGCCGCTGGCACCGGACCGGGCGCTGGTGGAGTACACGGAGTTCTCCCGTGCCCCGCTCACGACGGCGGCGTACGAGGCCGCTCTGCGGCAGTACACCGGGGGCGTCCTGGGGCTCGGCAGGTTCGCCGTGGAGTCGGCGGAGCAGGGCGTCATCCCCATGACCGACGCGCGCTTCCCCCGCCGGACGGGCCGCGCCGTCTTCCGCATCGGGGCCGCCGGGGGTGCCACCCGTCCGGCGACCGGCTACACGTTCGCCGCCGTCCAGCGCCAGAGCCGGGCCATCGCCACAGCGCTGCGCGACGGGCGCCCGGGCGTGCCGGCGCCGCACGGCCGCAGGGCGCTCGCCATGGACGCCGTGCTGCTCCGGGCCCTGGACACCGGACGCGTGGACGGGCCGCGCTTCTTCACCGACCTGTTCCGCCACATCCCCATGGAGCGGCTGCTGCGCTTCCTCGACGGCGGCAGCACGCCGTGGGAGGAGTTCGGGATCGGTCTGCGTACACCGATGGTCCCGATGCTCCGTACCGCAGCCGAAGTCCCCTTCCTGGCCCGCCGGACCACCGGCCGATCCGAAGAGAGCCCCTGATGACACTTCTGCGGGACCACGACCTGGCACGCGCCTTCGATCACGCGTCACACTCGTACGACCGGCTCACGGCGTTGAATCCGGGGTACCGCTCCGACCTGCTCCGTTCGGCCCGCCGCCTTGGGCTGCCTCGTGGCGGAAGGGGGCTGCGGGTCCTCGATCTCGGCTGCGGAACGGGCGCGTCCACGCGGGCGCTGCTGGGGGCGGCCCCGTACGCCCGGATCACCGCGGTCGACGCCTCAGCGGGCATGCTGGAGCGGGCCCGCGCGAAGCGCTGGCCCGCGAACGTCCGTTTCCTGCACCGTTCCGCGGAGGATCTCCGTACCACCGACGACGACGGCTCGTACGACGCCGTGTTCGCCGCCTACCTCTTCCGCAATGTCGCCGCGCCCGGCGATGTCCTCGAAGCCGTGCGCGCACTGCTGCGCCCCGGGGGGCGTCTGCTGGTCCACGAGTACTGCCTCAGTGGCTCGGCTGTGCACCGGGCCGTGTGGAACACGGTCTGCCGAGGTGTCATCATCCCCGCGGGCACGCTGACCGGCGACCGCGAGCTGTACCACCATCTGTGGCGCAGCGTCATCGCGTTCGATACGGCGCCCCTGTTCGCGCAGCGGATCTCCCTGGCCGGATTCCCTTTCGTGCGGACCGTGCCCGTCGGCGGCTGGCAGACCGGAATCGTCCACACGTTCCTCGCCCGGAGCGGCACGGGTTCCGCAGGGCCCGAGGCGTCATGAGTGCCCGCAGGCACCGCATCGACGCCACCCTGCACGGACGCGACAGCCGGGCGGAGGTTCTCATGCCCGCACCCGGACGCCAGCGCTTCACCGGCGACTCCCCTTCGGCCGCGGTGATCGGCGGCGGCATCGCCGGTCTCGCCGCGGCGACCGCACTCGCCGAACGCGGTGTCCGTGTGACGCTGTACGAGCAGGGGGAGAGCCTCGGCGGGCGCCTCGCCGGATGGCCCGTGCGCCTCGCCGACGGGTCGGAGGCGACGATGAGCCGGGGGTTCCACGCCTTCTTCCGCCAGTACTACAACCTGCGCGGACTGCTGCGCCGCGCGGATCCCGGCCTGTCGGCGCTCACCCCGATGGCGGACTACCCTCTCCGGCACCGCGACGGAATGGCGGACAGTTTCGCCCGAGTGCCGCGGACCCCGCCGTGGAGCGCGCTCGGATTCGTCGCGCTCAGCCCGTCGTTCGGCTGGCGGGACCTCGCCGCGATGAACCCCCGCGAGGCACTGCCCCTCCTCGACGTCCGGGTCCCCGAGGTGTACGAGCGGTTCGACGGGATCAGCGCCGAGGACTTCCTGCACCGGATCGGCTTCCCCGAGGCGGCCCACCACCTGGCCTTCGAGGTGTTCTCCCGCAGCTTCTTCTCGGACCCGCGCGAGCTGTCCGCCGCCGAACTGCTCCTGATGTTCCACATCTACTTCCTCGGGTCGTCCGAGGGTCTTCTCTTCGACGTGCCGCGGGAGCCGTTCCCCCAGGCTCTCTGGGAACCTCTGGGCGGCTGTCTGCGCAGGCTGGGCGCCGAGGTGCGCACCGGCGCTCCGGTCCACCGCGTCCGCCCCGCCGCCGACGGGGACCTGACCGTGGAGACCGACGGGGCGACCGACCGCCACCAGGCCGTGGTCCTCGCCCTGGACACGCGTGGCCTGCGCCGTCTCGTAGGTGCTTCGGAGCAGTTGGGGGACGCGTCCTGGCGCGCGGACATCGCCGCCATGCGCACGGCGCCCCCGTTCCTCGTGTCGCGGCTGTGGCTCGACCGCCCCGTGCGCGAGGACCGCGCGGGCTTCCTCGGCACCAGTGGCTTCGACGGGCTCGACAACGTCAGCGTCCTCGACCGCTGGGAGGGCGAATCGGCCCGCTGGGCCGCTCGCACGGGCGGTTCCGTGGTCGAACTCCACGCCTACGCCGTCGACGGGAGGACCGAACCGAAGGTGGTCCAGCGCAGGATGCTCGAACGTCTGCACGAGGTCTATCCCGAGACGGCGGACTTCCGGGTCGTCGACGCCCACCACGAATGGCGCGACGACTGCCCCCTGTTCTCCGTTGGCGGCTACCGTCGCCGGCCGGCCGTACGCACGCCTCATCCTCGCGTCACTGTGGCGGGCGACATGGTCCGTACCGGGCTCCCCGTCGCCCTGATGGAACGCGCGGCGACCTCCGGCTTCCTGGCCGCCAACGCGCTCCTGGCCGGCTGGGGCATCCGGGGGCAGGTGCTCTGGACCGTCCCGCGCGCCGGGCGGTCACGGGTCCTGCGGGCCCTCGCCGGCCTGGCCGTGCGGCGCTGACGCTCGGCCGGGGAAGCGCCCGGTGCTGCGCAGCGCCCAGCGGCGCTCGGCGTACGCCAGGTCGTCGCGCCAGAGCCGGCCCGCCGTCCGGCGCATCAGCGGCCGGAGGGCGGGCGCGACGGCGCGCGCCAGGGCGAAGCCCCGCCGGTCCGAGGCCGCGACGACGGCCTCGACCACCGCAGTACGGGGGTTCGGGGCGCCGGGTGCGGTGAGCGGCGTCGCATGGGTCTCCACGACCGATCCGGACCCCTCACCGTCGGTGATGTGCATGACCACCGTGCGCGGTCCGGGCGCGGTGAACACGGCCCGAACGGGCACCATCAGCCGGCCGGAGACCCGGAACGAGACATCGACGGCGAACGCGTCGTCACCGCTGTCCTCGGGGGTGGCGACGACCTTGAGCCCCACGAACGCGTACGGGTGGAACCACGAGCCGTGCCAGGGGTCGAGCCGGTTCGCGACCACGTCCTCGGGTTCGCACCGGCCCACCGCCGTGAACACCGCGTCCACCGCGTCGCCGGGGGCGGGCCTCACCGGCACGGCCGGACGCTCCAGCGGGGTTTCGCCCCCGGCCGCGTCGAGTCTCACCCACACCAGCACGCCGTCGTCGTGCACCGGGTACGGCTCCCAACCGGCGAACGGCCCGCCGTCCAGGGCGAGGCCGTGCCAATGACACAGGAGCGTCCCGCACACCACCCGGCTGTCGCGCAGCGGCGCTCCCAGATGGGGGCACTCCCCCGGGCCGGAGCGCAGCGTGCCGTCCTCGGCCCGCCACAGGACCACCTCCGTCCCGGCGATCGTCCGGCCGTACGGCCGGGGCCTCGCGCCGGTCTCCCGCGAGGCCCCGGCGACGTACCAGTTGCCCGACGGGCGTGCGGCGGCCCGCTTCAGCGCTGCGGCGATCACGGTGGGCCTGGCCTCGCGCCAGGTCGGAGCCTGCCGCTCCCAGTCGGGGGCACGCCGCACCCGCAGCGGTGACGTCCATGTCGTCCTTCGGCGCGGATCGCTCATCGCGAGGGCCCCTCCGCCCGGGCGACCGCGCCGGGCGCCTTGACCGGCGGCCGGGTGCGCAGCCGCGCGCCGAGGATCCGTACGAGGCCGCCGGCGGCGGTGAGGGCCCGGCGTCGGCGCGGCACCACGGCCCGACGGTGCAGCACCCGGTAGTCGTCGGCGGCGATCGCGTCCAGGATCCCCCGGTACAGCACGAACGCGGTGCGGATGCAGGGCTGGACCCGCGGCTCAAGCATGCCGATGCCCGGCGCGGCCTCCCGGTACACCGTCCGGATCATCGCTTCGGCCTCGACGAACGCGGCCCTGATGCGGGGGTCGTGCCGTCCGGTGCGGCGGCTCCAGTCGAGCAGTGGCCTCTCCACGCCGTGGGCGGCGAGCAGGTCCGCCGGCAGGTAGACGCGACCGCGGTCCAGGTCCTCGCCGACGTCCCGCAGGAAGTTGGTCAGCTGGAAGGCCACACCGAGTGCGGCCGCGTGCGGGGCCGCCTCCTCGCGGGGCACGACCGTCCCGAGGACGGGCAGCATCTGGAGTCCGATCACCGCCGCCGAACCGTGCATGTAGGCACGCAGATCGGCGTACGTGAGGTAGTCGGTTACGGTCAGGTCGCTGCGCATGGACGCCAGGAAGTCGGCGAACAGGCCGTGGTCGATGGCGTAGCACTCGGCGGTGTGCGCCACTGCCCTGACCACGGGCTCCTCGCCGCCTCCCGTGCGCAGCCCCTGCGCGAGGTCGCTCTCCAGCAGACGTAGCAGGCGGTCGCGTTCCCCGGGAGGCTGCCGGCGGTCCAGGTCGTCCACGATGTCGTCGGCCCAGCGGGCGAAGCCGTACAGGGCGTGGACGGCGCAGCGGCGTTCGACCGGCAGCAGCCGGGTGGCCAGGAAGTACGTCCGGCCGTGCTCGGCGTTGAGCCGCCGGCATCTGGTGTAGGCGGCGCGCAGGGCAGCCCCGGTGATCCCTGCGGCGTCCAGTTCACGGCGGTTCATCTGCTCTGCCCTTCGCGGAGGGGGGAACGACGGCGCACACCCGTCGTGGGGGGAAGGCCCGTGATGCGGGCGGCTGCGAGCTTGCCGCTCACGAGCACGGTCGGCACGCCCACCCCAGGTGTGGTTCCACACCCTGCGAGGACGACGTTGTCGTAGCCGCGTACGAGGTTGCGCGGCCGGAAGGGGCCGGTCTGCGCGAATGTGTGCGACACGGAGAACGGGGTGCCCGCCGCGTGGCCCTGGGCAGTCCAGTCCACCGGGGTGACCAGCAGTTCCCGGTCCATGGATTCCTCGAAGCCGTCGAGCCCCCGGCGTTCCAGCTCGGCCAGCAGGCTGTCGCGGTAGCGCGGTCCCAGGCCGCGCCAGGTACCCGCCGACGGGCCTTGCGTGGTGTTGGGGCACGGGGCCAGGACGTAGTGCAGATGTCTGCCCGGCGGTGCGAGTGAGGGGTCGTGCGTCGTCGGCCGGGTGATGAGCAGCGACGGGTCGCTCATCACACGCCCGGCCCGGGTGAGTTCGTCGAAGGTGCGCTCCCAGGCGGCGCCGAAGGAGAGCGTGTGGTGCGCCAGGTCGGGCCAGGTGCGGTCCGTGCCGGCGTGCAGGATGACGGCCGACGGCGCGTGGCGCAGGGATACGGGGCGTCGGGGCGCCCGCCCCAGGAGACGGTGGACGACGGGCAGATCCGGTGTCAGGACGACCGCGTCGCAGGCGATCCGCTCCCCCGATGCCAGCCGTACGGCCCGGACCCTGCCGGCCGCTTGCTCCAGCCCGGTCACCTCGGCCGACCAGCGGAAATCCCCTCCGGCGTCGGCGGCGGCGTCCGCCATCGCCCGGGGCAGCGCGTACATGCCTCCCTTGGGGAACCAGACGCCCGCAACCGTGTCCATGTAGGCGATGACGGCGTAGGCGGCCAGGGCACGGGCCGGGGCGACTCCCGCGTAGAGCGCCTGGAAGGAGAACACCCGGCGCAGCCGCGCGTCGGTGAGGAATCTGCCGATCTGCGGATCGAGCCGTCCGAAGCCGCCCAGGGCCGCCAGTCGGGCCAGGTCCGGGTGGAGTAGCTGGAAGGGCGAGTCGAAGTTGGTGTCGATGAAGCGGCGCATCTGCGCCTGGTAGAGCCTTTCGAGCCAGTGACGCAGACGGCGGTATCCCGCGGCCTGCGACGCCCCGGCGAACCTCCGGATCTCGGCCTCCATGGCGTCACCGTCCGTGTGGACGTCCAGCCTGCTGCCGTCGGCGAAGTGCGCCCGGTAGGCGGGGTGCAGCGGGATGAGATCCACCCGGCGGCGGAGGCTGTCCCCGACGGCTGCGAAGGCCTCGTCGGCCAGGTGCGGCATGGTCAGCACGGTGGGCCCGGTGTCGACCCGGTAGCCGCCGAGTTCGATCCGTCCCGCCCGGCCTCCGGGCCCGGAGTCGCGCTCGACGACGGTCACCCTGCGGCCCGCACCGAGCAGATGAAGGGCGGCTGCGAGGCCTGACAGGCCTGCTCCTACCACCACCACGTGATCGGTGGGGCCCGTCACGGTCCTCATACGCTCTCCCTGTTGCCTTCGGGCACGGTGCCCACGGCCCTGGCCACGAGCACGGCGAACTCCCGCCGTGCCCGGGCATCGGCTCCGGCGGCCGCGAAGTGACGCAGGCTCGATGACGAAAGACCGGCGATCTCCTCCTCGACGACCGCCCGCGCGCCCGTACGTTCCAGAGCGGCGCGCATCCGCTCGACCGTCCCTCCGCCGGGCACGGCCTCCTCGGGACCGAGTACGGCCAGCGCCTCGGTGTCGCCCGATTCGGCGGCGAGCCGGAGTGCGACCGCGCGGAGACAGGTGAGCTTGCGTGTCCGCAGATCCTGGTCCGCGGGCTTCCCCGTGACAGCCGGGTCCCCGAACGCGCCCAGCAGGTCGTCACGCAACTGGAAGGCGAGTCCCGCACACCGTCCGGCGGCCCGCAGCCCGTCCATGGTGCGGGGATCGGCCCCCGCCAGGGAGGCCCCCAGGGCGAGCGGCCGCTCCACGGTGTAGAGCGCGCTCTTGAGCGTCGCGATGTTCCTGGCATGAGCGGGGTCGGAGGAACCGGTCGCCTGCGCCCGCATGTCCAGGTACTGTCCTGCGACCATCTCACCGCGCATCGCCTGCCATTCCCGGTGCAACTGCTCGCCGTACGGGGAGGTCAGTGCGGTCTCGGTGAGCAGATCGTCGGCCCACGCGAGCGCCAGGTCCCCCGCGAGCATCGCGGCGTTGGCCGAATAGGACGCGGCGGAACCGCGCATACGGCCCGCCCGGTGCGCCCGCGCGAAGTCCGTGTGCACGGCGGGCGCGCCCCGGCGCACCGGCGATTCGTCCATGACGTCGTCGTGCACCAGTGCACAGGTCTGCAGCAGTTCGAGGGCAGCGCCGATACGCAGCGGGGTCCGGGGATCGCCGACACCTCCGGCGGCCAGCCATCCGCACCAGACGAAGGCGGTGCGCAGCCGTTTACCGCCGCGCAGGACGAACGCGGCGACCCGCGAGGCCACTTCCTCGGCGAACACCGCGTCGACCCGCCTGGCCTCCCGCAGCCTGGTGCGCAGGTACTCCTCGAGGACGGCCCCTACGGCTGCGGCCGCCTCACGGGCCGTGTCGGGGGAACGGCCGGCGCCTGCGCCAGGGTCCTCCCGGGAGTCCGTACATCCCCCGGAGCCCGCCCGGGGGCCGACATCTCCGTCGGTCCCTGCGCGCGTCGCCCGTGGACCGAGCATGGACAGCCCCTTTCGCTCGGTTGTCCGCTTCATGCGTCCACCGGTGCTTCCGGCCACGTAAGGCGCGGATGCCCCTATGCCTGCCCGCGGCACGGCACGGTCGGAGCGGAGTTCACCCGGATGGCGGACAGAAAGAGCGGAAGGAGCGGGCGGAGCGGCTCGATCAGCACCCCTTCCCGTCGGTCGACGGCCCAGAGACCGGCGATGCGCCGGAACAGCCTAGGCTGGCCTCATGCTGAGACTCGGATTCCCTGTCATCGGTGTCACGGACGTTCCCCGCGCAGTGACCTTCTGGACCGCGGCGTTGAACCTGGTCGCCGCTCAGGAGCGGAGGAGCGAGACGTGGCGGACGCTCAATCACGCCGACGGCTCCGGCAGCGCCCTTGGCCTGCTGCGCAGCACATCCCCGGCCGAGCCGCGTCCCCGTCTCCACCTGGACCTCTTCACCGATTCGGCCGAGGAACAGCAGGCGGAGGTCCGGCGACTGGTCGGCCTCGGCGCGCGAACGGTGGACTGGGACCTCTATCCCCCAGACCCCGACTTCGTCGTTCTCGCCGACCCCGACGGCAACATCTTCTGCGTGGTGGACCTGAGCCGCACACCCGGCGGCGGTGACGCTTCGGCGCCCTGACCGCACGCGCGTCATCCCTGAGACACGCACCAGCAGGCCGGGCCACGTGCGGGATGATGCGGCGGAAACCAAGCTCCCGACGCGCCCTCGCTCCACGGGACGCCCCCGACCGACCCGAGCCGCCGCCCCGATCGTCCGGAACGTGGACGCGAGGCACCGCTACGAGATCCTGTCCGACGAGGTGAGCGTGGGGTTCACCGCCTACCGCGACCGCGACGAGCAGCGCGTGTTCTTCCACACCGAGATCGATGACGCCTTCGCGGGCCGGGGGCTGGCCTCCGTTC
>NZ_MAPV01000093.1 GCF_001700505.1 Streptomyces mutomycini
GCTCCCCTCCCCTCCCCCGTCTTCGCTCCCTCTCCGAAAGGCACACGCCGCCATGATGCTCCGCAATGCCGCTGGGCGCCGCGCCGTCGCGACCGCCGCCACCGCCGTCTCCCTCGCCCTCGCTCTCACCGCGTGTTCCGGCACCACGAAGGACAGCGCGGAGAGCGGGAGCGCGAAGGCCGGCAGCTCCGCGAAGGCCGACCCGGACGCGCCGCTGAAGAAGGGCCTGAAGCTCGCCTTCCTGCCCAAGCAGATCAACAACCCGTACGAGAAGATCGTCGACGAGGCGGGCATCGCGGCGGCGAAGGAGTACGGCGGCACGGGCAAGGAGGTCGGCCCGTCCGACGCCAACGCATCCTCGCAGGTCAGCTACATCAACACGCTGATCCAGCAGCGCCAGGACGCGATCCTGATCGCTGCGAACGACCCGAACGCGGTGTGCGGCCCGCTCAAGCAGGCCATGAAGAAGGACATCAAGGTCGTCGCGTACGACTCCGACACCGCGAAGGACTGCCGCCAGCTCTTCATCAACCAGGCCGGCTCCGAGGAGATCGGCCGCAGTCTGGTGCAGCACCTCGGCGAGCAGATCGGCCACAAGGGCAAGATCGCGATCCTGTCGGCCACGCAGAACGCGACGAACCAGAACACCTGGATCGAGTTCATGAAGGAGGAGCTGAAGCTCCCGGAGTACAAGGACATGGAGCTGGTGAAGGTCGCGTACGGCGACGACGCGGACCAGAAGTCCTTCCAGCAGACGCAGGGCCTCATGCAGGCCTACCCGGACCTCAAGGGCATCATCTCGCCCACGACGGTGGGCATCGCGGCTGCGGCGCGCTATCTGAGCGACTCCTCGTACAAGGGCAAGGTCGTGCTCAACGGGCTCGGCACGCCGAACCAGATGCGCAAGTACGTCAAGGACGGCACCGTCGAGCAGTTCTCGCTCTGGAACCCGCAGGAGCTCGGCTACCTCGGCTCGTACGCGGCCGCCGCGCTGGCTTCGGGGCAGATCACCGGTGCGGAGGGCGAGAAGTTCAAGGCGGGCAAGCTCGGTGAGTACACGATCGGCAAGGACGGCGAGGTCATCCTCGGCGAGCCGACCGTCTTCGACTCCAAGAACATCGACTCGTTCAACTTCTGACCGGAGGGCCCGGCTCCATGCAGCGCGTCTGCTTTCTGCTGAAGGTCCGTGAGGACCGCAAGGACGAGTACCGCGAGCGCCATGCCGCGGTGTGGCCGGACATGCTCGCCGCACTGTCGGAGGCGGGCTGGCACAACTACTCGCTGTTCCTCCGCGAGGACGGCCTGCTGGTCGGCTACCTGGAGACGGAGGACTTCGACGCGGCCCGGGAGGCGATGGCGGCGACGGAGGTCAACGCGCGGTGGCAGCGGGAGATGGGCGAGTTCTTCGAGCAGCCGGAGGCCGCGGACGAGGTGATGGTCCCGCTGACCGAGGTGTTCCACCTGGCTTAGCGGGTCTCCGCCCCGGCGGACGCGGGCGGCCGGGGCGGACGGCGTTCAGGAGGCGGCGAGAGAGCCAGTATCTCCAAGATGGCTGTTCGACGTGTTCTGTCAGCCGCCACCGACAGGACGGGCCCGGCGGGGGCGACACCCCGCCGGGCCCGGGAGTCCGTGTCAGCCGAGCTCGCCTTCGCCGTCGTCGCCCGGCGGTTCCTCCCCACCGCCGTTCCTGATCCGGTCGGCCCGCTCGATCGCCGTGGCGAGCTTCTCCACCGAGCTGTCCTCGGTGGTGGAGGCCAGCTTCCTTGCCCGCTCGGCGAGTTCGCCGAGTGCGGGCGCTCCCGGCAGGTCGCCGCCGCGCAGCGTGTCCGCGAAGTACGCGGCCACCGCGGTCACCTGGAGCCGTGCCGTGGCGCCGTCCCAGAGCTTCCCGCCGATCGCACCGGTCGCCACCGCCCCGGTCTCCTCGTGCGCCTTCCGTGTCTTCGGGTCCAGCCAGCGCACGGTCGCCGTCGCCACATGGCCGGAGGCGCCCTCACGGAGGCGTACGGCGTAGAGCGCGGTCACCGTGTGGCCGGGGCCCACCTCGCCGCCGTCGACGCTGTCGTCCCGGAAGTCGTCGTCGGCGACCTTGCGGTTCTCGTAGCCGATCAGCCGGAACTGCTGGACGGTTTCGCGGTCGAAGGCCACCTGGGCCTTGGCGTCACGGGCCCGGAGTTCGACGTGGGCGGGGAGCTGGTCGACGAAGACCTTCCTGGCCTGGGTCTCGTCCGCGATATAGGTGGTGTTGCCGTCGCCCTTGTTGGTGAGGCGTTCCATCAGCTCGTCGCCGTAGTCGCTGCCGACCCCGACGCCGAACAGGGTGATGCCGTACTCCTCACGTGCGCCCCCGATGCGTTCCAGGATCGCGTCGGCGTCCGTCTCCCCGGTGTTGGCGAGCGCGTCGGAGAGCAGGACGACGCGGTTGGTGGCGCCCTTGCGGTGGCCCTCGACCGCCTCCTCGTAGCCCCGCTCGACACCGGCTGCCACGTTCGTCGAGTCGGCGGGCTCCATCCCCTCGATGGCGTCCCTGACCTCGGTGCGGTTGCCCTGGAGCCGGGTCATCGGGAGCCGGGTCTCGGCCTCGTCGCTGAATGTGACCAGGGATACGGAGTCGTCGTCGCGCAGTTCGTCGGCGAGGATGCCCAGCGAGGTCTTCGCCAGGTCGAGGCGTCCGGGCTCGGACATCGACCCGGAGATGTCGACGACGAAGGTCAGTGCGGCCGGCGGGCGTTCGCCTGCGTCCTGGGCGGCCTTCGTGGCCAGCCCGACCCGCAGGAGCGACCAGTCGGCGGCATCGGACCGGGCGCCGTCGACGCTGACCGCGAAGCCGTTGCCCTCCGGCCGCTCGTAGCCCTGGCGGAAGCTGTTGACGAACTCCTCCGGACGCACCGTGCCGGCGGCCGGCAGCTGCCCGTCGCCCAGGGTGCGGCGCGCGTATCCGTAGCTGGCGGTGTCCACGTCGAGGGCGAAGGTCGAGAGGTAGTCGGGCGCCACGCTCTCCCGGCTGCCGCTGTCCTTCGCCGCCCCGTCCGCTTCCTCCGTCCGCTCCGGCGCGGCGTACGGGGGCTGTTTGCCCCCGGCCGGCCCGCCACCGGTGCTGCGGTCGGCGGACGACTTGGCGCCGTCCGGACCCGAAGCGCTGCAACCGGTGATCAGGACCGCGCCCAGGAACAGGGCCAGCGCTCCCCTGTACGTCCTTGACCTGTGTGCCATCGGTACCCCCCACGTCGTCGGCATCTGTTCATGTGACGTGCGGGGCGGCCCGGCGGAGTCGTCGGAAGCGTTGCGGAACGGTCTCGATGACGCAACGACCGGGCCCGGTCCGGCAGGACATCGGTTTCAGGACACGATGTCCTTACGGCTGAACCCCCGGAAGGCGAGAGCGAACAGGATCAGGGCATAGGTCACCGATACGGCCGCGCCCTTCACCATCCCGCCCCATTCGAGGTCGGGCTGGAGCGCGTCCGCCCATGCGAACTGCCAGTGTGCGGGCAGGAATTCGCGCCACGTCCCGAGTGCGGTGACCGCGTCGAGGACATTGCCGACGATGGTCAGCCCCACGGCGCCGCCCACCGCGCCGAGCGGCGCGTCCGTCTTCGTCGAGAGCCAGAACGCCAGCCCGGCGGTGACGAGTTGGGAGACGAAGACGAAGGCCACGACGAGCGCGAGGCGCGGCACGGTGTCCGAGCTGGTGAGCGCGCCCCCGGTCGGCAGCTTGAGCGGCCCCCAGCCGTACGCGAGGGCTCCCGCGCCCAGCGCGACGAGCGGCAGCAGCACCATGGCGGCGAGGCTGAAGCCGAGCGCCACGACGAGCTTGCTCCACAGCAGCCGGGCCCGTGGCACGGGCGCCGCGAGCAGGTAGCGCAGCGAGGACCAGCTGGCCTCGGAGGCCACGGTGTCGCCGCAGAACAGGGCGACCGGCACCACGAGCAGGAAGCCGGCCGAGACGAAGAGGCAGGTCGCCGCGAAGTTCGCCGCGGACTCCGTCGCGACGTCCATGAGGTTGATCCGCGAGCCGCCTCCCCCGCCACCCTGCTCATGGGCGGGGTGCCCCCGACCGCGAAGGCGATGATCAGGATGAACGGCAGGGCCGCGAGCACCCCGCCCATGAGCAGGGTGCGGCGCCTGCGCAGCTGCCTCATCGCCTCCACACGAAGCGGCAGGGTGCGGCGGGCGTGGTATCCGGGGGCTTCGGCAAGGGCCTGGATCTCTGTTGCGGAGCTCATGCGGATCCTTGGGAGATGAGGGTGAGGAAGGCGTCCTCCAGGCGGCGGTGCGGCCCGACGCCCGTCACCGGCACGTCGAGACGGACCAGGTCCGAGACGAGTTGCGCGGCTGTGGCGCCGTCGAGACGGACCAGCAGTCCGTGTCCGTCGTCCAGGCGGACGGCGGAGCCGATGCCGGGGAGAGCTGCGACCTTCTCCGCGAGGGGTTCGGCCACCTCGGCGTCCGTGGTGACGAGCAGCATGTCGCCGGAGCCGGTGATCTCGGCGACCGGACCGGCCTGGACGAGCTGTCCCCGGTCCATGACGACCAGGTGGGTGCAGGACTGTTCGACCTCGGAGAGGAGGTGGCTGGAGACGATCACGGTCCTGCCCCCGGCCGCGTACCGGATCATCACGTCCCGCATCTCGCGGATCTGGGGCGGGTCGAGACCGTTGGTCGGTTCGTCGAGGATGAGGAGGTCCGGCATGCCGAGCATGGCCTGGGCGATGGCGAGGCGCTGCCGCATCCCCTGGGAGTAGGTGCGTACGGCGCGGGCCAGGGCGTCGCCGAGTCCGGCGATCTCCAGGGCCTCGTCGATGTGGGCGTCCTCGGTGGGCCGCCCGGTCGCCTGCCAGTACAGCTCCAGGTTGGAGCGGCCCGACAGGTGCGGGAGGAAGCCGGCGCCTTCGACGAAGGACCCCACCCGGGACAGCACGGGCGCTCCGGGACGGATCGCGTGCCCGAAGACCCGGATCTCTCCGGCGTCGGGGGTGATGAGCCCCATCAGCATGCGCAGGGTGGTGGTCTTGCCCGCGCCGTTCGGCCCGAGGAGTCCGAGGACCTGCCCCTTCTCGACCCGGAAGCCCAGGTCGCGCACGGCGTACCGGTCGCTGGACCTGGCGTACTTCTTGGACAGGCCGGTGATCTGCAGCGGTACACCGGTCAGCGCCGGATCGGGCGCTGGGGTCGCCGTACGCCGGCGCGCGGTGAGCAGGAGGGCGGCGGCGATGACCACGGCGGCCGCGGGGAGTCCCCAGGTCCACCAGGGCATGGTGGCCGCGGCGGTCTTCACGGCAGGCGCCGTGGGCACCGTCAGCGCCCCGTCGTCGAGGGACACGGTGTAGGTCGCGGGCTCGGCGGGTGAGGCGTAGGCGAGGTCCGTCGCGGAGAGGACGAGACGGAGCCGGTGCCCCGCCTCGACCTCGTGGTCGACGGCGGGCAGGGTCAGCTCGACGGGCTTCCCCTGCTCCGCCGGGGTGAACCGGTAGGGGGAGACGAGCTGGGAGGGCAGCACCTGCTGCTTCCCGTCCGGCGAGACGTCGTAGACCTTGCCGAAGAGCACCGCGTCGCCCTGGTCCGCCTTCACGTTCACGCGGACCGTGGGCGATCCGGTGACGTGTACGGCGCTGTCCAGCGGGGCGGACTCGAAGCGCGCGTACTGCCCGGGGAAGTCGAGGGAGAGCCCGACGCCGAGCGAGGACAGCTGGGAAAGCCCGCCCCCGATGCCGGGGACGGCGGAGATGGACGGCGGGTTGGCCCCGGCGGGGTTGCGGAAGGTCTGGGTCTCCCCGCCGGCGGGGGCGTTCCGCCCTCCTCCGGCCGAGGCGCCCTGGCCTTCGTCCGTCCCGGGCTGCTGCCCGCCGCCCGTCATCGTGCCGCCCTGTCCGCCGTCGTCCGGGCGCTGCTGCCCGGCACCGGTCAGGGTGATCTTCCGCCCGCCGCTGGTCAGTCCCGGGTAGGTGGCGCTGCTCGCGCCGCGCTTGAGGGCGGCGCCGTCGGTGGAGTCGACGCCTCCGGTCCGGGTCACCCGGAAGCCCGGCCCGGTGTCGGCGCCCTTGTCCTCCTTGAGGTACCGGTCGAACCAGTCACCGATCCGGCTCTCGACGCGGTCGCCCTCGTCGTCCCCTCCGTCGTGCCCGCCCGCGATCCAGTCGACGGACACGGGTGCGCCGTTGGCCTTGACGGCCTTGGCCATGGCGTCGGCGTGGCCGAGCGGGAAGAGCGAGTCGCTCTGGCCCTGGAGGATCAACGCGGGTACGTCGATCCGGTCGGCCACGGCCTCGGGGGAACGCTCGTCGAGCAGTTCACGCGCGGCGGCGTCCGGCTTGCCGCTGACCGCGACCCGCTCGTACATCTCGCACAGCTGCTTCTGGAACCTCTCGCAGCCACCGCCCGAGCTGACGAAGATCCCGGACCAGAGCTTCTTGAACACCCCGTCCGGGAAGAGCGCGTCGGAGAGGTTCCAGTAGCTGATCACCGGGGCGATGGCGTCGACCCGATCGTCGTGCCCGGCGGCGAGCAGCGACACGGCGCCGCCGTACGAGGCGCCGGTGACACCGACGCGCGGGTCTCCCTTCGCGTCGAGCTCCACCTCGGGGCGGTCCGCGAGCCAGTCGATCAGCCCGGACACGTCCTTCACTTCGCCGTCGGGGGCGTTGAGCGTGATCTCCCCGGTCGTCTTCCCGAATCCGCGCGCGGACCAGGTCATCACGGCGTATCCGTCGGCGGCCAGCTTCTCGGCCTGGGCGCGCACGTCGTTCTTGCTGCCGCCGAAACCGTGCCCGATGAGGACGGCCGGCCGGGGCTCGGTGCCTCCGGACGTGAAGTACGAGGTGTCGACCGACACCCCGTTCATCTTCATCATCCGGTCCTGCCGGTGCACGGGCGGCGCGCTGTCGTCGGCGGTAGCGGTCCAGGTACCGGCACCCGCGAGCACGGCGAGGACGGCGACGACCGCGGCCCACCGGCCTCGGGTACGGGGCAGCCGGTGCCGCCACCGGGAAGTCGGGTTCTCCATGACTCGACCCTAAACGGAGCGGTCCGCCGGCCGGAGTGCCCCCGGGGTGAGGTGCACAGCATCCCTGGGAGGTACGGTCGGCCCTCCCCGTACTCCGCCTGCGGTACACCGCCGTCACGAAAGGGCCTTTACGTGGACATCCGCATCCGCCCCGCCGCCACCGCCTCGGAGCTGCTCGCCGCCGCCCACCTCTACGACGCCGAGCCCCGCCCCGAGTGGGCGGACCGCTTCCTCGCGGCCGGCGGCCATCTGATGCTGATCGCGTACGCGGGGGACTTCCCGGCCGGGTTCGTGTCGGGCGTCGAGATGCTGCACCCGGACAAGGGTACGGAGATGTGCCTGTACGAACTCGGCGTCGACGAGCGGTACCGCCGCCGGGGCATCGGGCGGGCGCTGACGGAGGCCCTGGCAGCCGAGGCCCGGGAGCGCGGCTGTTACGACATGTGGGTCGGGGTGGAGCGCGACAACGAGGCGGCACTCGCCACGTACCGCTCGGCGGGTGCGGCGGACGACGGGGTGTTCGCCATGCTGACCTGGGAGTTCGGCGCCGAGCACTGAACGGCGGGCAGGCGGGTCGGCTGCACCCGGCCCGCCGGCTCGCGTGGCGCGGCCGGTGTGATCCGGTCCATCGACAGGTCCAGCACCACGGAGGCCGCGATGCTTGCCTGCCGACCGTCCCGCGCCGTGACCGGGGCCGTCGGGCGGGTCCGGGTGCTCATCCACCGGCCGCGACGGGGAGTGGCGCACCAAGTCCCGCAAGCGGAGTCTCCGCCGGGAGCAGCCGGGCCGCCTCGTCCGGATGACCCGCCCTGACGAGACCGTGGATCTCGTGGGCGAGCGGCGTGACGTCGGTGACGGAGACCAGCCACTCGTCCGCGTAACGACGTGCCGCCTCACCGCTCAGTCCGAGCTGGAGGGAGCGGTACGGCAGAGGGTTCAGGCTGAGATCGCGCTCCGGATCCCACTGGACACGGCTGGGGCTGCGGCGCAGGCTGTTCCGCCAGGCGGCACGGTCGGGGTGTACGCCCCTTGCGTAATGGGAGAGTTCGGCGTTCTCCAGCGCCCACGCGAAGCCCTCGCGGCTGATCTCGACGGCGAGCACGGTCTCCTGTCCCTCCTTCGTGCCCCATCCGCAGCGGTACATCATCCACAGGAAGCTCGGCTTGATCCAGGTCATGCGGTCGCGCTTCCAGGCTGACGGGAAGCGCCCGTCACGGGCGGCGGGCAGGCCGATGGACGGCTGGTACGCCTGGTAGACGGTGACCGTGGTGGCGGTGTGCTGGGCGCGGATCTCGTGCTGCGGTGTGGAGCGGATCTCGTGCTGCGGTGTGGACATGACCCCAGGATGGCCGGGGCGGTGTGCCTCCTGCCACGGAATTTCGGGAGCTACGGGCGCCTCTTCGGCACCGGGCGCACTGCCGGCCAGCGGTCGAGGGCGGCACGGCGCAGGGCCGCCGCCAGTGCGCCGAGGTGCGGCAGGTCCGAGTGGTCCGCGGTCATGTCGGCGACCACGCCGAGCCGGTGCACGAGGCGCCGGCGGGCGGTCGCCGTGCCCCAGGTCCAGTCCTCGTCCGGGAGGCGGGCCAGGTGGTCGGTGGTGCCTCGCTGGGCCCGCTGGACCAGGGCGTCGCCCCGGATCAGCCAGCCCGCGCAGGCGTCGGCGAGGCCGGTGTCCGGCAGCGCTGTGCCGGTCTCGGTGTGCCAGGCCGTGCGGTAGGTGGCCTCCGCCCGCTCCAGCAGGGGCCCGGACGCCCTCGTGACGCACCAGCAGGTCGGGAAACCGATGCGGAGGTAGGCGAGTTCCATCAGGCCGCTGCCCAGGGACGCCTGCTCGAAGTCGATGAACCTGACCCCGTCCGGGGTGTGCAGGTCGTTGCCGGGGCACGGGTCGCCGTGGAGGAGCGCGGTCCCTTCCGTCCGGCCGAGACGCTCCACGAGGGCGTGGAGCTCGTCCCGTACGCCCGATGGCGCGACGACCCCGAGGGTCTCGGCCAGGGTGAGGAACGACGTGACGTCGGCACCGGTCGGCCCCTGCCAGCGGGGCAGGACTCCCGCGTCGCCGGGACGGGCGGTGCTGTGCAGCCGCGCGAGGGCGGCGGCGTAGTCGACGATCCAGTCGGCGGGCGGCCGCCGGTCGTCGAGGTCCTCGATGACCAGGACCCGCTCGGCCGGATCGGTGCCGAGGAGCGCGGGCACGACCGGGGTGCCGGATGCCCGGGCGCCGATGCGCAGGGCGGCCACTTCACGGGCGTACCGCTCGTCGGCCCCGGGGCCTGCCACCAGGTGTTTCAGCACGGCCGGGCGCCCGGCCAGCTCGATGCGCCAGACCTGTGAACGGGGGCTGCTCTCCAGGACGCGGGGGTACGCGGGCGGGCCCAGACGGGCTGTCAGGATCTCGCCGAACGGAAGCCGCGACGCCGTCTCCATGCGGTCGGTCCTCCATTCGGCGAGCGTCCGTGTCCGGCGTGTCAGTGGTTGCGGGGGAAGCCGAGGTCCACGCCCGCCGGGGCGTCTGCCGGGTCGGGCCAGCGGGTGGTGACGACCTTGCCGCGGGTGTAGAAGTGCACGCCGTCGTTGCCGTAGACGTGGTGGTCGCCGAAGAGGGAGTCCTTCCAGCCGCCGAAGGAGTGGTAGCCCACGGGTACCGGGATCGGGACGTTGACGCCGACCATTCCGGCCTCGATCTCCAGCTGGAAGCGGCGGGCCGCGCCGCCGTCGCGGGTGAAGATCGCGGTGCCGTTGCCGAAGGGCGAGGCGTTCATGAGGGCGACGCCGTCCTCGTACGTGTCGACGCGAAGGACGCACAGGACCGGGCCGAAGATCTCGTCGCGGTAGGCGTCGGAGTCGGTGGAGACGTTGTCCAGGAGGGACAGGCCGATCCAGTGGCCGTCCTCGAAGCCCTCGACCGTGTGGCCGGTTCCGTCGAGTACGACGTCGGCGCCCTGCGCGGCGGCGCCGGTGACGTAGGAGGCGACCTTGTCGCGGTGGGCGGCGGTGATCAGCGGGCCCATCTCGGAGGCGGGGTCCGTGCCGGGACCGATCGTGATCTTCTCGGCGCGCTCGCGGATCTTCGCGACCAGCTCGTCCGCGACGGAACTCACCGCGACGACCGCTGAGATGGCCATGCAGCGCTCGCCGGCGGAGCCGTAGGCGGCCGAGACCGCGGCGTCGGCGGCGGCGTCCAGGTCGGCGTCCGGGAGGACCAGCATGTGGTTCTTCGCGCCGCCGAGTGCCTGCACGCGCTTGCCGTTGGCGGAGGCTGTGGCGTGGATGTAGCGGGCGATGGGGGTGGAGCCCACGAAGGAGACGGCGGCGACGTCGGGGTGGGCGAGGAGCCCGTCCACGGCGACCTTGTCACCGTGCAGGACGTTCAGCACGCCGTCGGGCAGCCCCGCCTCGGCTGCCAGCTCGGCCAGCAGGTTGGCGGCCGACGGGTCCTTCTCGCTGGGCTTCAAAACGAAGGTGTTACCGCAGGCGATGGCCAGCGGGAACATCCACATCGGCACCATGGCGGGGAAGTTGAACGGCGTGATGCCGGCGACGACGCCGAGCGGCTGCCGGATCGAGGACACGTCGACCCGGCTGGATACCTCGGTCGACAGCTCGCCCTTGAGCTGTGTGGTGATGCCGCAGGCCAGCTCGACGATCTCCAGGCCGCGGGCGACCTCGCCCAGAGCGTCGGAGTGCACCTTGCCGTGCTCCGCGGTGATCAGCGCGGCGATCTCGTCGCGGTGGGCGTCGAGCAGGGCGCGGTAGCGGAAGAGGACGGCGGTGCGGGCGGAGAGCGAGGAGGTGCCCCAGGTCTCGTACGCCGTCCTCGCGGCGGAGACCGCGGCGTCGACCTCCTCGGTGGAGGCGAGCGCCACCCGGGTCGTGACGGCACCGGTCGCCGGGTCGGTGACCGGACCGTGGTTGCCCGACGTGCCCTCGACGGTCTTGCCACCGATCCAGTGGTTGACGGTCTTCATGACGGGTCTCCTTCACAGGTGGCGGCGTCGGGCTGCGATCTGCCGGTCGTACTCTTTCCTGGCCTCGACCGCCGGCGGGCGGGTCGCGGCTTCGGCTACGGGAACATCCCACCACGCCTGCGCCGGAGGGGGCCCCGACACTGTGTCTGGCGTTTCGGTCTCGACGTAGACACAAGTAGGACGGTCCGCGCCGCGCGCCTCGGCGAGGGCCAGGCGCAGCTCACCCACCGTCCCGGCGCGCAGCACCCGCATGCCGAGGGAGGCCGCGTTGGCGGCGAGGTCGACGGGCAGCGGGGGGCCGGTGAACGAGCCGTCGGCGGTGCGGTGCCGGTAGGCGGTGCCGAAGCGTTCGGCGCCGACCGATTCGGAGAGGCCGCCGATGGACGCGTACCCGTGGTTCTGCAGGATGACGAGCTTGACGGGCAGGCCCTCCTGTACGGCGGTGACGATCTCGGTGGGATTCATCAGGTACGTGCCGTCTCCGACCAGGGCCCACACGGGGCGGTCCGGTGCCGCGAGCTGGACCCCGAGGGCGGCGGGGATCTCGTATCCCATGCAGGAGTAGCCGTATTCGACGTGGTACTGGCGCGGGGAGCGGGTCCGCCACAGCTTGTGGAGGTCGCCGGGGAGGGAGCCCGCCGCGTTGATCAGGATGTCGTCCTCGGTGACCAGCTCGTCCAGCAGCCCGAGGACCTGGGCCTGGGTGGGGCGGGCGTCCGGATCGGCGGTGGCGCAGGCGGCGTCGACGCGCTGCTCCCAGCGGTCCTTGGCGTCGGTGTACGCGCTCTCGTATCCGGGGTCGACGCGGTGTCCGAGTGCGCCGAGGGCCTCGCCGAGTGCTCCGATCGCGGTGCGCGCGTCCGCGACCAGGGGGAGGGCGGAGAGCTTGTGGGCGTCGAATCCGGTGATGTTGAGGTTGAGGAAACGGACGGCTGGGTCGGCGAAGAGGGTGCCGGAGGCGGTCGTGAAGTCGGTGTAGCGGGTGCCGATTCCGATGACCAGGTCGGCCTCGCGGGCCAGCGCGTCGGCCGTGGCGGTGCCGGTGTGGCCGATGCCGCCCACGTCGGCGGGGTGGTCGTGGCGCAGGGACCCCTTGCCGGCCTGGGTGGAGGCGACGGGGATGCGGGTGGCGGCGGCGAACGCGGCGAGAGCCTCCTCTGCGGCGCTGTGGTGGACGCCTCCGCCCGCGACGATCAGCGGACGGCGTGCGCTGCGCACCGCGCGGACGGCCTGTTCGAGTTCGTGCCGGTCGGGGGCGGGCCTGCGTACGTTCCAGACGCGCGTCGCGAAGAACTCCGCCGGCCAGTCGTACGCCTCGGCCTGCACGTCCTGCGGCAGCGCGAGCGTGACGGCTCCGGTGTCCGCCGGGTCGGCGAGGGTGCGCATGGCCTGCAGGGCGGCCGGGATCAGTGCCTCGGGGCGGGTGATCCGGTCGAAGTAGCGGGAGACGGGGCGCAGGCAGTCGTTGACCGACACGTCGCCCGCGTGGGGCACTTCGAGCTGCTGGAGCACGGGATCGGCGGGGCGGGTCGCGAAGGTGTCGCCGGGCAGGAGCAGCACGGGGAGGTGGTTGACGGTCGCGAGCGCCGCACCGGTGACGAGGTTGGTGGCGCCGGGGCCGATGGACGTGGTGACGGCGTGGGCGGAGAGCCGGCCCGACTGGCGGGCGTATCCCACGGCGGCGTGCACCATGGCCTGTTCGCTGCGTCCCTGGAGGTACGGCATCGCGGGGCCGGCCTCGACGAGTGCCTGTCCGATGCCCGCGACGTTGCCGTGGCCGAAGATGCCCCAGGTGGCGTTGATCAGACGGTGACGCCGGCCGTCGCGCTCGGTGTACTGGCGGGCGAGGAAGGCGATGAGGGCCTGGGCGGTGGTGAGCCTGCGGGTGGGCGCGGCCTGGCCGGTGGTGCGGCGTGGTGTGGTCACCGGGCGGCCTCCGGGCCGTGGAGGGGGAGTCGGGGGTCGGCGGGCTGCCCGGGCCAGGTGTCACGGATCCAGCGGTGGTCCGGGTGGTCGCGGATGAGCCACTCGCGCTGCTCGCCCGGGCCGGCCATGACGTTCAGGTAGTACAGGGTGCGGCCGGGCGGGGCGATGGACGGGCCGTGCCAGCCGTCGGGGATGAGGACGGCGTCCCCCGTGGCGACCTCGGCGAGTACGTCCGTGCCGCCGGGGCGGGACGGGGACACCCGGTGGTAGCCGAGGCCGCCGTCCTCGACCTCGAAGTAGTAGATCTCCTCGAGCACGGACTCGGTGCCGGGGTGGTGCTCGTCGTGCTTGTGCGGCGGGTACGAGGACCAGTTGCCGCCGGGGGTGAGGACCTCGACGGCGATGAGCCGGTCGCAGTCGAAGGTGTCGGCCGCGGCGAAGTTGTTCACCTGGCGCGAGCAGGCGCCGGCGCCGCGGAGTTCGACCGGTACCTCCGGCGCGGGGCCGTAGCGAGCGGGGAGTGGGCGCTCGCACTTCGCTCCTGCCAGGGCGAAGCGGCCTCCTGCGCCGGAGGCGATCTGGGCGGTGATGTCGCGTGGGACATAGGCGAAATCGGTCACCGCGCTGAACACGTCTTCCCTGCCCAGCAGTTCGAAGATCTCACCTGCTGCACGCACCGTACAGCCACCGGACAACGGCAGGATGATCCATTCACTTTCCCCGGTTACGAGGGTATGAACACCTCCTGGCCGAAGCTCCAGGACGCGCAGGCCCGACCGCTCCCATCCGGCCCGCTCCGGGCCGATGTCGAGGGCGTAGGGGCCGCGCGCGGCCTCGCCTGCCCTGAGGTGGTACTTCTGCTGCTCGTCGCTCGTCGTCATGGTCGATCCCTACCCGTCGTGCCGCTCGTTCACAGGAGCCCCACGGCCGTGTCGACCGCGGCGGCCACGTCGCCGTCGGCGGGGTAGAGCAGCGACCGCCCCACCACCAGCCCCTTGACGGTCGGCAGCCGCAGCGCGCCGCGCCATCTCTCGTACGTCGCGTCGGGGTCGCCCGCCACCTCGCCGCCGAGCAGGACGGAGGGGAGGGTCGAGGCCCGCATCACCCGCTCCATGTCGTCGGGGTTCTCGGTGACGGGAACCTTGAGCCAGGTGTACGCGGACGTCCCGCCCAGGCCCGAGGCGATGGCGATGGACGTCGTGACGGCGGCGGCGCCCAGGTCGGTGCGGATGCCCTCGGGAGTGCGCCGGCAGAGGAACGGCTCGATGAACACGGGCAGCCGGTGGGCGGCCATGGCGTTCACGGTGCGGGCGGCGGTGTGCAGGGTGTCCAGGGAGCCGGGGTCGTCGTGGTCGATCCGCAGCAGCAGCTTGCCCGCGTCGAAGCCCTGCTGGGAGAGGTCGACCGGACGGTGTCCGGTGAAGCGGTCGTCGAGCTCGAAGGAGGCTCCCGCGAGCCCGCCGCGGTTCATGGAGCCGATGACGACCTTGTCCTCCAGCGCGCCGAGGAGCAGCAGGTCCTCCAGGACGTCGGCGCCCGCGAGCACCCCGTCGACGCCCGGACGGGACAGCGCCGTGCGGAGGCGTTCGAGCAGGACGAACCGGTCGGCCATGGCCAGGTCGTCGTCACCTACGGCCAGCGCGCCGCGGGCCGGATGGTCCGCCGCGATGATCATCAGACGTCCGGTGGGGCCGACGAGGGGCCGCCTGCGGCGGGCGGCGGCCGCCTCGGCGACGGCCTCGGGCCGGTGGGCGCGGAGCCGGACGAGGTCGGCGACGCCGGCCGCGGCGGGCGGGGTCACGGGGTGGGGCCCGTGGCTGCGCCGGCCACGCCGTCGCCCGTGGCTGCGCCGGCCACGCCGTCGGCGAGGGCCTGCTCGACCTCGTGCGGGTACGGCATCGCGGACGAACAGGCGAGGCGGGAGGCGACGATGGCCCCGGCCGCGTTGGCGTAGCGCATGACGCGTTCGGTGTCCCAGCCGGCGAGGAGCCCGTGGCAGAGGGCGCCGCCGAAGGCGTCCCCGGCGCCCAGTCCGTTGACGACGTCGACGGGCAGGGGCGGGATCTCGGCGGTGGTGCCGTCGCGGTGGACGGCCAGGACGCCCGCCGGTCCCTGTTTGACGACGGCGAGTTCGGGACCGGCTGCGAGCAGGGCGCGGGCGGCGGCGTGGGGTTCGCGCTCCCCCGTGGCGACCTCGCACTCGTCGAGGTTGCCGACGGCCACCGTGGCATGGGCGAGCGCCTCGCGGTAGTGGGCGCGGGCGGATCCGCCGTCGCCCGCCTCCCCGCCCCAGAACATGGGGCGCCAGTCGAGGTCGAAGACGGTCACGCGCGGGGTGCCGGGCGAGTCGGGTGCCTGCGCGGCGCTGCGGGCCCGGAGCGCGGTGAGGGTCGCGGCGCGGCTGGGTTCGGCGCACAGGCCGGTGCCGGTCATCCAGAAGACCCGGGCGGCCCGCACCGCGTCCAGGTCGAGCTCCCCGCCGCGGATCTCCAGGTCGGGTGCCTTGGGCTGTCGGTAGAAGTAGAGCGGGAAGTGGTCCGGCGGGAAGATCTCGCAGAAGGTGACCGGGGTCGGGAACTCCGCCACGGCGCTCACCCACCGGTCGTCCACCCCGAACTCCCCCAGCGCCTGGTGGAGGTAGTCGCCGAAGGCGTCCTGGCCGGTCCGGGTGATCACAGCCGTGCGGCGTCCCAGCCGGGCGGCGGCCACCGCCACGTTGGACGGTGAACCGCCGAGGAACTTGCCGAAGGTCTCCACCCGGGCCAGCGGTACGCCGGTCTGCAGCGGGTAGATGTCCACCCCGATCCGCCCCATGGTGATCACGTCGTACGGCTCAGACATACGCATCCCTTCGACCCGGCGCTCCGGCCCGGCCCGTGGTCCCGCAGGTCGTCCCGGCCCGTCGTCCCGGTGGCAGGCCACGGCCCGGACCGCTCCCAGGTCTAGCCCCCGCCCGGACCCCTGTCAACACTTTGTCCGGACATTCGGACGAACTCTTGACACTCCCTTCCGAGCGCTGGAGGGTGGGCGATATGACCTCCTCCGTGCCCTCCCCGGCCCGCATCCGCATCGGTTCGGCACCCGATTCGTGGGGGGTGTGGTTCCCCGACGACCCGCAGCAGGTGCCCTGGGAGCGATTCCTCGACGAGGTCTCAGAGGCGGGCTACGAGTGGATCGAGCTCGGCCCGTACGGCTATCTGCCGACCGATCCCGCCCGGCTCGCGGACGAGACCTCCCGCCGGAACCTCGCGGTCTCCGCGGGCACCGTCTTCACCGGATTGCACCACGGGCCGGCGGTCTGGGACCGGACCTGGGAGCATGTCGCCGGCATCGCGGCACTCACCCGGGCGATGGGCGCCGGACACCTGGTGGTCATCCCGTCGTTCTGGCGGGACGACAGGACGGGCGAGGTGCTGGAGGACCGCACGCTCACCGCCGCGCAGTGGCGTGAGCTGACCACACAGACGGAACGACTGGCCCACGAGGTCCAGGACCGCTACGGGCTGCGCATCGTGGTGCACCCGCACGCCGACACGCACATCGACAGCGAGGAGAACGTCAACCGTTTCCTCGACGCCACCGACCCCGGCCTGGTCTCCCTGTGCCTCGACACCGGCCACTACGCGTACTGCGGCGGGGACAGCGTGAAGCTCATCAGGACCTACGGCGAGCGGCTCGGCTATCTGCACCTCAAGCAGGTCGACCCCGAGGTGCTCGCCGACGTCGTGGCGAACGAGGTGCCGTTCGGTCCGGCCGTGGCACGCGGCGTGATGTGCGAGCCGCCGGGCGGGGTGCCCGCACTGGAACCCGTACTGGACGCGGCGCGCGCCCTGGGCACCGACCTGTTCGCGATCGTCGAGCAGGACATGTATCCCTGCCCGCCCGAGAAGCCGCTGCCCATCGCGCGGCGCACCCGCGAGTTCCTCCGCATCTGCGGGCCCGCGCGGCCTTCCTCCTGAGCCGCACGGCCCCCTCGCACCACAGCTGTCACCTCCCTGTCACGTTTGTCCGCGTTCCGCTGAGCCCGTGTCACGGGCTCGCGACGCACGCTGCCCGGCCCGGCCCCCTGTCGTTCACCGGGGCAGAGGCGCACGGACGTGCGGAGAGACGTACAGAGAGGTGCCGTACATGACGGACAGGACGCTCTGGTCGTACAAGGACATCGCGGCACACATCCAGGTCCAGCCGGAGACGATCCGTTCCTACCGCAAGCACGGGCTTCTGCCGCCTCCCGACGACGTACGGCACGGAAGGCCCTACTGGTATGTCGACACCGTCCTCGCGTGGATCGCGTCCCGGCCCAGCAACAGGGGCCGTTGAGCCGGACAGCACGACCGTTCAGGCGGCCTTCGCCGGTTCGATGATCGTGACGCCCGCCCCGGGCGCGGTGCCCATCGCGGCGAGGGCCGCCGGGGCGGCGTCCAGGGCGATGGTGGAGGTCACCAGCAGATCCGGCCGCAGGGTGCCGGCCCGGACCATGTCCATCATCGGCGGGTAGTCGTGGGCGGCCATCCCGTGGCTGCCGAGGATCTCCAGCTCCAGCCCGATCACCCGCGCCATGGGCACGACGGGGTCTCCGGCCGCCGACGGCAGCAGCCCGACCTGCACATGACGGCCCTGGCGGCGCAGGCTCCGCACCGAGGCGGCGCAGGTGACCGGGGAGCCCAGCGCGTCGAGCGACAGATGCGCGCCCCCGCCGGTCAGTTCGCGTACGGCCTCGTCCGCACCGGCAGGGTGCGCGGAGGCGTCCACGCAGGCGGACGCGCCGAACGCCCGTGCCAGCTCCAGCGCCCGCTGCGACACGTCGACCGCGACGACCCTGGCTCCGCACGCCACCGCGATCATCACGGCCGACAGCCCGACCCCGCCGCAGCCGTGCACGGCGACCCACTCCCCCGGCGCCACCCGCCCCTGGCCGGCAACGGCCCGGAACGCCGTGGCGAACCGGCATCCGAGTCCGGCCGCCGTGGCCGAGGACAGCCCTTCCGGCACGGCGACGAGATTGACGTCGGCCTGCTCCAGCGCCACGTACTCGGCGAAGGAGCCCCAGTGTGTGAAGCCCGGCTGGGTCTGCCGTTCACAGACCTGCTGGGCGCCCGCGGCGCAGGCGGAGCACCGGCCGCAGGCACAGACGAAGGGCACGGTGACCCGGTCACCGGCGTGCCAGTTGTGCACGCCGGAGCCCACTTCCTCGACCACACCCGCCAGCTCGTGCCCGGGTACGTGCGGCAGGACGATGTCCGGGTCGTGGCCCATCCAGCCGTGCCAGTCGCTCCGGCACAGCCCCGTGGCCTCGACCCGGACCACGACTCCCCCGGCCGAGGGGGCGGGATCCGGAAGATCCCGGACCCTGGCCTCCTGCCCGAACTCCTCGAACACCACTGCCCGCATCGGCCCCGCCTCCCGTGGTCCGGTTCGCGCCCGGCCCGTCGATCCGGCGAATCTACGCTCCGGCGGTGATCCTGTCCCGCCCCCATCGGCGTGCGACCCGCGCGATGGAGTGACGGCAGAGAAACAGTTAATACCCCCTAGGGGTATAGTGGGTAGCGGCGGGCAGGCGCACCGGGCTCCCCAGTAACCTCTTGTGCCACAACCGCCGCATCTGTACGCGTCTGTGAAGAGGAGAACGCCATGACCGTCGAGACCGACACGCCCCGGACCTCCGGCTCCTGCTGCTCGTCCACCGGCTCCTGCGACGACGGGGCGGCCAGCGCCCGGGCCGGCGGCGTCACCACGGTGTACGAGGTGAAGGGCATGACCTGCGGCCACTGCGAAGGGGCGGTCTCCGAGGAGGTCTCCGGCATCGAGGGGGTCACCTCCGTCAAGGCGGAGGCCGCCACCGGCCGGGTGACCGTCGACTCCGCGGCACCGCTGACCGACGACGCCGTGCGCGCCGCCGTCGACGAGGCGGGCTACGAGCTCGTGGGCCGCGTCTGACGAGCCGCCCCGGTGCCCGGTCGGGCCGGTTCCGCCATCGGGGAGGCGGATACTGAGGCGGAACCGGCCCGACTGCCCGACCCAGGAGTCCGCACACATGGCCAGCACCACGGCAGCCGAGGCCCCGGCGCCGGAGACCTCCGACGCCGAGCTCGCCATCGGCGGAATGACCTGCGCCTCGTGCGCGGCCCGCGTCGAGAAGAAGCTCAACCGGATGGACGGCGTCACAGCCACCGTCAACTACGCGACCGAGAAGGCCCGCGTGTCCTACGGCGCCGGGACGACGCTCGACGACCTGGTCGCGACCGTCGAGAGGACCGGCTACACGGCGCGGCACGTCATCCGCCCGGTACCCGCGCCGCACCGACGGCGGTCCGAGCAAGCCCTCGCGCCCCGTGCCGGGTCCCCGGACCGGGGCGGCGGAGCCGATGACCCCCGCGATGCCGCAGGGCGCGCGGCGGAAGACCCCGGCCACGCCACCGGACCCACGCCCGAGGACCCCCGCCACGCCGCCGGACCCACGGGTGACGGCCCCCACGACACGGCCGAGCGTGCGGCCGATGACGCCCTCTCCGCGCTCCGGCAGCGACTGCGGGTCTCGGCGGTCCTGGCCGTACCGGTCGTCCTGATGGCGATGATCCCCGCCCTCCAGTTCGACAACTGGCAGTGGCTCTCCCTCACCCTCGCCTCCCCCGTCGTCATCTGGGGCGGCCTGCCCTTCCACCGCGCCACGTGGGCGAACCTGAGGCACGGCGCCGCGACGATGGACACCCTGGTGTCGATCGGCACGCTCGCGGCCTTCGGCTGGTCGCTGTGGGCCCTGTTCCTCGGCGACGCGGGCATGCCCCGGATGCGGCACGGCTTCGACGTCACAGCCTCCGGGTCCGACCCCTCCTCCGCCGTCTACCTGGAGGTCGCGGCAGGAGTCGTCGGCTTCATCCTGCTCGGCCGCTACCTGGAGGCCCGGTCTAAGCGCAAGGCCGGCTCCGCCCTGCGTGCGCTGCTCCACCTCGGCGCGAAGGACGTCACGGTCCTCCGCACGGATGCGGGAACCGCGGCAGGAGCGGGACAGCAGCACGGCCCCACGGAAGTACGCGTCCCCGTCGGCCGGCTCCTCGTCGGGGACCGCTTCGTCGTGCGGCCCGGTGAGAAGATCGCCACGGACGGCACCGTCGTCGAGGGCTCATCGGCCGTCGACGTCTCCATGCTCACCGGGGAGTCGCTTCCGGTGGATGCCGCGCCGGGAGACCCCGTGACCGGTGCCACCCTCAACATGTCCGGACGGCTGGTCGTCGAGGCCACCCGCGTCGGGGCCGACACCCAGCTGGCCCGGATGTCCAGGCTCGTCGAGGACGCACAGAGCGGCAAGGCCGCCGCACAGAGGCTCGCGGACCGGATCTCCGCGGTCTTCGTGCCCGTGGTGCTGCTGATCGCGCTGGGGACACTGGTCGTCCAGCTGCTCGCCACCGACGACATCACCGCCTCGTTCACCGCCGCCGTCGCCGTGCTGATCATCGCCTGCCCCTGCGCGCTGGGTCTCGCCACACCCACGGCCCTCATGGCCGGCACCGGGCGCGGCGCACAGCTCGGCATCCTCATCAAGGGCCCCGAAGTCCTGGAGACCGCCCGGCGGATCGACACGGTCGTCCTCGACAAGACCGGCACGGTCACCACCGGCCGCATGGCCCTCGGACGCGCCCACACCGCGCCCGGCACGGCCGAGGCGGACGTACTGCGCCTCGCGGGGGCCCTCGAACACGCCTCCGGGCACCCCGTGGCCCGCGCGGTGGCCGCCGGGGCTGCTGCCCGCACCGGCGCCGCCCTGCCCGCACCGTCGGACTTCACCGACGTCCCCGGCCTCGGAGTGCGCGGCACCGTCGAGGGTCACCACGTGCTGGCCGGGCAGCCGCGGCTCCTCGCCGATGCCCGGATCACGCTCCCGCCCTCCCTTGCCGGAGCCCTGGAGCGGGCGGCGGGCCAGGGGCGTACGACCGTCGCCGTGGCCTGGGACGGGGAGGCGAGGGGCGTGCTGGAGGTCTCGGACACGGTGAAGGAGACGAGTGCGGAGGCCGTAGCGGAGCTCCGCGCGCTGGGTCTCGACCCGATTCTGCTGACCGGCGACAACCGGGCCGCGGCGGAGGCCGTGGCCCGCGAGGTCGGTATCGACACGGTCCACGCGGAGGTCCTTCCGCAGGACAAGGCCGAGGTCGTACGGCGCCTTCAGGCCGAGGGCCGGTCCGTCGCGATGGTCGGCGACGGCGTCAACGACGCGGCCGCACTCGCCGTGGCCGATCTGGGCCTGTCGATGGGGACCGGCGCCGACGCGGCGATCGAGGCGGCCGACCTCACGCTGGTTCGTGGAGATCTCAAGGTTGCCCCTGCCGCCATCCGCCTGTCGAGGCGTACTCTGTGCACCATCAGAAGCAACCTCTTCTGGGCCTTCGGCTACAACGTGGCCGCCCTGCCTCTCGCTGCGTTCGGGCTGCTCAGCCCCATGATCGCGGGTGCGGCAATGGCGTTCTCGTCGGTCTTCGTCGTCACGAACAGTCTGAGGTTGCGCTCCTTCACATAATTTCTACAAAGAGACTTAGATCACACCGATTCGAGGGTAACCATCTGATGAGTTGGTGAGTCTAAGAGTGCGATGCCATGGATGTCTTGGGGGACGTCCGATGGAGTGTCTTGGGGGACGCTCCTGGCACACGCAGGCCGGGGCACGTGCACCGGGGAGCTTGAGCGGCCCTCCCGTACGTACCCCGGCAGTCGCACAGCAGGACCGAACCGAATAGGCACCACCTGAATAACAACGGGAGTTCAGGCTCCCTGCAGACGCCCGGCCGGATCCCGTGGGGGGAATCCGCTCCGGGATATGGGAAACGCCCTGTCCGTCGACCCGTGGGGGGATCGACGGCGGGGCGTTTCTCGCGTGCGCCCACCCGCCACACCGGGCCGGCCGCACGGCAGGCGCCGCACGGCACACGGCCTTCCGGGAACGGGGCCCGGAACGCCGAATCGCCCCGGACACCGCGCTCTGAATGTACGAGCGCGGTACGCGGGGCGAAGGATGCCCGGCCGGAGCGGCCGGGGTGCAGCAGCGGTACTAAGGGCTTCAGCGGCCCTCGACCGGGACGAAGTCGCGCAGGACCTCGCCGGTGTAAATCTGGCGCGGGCGGCCGATGCGGGATCCCGGCTCCTTGATCATCTCGTGCCACTGGGCGATCCAGCCGGGGAGCCGGCCGAGCGCGAACAGCACGGTGAACATCTCGGTCGGGAAGCCCATGGCGCGGTAGATCAGGCCCGTGTAGAAGTCCACGTTGGGGTAGAGGTTGCGCGAGACGAAGTACTCGTCGGAGAGCGCGTGCTCCTCCAGCTTGAGCGCGATGTCGAGCAGCTCGTCGGACTTGCCGAGCGAGGACAGCACGTCGTGGGCGGCAGCCTTGATGATCTTGGCGCGCGGGTCGAACGACTTGTACACCCGGTGGCCGAAGCCCATCAGGCGGACGCCGTCCTCCTTGTTCTTCACCTTCTGGATGAAGCTGTCGACGTCGCCGCCGTTGGCCTGGATGCCCTCGAGCATCTCCAGCACCGACTGGTTGGCGCCACCGTGCAGCGGTCCCCACAGCGCCGAGATGCCGGCGGAGATCGAGGCGAACATGTTCGCCTGCGAGGAACCGACCAGGCGCACGGTGGAGGTCGAACAGTTCTGCTCGTGGTCCGCGTGCAGGATGAGCAGCTTCTCCAGCGCCGAGACGACGACCGGGTCCGGCACGTACTCCTGGGCGGGCACGGAGAAGGTCATGCGCAGGAAGTTCTCGACGTAGCCGAGGTCGTTGCGCGGGTAGACGAACGGGTGACCGATCGACTTCTTGTACGCGTACGCCGCGATCGTCGGGAGCTTGGCCAGCAGCCGGATCGTCGAGAGGTGACGCTGCTCCTCGTCGAACGGATTGTGGCTGTCCTGGTAGAACGTGGACAGCGCGCTGACGACCGAGGACAGCATGGCCATCGGGTGGGCGTCGCGCGGGAAGCCGTCGAAGAAGCGCTTGACGTCCTCGTGCAGCAGCGTGTGCTGGGTGATCTCGTTCTTGAAGGCCGACAGTTCGTCGGCCTTCGGAAGGTCACCGTTGATCAGCGTGTACGCGACCTCGAGGAACGTCGAGCTCTCGGCGAGCTGCTCGATCGGGTATCCGCGGTACCGCAGGATGCCCTGCTCGCCGTCGAGGTAGGTGATGGCGGATTTGTACGCGGCCGTGTTGCCGTATCCGCTGTCCAGCGTGACCAGGCCCGTATTGGCCCGGAGCTTCCCGATATCGAAGCCCTTGTCGCCGACGGTGCTGTCGATCACCGGGTAGGTGTACTCGTCATCGCCGTACCGCAGTACTACAGCGTTGTTGGTGTGCTCGCTCACGTCATCCCTCACCGACGTAGTGCCTCTTCTTCGAGGTGCCCTGACTGTCTCCACCCTCCCCCATTTGGCTCAGGAGAGTGCACTCGGGGTCGTCCATTGGACCTACTGGCGGCACTGAGTGCCGTCAACTTTCTCATCCTGCCCGCTGAGATCCGGTTCCGGAAGAGCTCAGTGATGTTTCCCACCGTTTTGATCGATCATTTTTTCGGGGAAGTCTTCGACGGTCCCGCCACGCAGCCGGAAATCCAGCGCCGTACAGCGCCTGCCTGCGGAAACAGTGCGGACCGCCTGGCCGATGGCCTTGCGTGAACCGACCAGTACGACCAGCTTCTTGGCCCTGGTCACAGCGGTGTAGAGCAGGTTCCGCTGCAGCATCATCCAGGCGCTGGTGGTGACGGGGATGACGACCGCCGGATACTCACTGCCCTGCGAGCGGTGGATGGTCATCGCGTAGGCGTGGGCCAGTTCGTCCAGTTCGTCGAATTCGTACGTGATCTCCTCGTCCTCGTCCGTGAGGACGGTCAGCGTCTGCTCGTCCGCGTCGAGAGCGGTGACGACACCCACCGTGCCGTTGAAGACCCCGTTCTCCCCCTTGTCATAGTTGTTCCTGATCTGGGTCACCTTGTCGCCTACCCGGAAGACCCTGCCTCCGAACCGCTTCTCGGGCAGGTCCGGGCGGCCGGGGGTGATGGCCTGCTGGAGCAGGCCGTTGAGATGACCGGCACCCGCCGGGCCCCTGTGCATCGGGGCGAGGACCTGCACGTCACGGCGGGGGTTCAGGCCGAACTTGGCGGGGATTCGGCGGGCCGCGACATCCACCGCGAGCACCCCGGCGTCCTCCGTCTCGTCCTCCACGAACAGGAAGAAGTCGTCCAGTCCCTGGGTCAGCGGCGGCACTCCGGAGTTGATCCGGTGGGCGTTGGTGACGACGCCGGACTTCTGGGCCTGCCGGAAGATCGTGGTCAGCCTGACCGCCGGAACCGGGCCGCCCTTGGCGAGCAGGTCCCGCAGCACCTCCCCCGCGCCGACCGAGGGCAGCTGGTCCACGTCGCCGACCAGCAGCAGATGTGCACCCGGTGCCACCGCCTTGACCAGCTTGTTGGCGAGGAGCAGATCGAGCATCGACGCCTCGTCGACGACGACCAGATCGGCGTCCAGCGGCCGGTCCCGGTCGTACGCCGCGTCCCCGCCGGGCTTCAGCTCCAGCAGCCGGTGCACGGTGGACGCCTCGGCGCCGGTCAGCTCCGAGAGCCGCTTCGCGGCCCGCCCGGTCGGCGCCGCCAGCACCACCTTGGCGTTCCTGGCGCGGGCCAGCTCGACCACGGAGCGGACGGTGAAGGACTTCCCGCAGCCGGGGCCGCCGGTGAGGACGGCGACCTTCCTGCTGAGCGCGAGGCGGACGGCCGCCTCCTGCTCCGGGGCCAGGCTGGCCCCCGTACGCTGCGCGAGCCAGGCCAGCGCCTTGTCCCAGTCGACGTCCTGGAAGGCCGGCATCCGGTCCTCAGGTGTGCGCAGCAGCCGCTGCACCTGGGCGGCGAGGGAGATCTCGGCGCGGTGGAAGGGGACCAGATACACGGCGGTGACCGGCTGCCCGTCCTCGGGCCCCGGCACCTTCTCCCGTACGACGCCCTCCGGGTCCTGTGCGAGCTCGGCCAGGCAGTCGATGACGAGCCCGGTGTCGACCTGGAGCAGCTTCACCCCGTCGGCGATCAGCCGCTCCTCGGGGAGGAAGCAGTGCCCCTGGTCGGTGGACTGCGACAGGGCGTACTGGAGCCCGGCCCTGACCCGCTCGGGACTGTCGTGCGGGATGCCGACGGCCTGGGCGATGCGGTCGGCGGTGAGGAATCCGATGCCCCAGACGTCGGCGGCCAGCCGGTAGGGCTGGTTCTTCACGACGGAGATCGAGGCGTCCTCGTACTTCTTGTAGATGCGGACGGCGATGGAGGTGGAGACGCCCACGGTCTGCAGGAAGACCATGACCTCCTTGATAGCCTTCTGCTCCTCCCAGGCCGCGGCGATCATCTTCGTCCGCTTCGGACCGAGCCCGGGCACCTCGACGAGCCGCTTGGGCTGCTGCTCGATGATGTCCAGGGTGTCGACGCCGAAATGGGTGGTGATCCGGTCGGCCATGACCGGCCCGATGCCCTTGATCAGCCCGGAGCCGAGGTAGCGGCGGATGCCCTGGATGGTGGCCGGGAGGATCGTCGTGTAGTTCTCGACGGTGAACTGCCTGCCGAACTGCGGGTGGGAGCCCCAACGCCCCTCCATCCGGAGGGACTCGCCGGGCTGCGCGCCGAGCAGTGAGCCGACGACCGTGAGCAGGTCTCCGGCCCCACGACCGGTGTCGACGCGGGCGACGGTGTAGCCGTTCTCCTCGTTGGCGTAGGTGATCCGCTCCAGGACGCCTTCGAGGACGGCGGTGTTGGACATGGCTCCGACGGTATCGGGTGCGTCCGACAGCATGCGTCCGCACCCGGGAGAGCCTCGGCCCATACCGCAGGACTACGTCCAGCACCTCGTGGACACCTGCACGCGCGTCACCAGCCGGGTCGGCGCCCGGGCGGGCCGGCAGCGAAGTGACGACAAGGCGTCGGGCATGTCAGTGCGGGCGTCTACCTTCGACGCATGAAACAGGTGGACATCACTGCGTTCGATCACGAGTGGGCTCGATTCGAGTCGTGGCTTTCGGCCCATTCGCCCGCCGATCGGGCGGCCTTGAGAGGGCCGGCGGACCCCGAGAGGATCGCAGGGCTGGAATCGCGCCTGGGGTTCGCCCTGCACCCGGAGATGAGGAGGCTTCTGGAACTGCACGACGGCGCGGCCCTGCCCGTCGCCGAACCGGGTTCCTTCCCTCTGCCCGCCGGAGCGTTCCTGCCGTTGGGACACCGCCTGAGCGGTCTGGACGACATCGTGATTATGCACGACATACTCGTGGACGTCGGCGAGAACAACATCGAAGCCGACCTGTGGGAGGACGAGGCGCTGGCCGTGAATCTGCACCTGTGCGTGCCGATCGCCCTGCCCAATGACGGAGGCGTCGCCTTTGTCGATCACCGCCCAGGGCCTTCGTACGGACATGTGTACGAGATGGGCATCGGATCGGGAGACCTCGACGGGACTCTCTGGGCGACCGGTCCGGCCGCGCTCTTCCGGGTCCTGGCCGATTCCCTGGAGACGGGCTCGCCCTTCCTCTACTACCGGCCGTCGACCTACGAACACGAGTCGGGCCGTCACTGCGTCCAGTGGGAGATCGAGACCTGACAGTCCCTCGGTGCGCCTGGCCTGCGAAGGGGGCGAGAGACACACCCCGGCCGCGCTCCGACCCCTCAGTCGATGACCGCTGTGACCTCGATCTCGACCAGGTGTTCGGGGATGTCCAGCGCCGCGACCCCCAGCATCGTGGCCGGCGGTACCGGGGTGGCCCCCAGCCGGGCGGAGGCCCGGGAGATCCCCTCCAAGAGCAGGGGCATCTTGTCGGGGGTCCAGTCGACGACGTGGACGTTCAGTTTCGCCACGTCGTCGAAGGTGGCGCCGACGCCCGCCAGCGCGGTGGCGACGTTGACGTAGCACTGCTCGACCTGGGCCGCCAGGTCGCCTTCGCCGACCGTGACGCCGTCGGCGTCCCAGGCGACCTGCCCGGCGACGAAGACCAGCTTCGACCCGGTCGCGACCGACACCTGCCGGTAGACGTCGATCTCCGGCAGTCCCGCGGGGTTCGTCAGGGTGATGGCCATGCTGTCCGCCTCCTTGCCGCGCAGCCCGGACGGGGCGACACGTGCTCTCTTGTGGTTACTCAGGAACCGTAGGAGAGTGAGCGCTGACGTGGAAGAGCGCACTTTTCAGTGACAGGGGAACCAGAAGGTGACCAAGCAGTTCAGCGGTTCGCCCGAGGAGCAGGCCGACCTGAGGCGCGCGGATTCACTGGCGCGGGAGATCTTCTCGGACGTCGCCAACAAGTGGGCGCTCCTGATCATCGAGGCCCTGGGCGACCGCACCCTGCGCTTCAGTGAGGTGCGGAGCGAGGTCGAGGGGATCAGCCACAAGATGCTCACCCAGAACCTGCGGATGCTGGAGCGCAACGGCCTCGTCGAGCGGACCGTGTATCCCACGGTCCCGCCGAAGGTCGAGTACACCCTCACCGAACCGGGGCAGGGGCTGCGGAAGACGGTCGACGTGATGTGCGAATGGACCCACCGGAACATCGGTCACATCGAGGCGGCCCGGAGCGGCTTCGACGGCGGCTGAGGTCACGGACGAGGGCGGCCGACGGGCTCCGGGGACGGTCCGGAACCCGGTCGCCCGTTGCTCAGAAGGCTGTCAGGCCCAGCTGCCGGTGGAGCGCTTTCCTCTGCTCGGGTGTGGCGAGGACCATGATGCTGTCGTAGCCGACGCCCGGCTCACGCGCGAAGCCGACGTTGTGCCAGGAGCGCGGGTCGTCGCCGTGGGCGGTCTCGGCGATGGCCCGGCAGGCCGCCTCGTGGTCGTAGTAGTCCTCCGCGAAGTGCTCGGCCGGGATGGACACGGGCTCGGCGTTCCGCCTGAACTCCAGAAGGTCGGAGCGGCCCCCCTCGAGACCGCCTTCGCCCTCGACGACCCTGACGTCGGAGATGGTGACCCTGCCGTCGGCGACCTGGGCGGCGTGCGCCAGCAGGCCCGCGTAACCGCTGTGGATGGAGTCGATGTCGTCGGCGTGGACCGAGACCGCCACACCGAAGCTCTCCAGGGCCTGGGCTGCGGCGTACGGGGCCAGCTCATCGTCCGCGTAGGTGGCCGCGGCTTCGAGGGTGCTGCGCGTCTTCTCCTCGGACACCATGCCGGTTCCGCTGAGGAGGGCGCCTATGCGCCTGTAGGTCGTCGGGGAATTCTTCGGCATCCCGGAGATCCTGCCAGATCGGTGAGCCCGCCGCGGATGTCCCAGGAAGCGGAATGGGGCCCGGCCCTGAGGCCGGACCCCCCTCGCTCTCCCCCTCCGTCGGGCTTCCCGATCCCCCCGGACCCCTCCCCGGAAGTCCCGACGCTGAGTACGACCGGGGAAGGTGCGTAAAGGTTGTACGCCTTTGCGATCTCTTTTGACTCGGTCGTTCCGACGGCTCTCAGCAGGCGTGTTCCAGGTAGCGCGCGGCGACTTCGCCGATCACTTCGGCTCCGTCACGCGCCCACAGCCGCTCGTTGAAGATCTCGACCTCGATCGGTCCGTCGAAGCCCGTCGCCTCGACCTGACGGCGCATCATCCGGAAGTCCACGCAGCCGTCGCCGAGTTGGCCGCGCCCCACCAGAACGCCCGCCGGGAGGGGGGTGATCCAGTCGGCCAGCTGGAAGGAGTGGATGCGTCCGCCCGCGCCGGCCCGGGCGATCTGCGCGGGCACCTGGTCGTCCCACCAGAGGTGGTAGGCGTCGACGACCACCCCGACCTGCTCGGCCGGGAAGCGCTCCGCGAGATCGAGGGCCTGGGACAGGGTGGAGACGACGCAGCGGTCCGACGCGAACATCGGGTGCAGCGGCTCGATCGCGAGCCGGACGCCCCGCTCGGCGGCGTACGGGGCCAGCACCGCCAGCGCGTCGGCGATGCGCTCCCGGGCGGCGTACAGGTCCTTCTCCCCCTCCGGGAGCCCGCCGGAGACCAGGACCAGGGTGTCGGTGTTCACGCCCGCGGCCTCGTCGACCGCCGCACGGTTGTCGTCCAGGGCGCGGGCACGTCCGGCGGGATCGGCCGCGGTGAGGAAACCGCCGCGGCAGAGGCTGGTGACGGTGAGGCCCGCGTCCTTCATCAGCTGCCCGGCTCGCTCGACGCCGTACTCCTGCACCGGGGCGCGCCAGAGGCCGACCTGGCCGATGCCGGCCTTGGCGCAGCCCTCGACGAGCTCCGGAAGCGACAGCTGCCGGACCGTCTCCTGGTTGATGGACAGGCGGGACAGATCGGTGCTCATCGGCTTCCTCCCCGGACGGTCAGGAGGGCACGCATCCGTGCCTCGGCCAGCTCCGGGTCCGGGAACAGGCCCAGGCGGTCGGCCAGTTCGTACGCCTTCGCCAGATGCGGGAGCGAACGCGCGGACTGCAGGCCGCCGACCATCGTGAAGTGGTCCTGATGGCCCGCGAGCCAGGCGAGGAACACCACGCCCGTCTTGTAGAAGCGGGTAGGGGCCTTGAACAGGTGGCGGGACAGCTCGACCGTGGGGTCCAGGAGGGCGCGGAAGCCCTCGACGTCCCCGGTGTCCAGGACCCTGACCGCGTGGGCGGCCAGCGGGCCCAGCGGGTCGAAGATGCCGAGCAGGGCGTGGCTGAAGCCCCGGTCGTCGCCGGCGATCAGCTCGGGATAGTTGAAGTCGTCGCCGGTGTAGCAGCGCACCCCGCTGGGAAGCCGGCGCCGGACGTCGATCTCGCGCTCGGCGTCCAGGAGCGAGATCTTGATGCCGTCGACCTTGTCAGGGTGCTCCCCGATGACCTTCAGGAAGGTGTCCGTGGCGGCGTCGAGGTCCGCGCTGCCCCAGTAACCCTCCAGCGCCGGGTCGAACATGGGGCCGAGCCAGTGCAGGACGACCGGTTCCGTGGCCTGGCGCAGGAGATGTGGATACGTCTCCAGGTAGTCCTCGGGGCCGTCCGCCGCGGCGGCCAGCGCGCGGGAGGCCATGAGGATGGCTTGCGCGCCGCTCGCCTCGACCAGGGCGAGCTGCTCCTCGTACGCGGCGCGCACCTCGGGCAGGGTCGCGGGGCCGGTGAGCTGGTCGGTGCCCACACCGCAGGCGATCCTGCCGCCGACGGACTTCGCCTCGGCGGCCGAGCGGCGGATCAGCTCCGCCGCGCCGGCCCAGTCCAGGCCCATGCCGCGCTGGGCGGTGTCCATGGCCTCGGCGACGCCCAGGCCGTGGGACCAGAGGTGGCGGCGGAAGGCGAGGGTGGCGTCCCAGTCGACGGCGGCGGGACCGTCGGGGCCGATGTCGGCGTACGGGTCGGCGACCACGTGGGCGGCGGAGAAGACCGTACGGGAGGCGAGCGGCGCCCCGGACGGTGCGAGGTCGAGCGGGGTGGTGCGGGGTTCGTACGGGCCCTGCGGCAGGTGGATGGTCACAGGCTCAGCTCCGGTACGTCGAAGCGGCGGCCCTCGGCCGAGGACTTGAGGCCGAGCTCGGCGAGCTGGACACCGCGGGCACCGGCCATCAGGTCCCAGGTGTAGGGCTCGTCGAGGACGATGTGGCGCAGGAAGAGCTCCCACTGTGCCTTGAAGCCGTTGTCGAACTCGGCGTTGTCGGGCACTTCCTGCCACTGGTCGCGGAACGGCTCGGTGACGGGGAGGTCGGGGTTCCAGACCGGCTTGGGGGTGGCCGAGCGGTGCTGGACACGGCAGTTGCGCAGGCCCGCGACGGCGGAGCCGTGGGTGCCGTCGACCTGGAACTCGACGAGCTCGTCACGGTTGACGCGCACGGCCCAGGAGGAGTTGATCTGGGCGACGGCTCCGCCGGCCAGCTGGAAGGTGCCGTACGCGGCGTCGTCGGCGGTGGCGGCGTAGGGCTTGCCGTGCTCGTCCCAGCGCTGCGGGATGTGCGTCTGCACGTGTGCGGAGACGCTGGTGACCTGGCCGAACAGCTCGTGCAGGACGTACTCCCAGTGCGGGAACATGTCGACGACGATGCCGCCGCCGTCCTCGGCGCGGTAGTTCCAGGAGGGACGCTGGGCGTCCTGCCAGTCGCCTTCGAAGACCCAGTAGCCGAACTCGCCGCGCACGGAGAGGATCTCGCCGAAGAAACCGCCGTCGATGAGGCGCTTCAGCTTGAGCAGGCCGGGGAGGAAGATCTTGTCCTGGACGACGCCGTGCTTGATGCCGGCGTCGCGGGCGAGGCGGGCCAGTTCGAGGGCGCCCTCGACGTCGGTGGCGGTGGGCTTCTCGGTGTAGACGTGCTTGCCGGCGGCGATCGCCTTCCGGATCGCCTCGACGCGGGCCGAGGTGACCTGGGCGTCGAAGTAGATGTCGATCGACTCGTCGGCGAGCACCGCGTCGAGGTCGGTCGACCACTCGGTCAGACCGTGCTGTGCGGCGAGCGCCTCCAGCGCGTGGGCGCGCCGGCCGACGAGCACTGGCTCGGGCCACAGCACGTCTCCGTCGCCGAGGTCGAGGCCGCCCTGCTCGCGGATCGCGAGGATCGAGCGCACCAGGTGCTGCCGGTACCCCATGCGTCCCGTGACGCCGTTCATGGCGATGCGCACTGTCCTGCGTGTCACGAAAGTTCCTCCATACAGCCGTAGCAAGCGCTTTCTATGCGGTATGACGCTAGCCTGCCGAGAGCGGCCCGGACAAGAGGGGGCCGCTCCACAACTCCTCGGAGGAGAGCGATGACAGTCACCCTGGCGGACGTTGCGGCCCGCGCCCGGGTGTCCCCGGCCACCGTGTCCCGTGTCCTGAACGGCAACTACCCGGTGGCGTCGTCCACCCGGGAGCGGGTCCTGCGCGCGGTGGACGAACTGGACTACGTCCTGAACGGTCCGGCCAGCTCGCTCGCCGCCGCCACGTCCGACCTGGTGGGCATCCTGGTCAACGACATCGCCGACCCGTTCTTCGGGATCATGGCCGGAGCCGCGCAGAGCGAGATCGGCGGGCCGGGCGACGGATCCGGCCGTGCGGGCGGCGAGAAACTCGCCGTCGTCTGCAACACCGGCGGCTCCCCCGAGCGTGAACTGACCTATCTCACCCTGCTCCAGCGCCAGCGGGCCGCGGCCGTCGTCCTCACCGGCGGCGCGCTGGAGGACCCTGCCCACCAGGCCGCGATGGCCGTGAAGCTGGCCAGGCTCGCGGACGCCGGCACCCGGATCGTCTTCTGCGGACGGCCTCCGCTGCCGGACACCGACGCGGTGGCCGCCGCGCTGGCCTTCGACAACCGGGGCGGCGCCCGACGCCTCACCGAGCACCTGATCGCCCTGGGGCACCGGCGGATCGGCTACGTCGCCGGGCCTCTGGAACGCACCACGACCCGGCACCGGCTGGAGGGCCACCGCGAGGCCATGAAGGCGGCGGGGCTGTACGGGGACGAGGAGAGCGTCACCGTGCACGGCCCGTACGACCGGAGCTCCGGTTACGACGCCACGCTCGAACTCCTGCGCCGCGAGCCCGGTGTGACGGCCGTCGTCGCCGCCAACGACACCGTGGCACTGGGTGCCTGCGCCGCGGTCCGCGACCGCGGGCTCCGCATTCCCGAGGACGTGTCGGTGGCCGGCTTCGACGATCTGCCGTTCTCGGTGGACGCCGTACCGGCACTGACGACCGTGCGGCTGCCGCTGTTCGAGGCGGGGGCACGGGCGGGCCGGCTGGCGATGGGCAAGGAGACGCCGCCGCCCGGGGGTGTCGCGACGATCGGGGCCGAACTGATGGTGCGGGGCTCGACGGCGGCGCCGGCGCGCTGAACGGGCCCGCCCCCACGGCTTCGGCGTCGCGGGCACAAAGATGGGGGCGACTCCCCCATGTGCCCGGCCGGGCCGCCCTCCAGGATGAGTGCGGGAGAACGACCTGGGTCTCCCGCGGCCAGGGAGGTGAACGCGGTGGTGGAGCGCAATGCGGGTGGAGGTGCGGGCCGGACGGCCGCACCGGGCGCCCTGGCCGCGGCCCCGGACCGCCCCGAGCACGCGCATCTGCCGGATGAGGCTCATCTCCTCGGCTCGCGGGTGCCCGGCGATCCGTGGTGGCTTCCGGGCGTGGTGGGACCACACCCCGGTACGGAGCCAGGCTGGGCGAGGTTCGTCCGGGAGGCCGTGACGGGCGCGCCGCGGGAGGCACGGGTCGCGGACCGGGCCTATCCGGACCTGACCGGCTTCGAGGTGGTCGTCGCGCCGTTCGCGGTCCGCGCCGCCGGCCGCCTGGCGGACGCGGCGCCCGGAGACGGCGCACGGCCGGGGACGGCCATCTGCCCCGCGGCCGTGCTGGAGGGCTTCCGGCAGGACGTCGCGCGCCACCTGGCCCGGCTGGCCGCCAGGACACTCGTCTCCGAGCTGCACGGGGTACGGCTCGGCGGCGGGCTGAGCGGGGACGCGCCCGAGGAGCGCTTCCGGGACTTCCTGCGGCTGACCGCCGGCCGGGCCGGCCTCACCTCCCTGGTCACCGGGTATCCCGTCCTCGCACGGGTCCTCGCCCAGGCGGCGATGAACGCGGCGGACGCATTCGCCGAGATGCTCCGCAGACTCGCGGCGGACCGGGACCTCCTGGACTCGTCCGGCGTACTGCGGGGCACGGGCGCGGCTGGGTCCGCCGGTTACGGGCCGCATGCTCTGACGGGGGTCACGGCCGGCACGGGCGACAGCCATCGCGGGGGCCGGTCGGTGATGCTGCTGCGGTTCGCCGACGGCGCCCGGCTGGTCTACAAGCCGCGCCCGCTCACCGCGCACCGGCACTTCGAAACCCTGGTCGAGTGGTTCAACTCCCTTGCCGGGACGCCCGGTCTGCGTGCCCCCCGGGTCCTGGACCGGGGCGAGTACGGCTGGGCGGAGTTCGTCGAGGAGGCACCCTGCCGCTCGGCGGCCGAGACCACGCTCTTCTACCGGCGTCTGGGCGCGCTGCTGGCGCTGCTGCACATCCTGGACGGCACGGACCTGCACCACGAGAACCTCATCGCCTGCGGCCCGCATCCCGTCCTGGTCGACGTCGAGACGCTGTTCCACCCGCCCCTGACACAGGCACCGCCCGCCGATCCGGCCGCACGCGCCCTGCACGCCTCGGTCCACCGCGTCGGGCTGCTCCCGCAGTTGCTGGTCGGGGACACGACCGCGCTCGACATGTCCGCCGTCGGCGGCGGCCGGGCGGACCGGTCACCGCTGGAGACGGCCTCCTGGGCGGGGGCGGGCACCGACACCATGCATCTGACGCGTACCGCCGGACGGTTCACCGAATCGGCCAACCGCCCCACGCTCGACGGGGTCCGGGCCGACCCGTTCCGGTTCACCGACGCGCTGTGCGAAGGATTCCGCGCCGCGTACACGGCTGTCAGCGACTCGCGCGACGAACTGCTGGGCGAGAGGGGCCTCCTGCAGATCTTCGCGCGGGACGAGATCCGCTTCGTACCGCGGCCGACCTGGACGTACGCCACGCTGCTGCACGAGTCGACGCATCCCGACCTGATGCGGGACGCCACCGAACGGCAGCAGGTGTTCGGGCTGCTGCGTACCGGAGCCCTGGGAACTCCCGCTCTGCCCGGTCTGGAGGACGAGGAGATCGCGGAGCTGTGGCAGGGCGACGTCCCGGTGTTCACCACCCGCCCGGACTCCACGTACGTGTGGAGCGGCGGCGGGCACAGGTTGCCGGGCCCGGCCGGGGCGACCGGGCTGGCGCGGGTGGAGTCGAAGATCCGCGCCCTGGACACGGTGGACCGGCAGGACCAGGAGCGGATCATCCGTACCGCCATGGTGAGCACCTCCACCGAGCCCCCGCACCGCGCGGCCGGTGGCGGCAGGCCGCGGGCCGAGGCGACGGCACCGGAGCCGGAACGCCTGCTCTCCGCCGCGCGCTCGGTGGGCGACCAGCTCGTCTCGCTCGCCTACCACGGCGGGGGCCGGGCCAACTGGATCGGCCTGGAGCTGCTCGGTGAACGCTACTGGCGCCTCACACCGCTGGCGGCGGATCTCGCGGGCGGCTACACGGGGCCGGCGCTGTTCCTCGCGCAGCTGGCCTCACTCACCGGTGCGGCCAGGTACGCCGATGCGGCCCGTGCGGCGCTGGCGCCCGTACCGGGCCTCCTGGACACCCTGCACCAGCGCGGTGACGACCTCGGACTGCTCGGCTCCGGAGCCTTCTCGGGCCTCGGCGGCATCGCCTACGCCCTGACCGAGGTCGGGGAACTGCTCGACGACCGCCGGGTGTCGGACTGGGTGGGCCCCGCCACCCGGCTGAGCTGCGCGGCGAGTTCGGCCGAGGAGGGGCTCGGGGTGCGAGGCGGGGCCGCGGGCGGCCTGGTGTCGCTCCTCGCCGTGCACCGGACCACGGGCCGGGCGGAGGCATGGCGTGGCGCCGAACGCTGCGCCGAACGGATCGCGGCGGCGGAGCTCCCCGCATCCGAAAACTTCGCGGACGGGGCCGCGGGCATCGGCTGGGCCCTGCTGCGGTTCGCCGGGGCGGGCGGCGGTGCGCGTTACCGGAACGCCGGGCTGGAGGCCCTGCGCCGGGCCGCGCTCGGCGAGCACGGTGGGCCGGCCTGGTGCGAGGGCACCACGGGGGTCGCGCTCGCGGTCGCCGACAGCCCCGAGGCCGTGGCCGATCCGGAGCTCCGCGACTGGCTGACGGCACGGGCCGGCGCCCTGGCGCGGGCGACGCCCCCGGGCGACGACAGTCTCTGCCACGGCGAGCTGGGCGTGCTGGAACTGCTCGGACACGGAGCCCTGCCCCGCCTCCGCCCCCACTGGCTGCGCCGGACCGGCACCCTGCTGGCCGCCGCCGACCGGGCGCAGCCGCAATGCGGAACGCCCGCACACGTACCTCACCCCGGGCTGCTCACCGGCCTGTCGGGCATCGGACACGGGCTGCTGCGGGCGGGGTTCCCCGACCGGATCGGCTCGGCACTGCTCATGCGCCACTCCGTGGGGGCCGACCGGTCCCCCGCACCCATGACGTTGTCGCTCAACGACCAGTAGAAGAGGCAGAGATGACGCAGATCAGCGAGTCGGCCGGATACGCGGACGTCGCCACGGCGCACGAGAGAGCCTTCGAGCACCCCGCCGGCCGGATATCGCTCGGCAACAGCGGCGGGCTGGGGCTGCGCAGCAGGCTTCTCGGCGCTTCGGACGGGGATCCGTCCGGCCCCGACCTGCCGTACACCACCTTCACCGTTCCGTTGTAACCCTTTCGTGCATGGGCGCACCACCTTCGCGGAATGTGCCTACTGCCGCACTCTGTACGGTTCCAGTAGCCTGCGGCCATGCATGCGAATTCGCCGGTCACCATCGGGCGTGACGAGGAGATCGGCCTGCTGAGCAGCGCCCTGGACGCCGCACGACGGCGTTCGGGGCGCGCTCTGTTCCTCGCCGGTGAAGCGGGTATCGGCAAGTCCAGGCTGGTCGGCGAATGCGCCTTCCGTGCCTACGGGTTCGGCATGCCGGTGCTGCGCGGACGGGCGGGCTCGACCGGCCTGGTCGTACCGTTCCGCCCCCTGATGGAGGCGCTCTCGTCCCACTTCCGGGCGGCCGGCACACCGACCGACCCGGAACTGGTGCCGTATCACCCGGCGTTGGCCAGGCTGGTGCCGGAATGGCGGAGCGGCGCCCCTTCGGGATACACGGAGACCGTGGTCGAGCTGGCCGAGGCCCTGCTGCGGCTGCTTTCGGTCCTGGGCCGGGACACCGGCTGCGTGATGCTGCTCGAGGACCTGCACGACTGCGACACGGAGACCGTCGCGGTCGTCGAGTACGTCATCGACAACCTGGCGGACCTCCCGGTCCTGCTGCTGGGCACCCTGCGCCCCGAGCCGGGCACGGCGCTGGACCTCGTACGCTCCGCCGAGCAGCGTCACACGGCGACGGTGGTGGAGCTGCGGGGGCTCGGTGACGACCAGGTGCGGGCCCTGACCGGTGCCTGCCTGGAGACCCCGCCCGAGCTGATACCCACGGCTGTCCAGCAGCGGCTGGTCGAACGCGCGGCGGGCAACCCGTATCTGGTCGAGGTGCTGCTGGACGATCTGCTGGAGACGGGCGGGCTGCGGCGCACCGAGGGCGGCTGGGAGGCGGCGGAGCAGCCGGACCGGGCCCTGCCTTCGCGGATTCTCCGGAGCTGGTCCCTGCGGCTCGACCGGATGGACGAGCCGGTGCGGGACCTTCTGCTGACGGCGGCCACCCTGGGCAGCCAGTTCTCCGTGGCGGTGCTGCAGACCGTCACGGGTCTGGAGGACCGGGTCCTGTTCACCCACCTGAGATCCGCCGTCGAGACCGGGGTGATCGCCCCCCACGGAGCGGCGCCCGACCGCTACGCCTTCCGGCACACGCTCACCGCGGAGGCGATCGTCTCCTCCCTCGCGCCGGCGGAGCGGGCCGCACTCGCCCGGCGTGCCGCAGCGGCCGTCGAGCACTCCGGGGAGCCGCTCGACGAGGACCGGCGCCAGCTCGTGGCCTCCCTGGAGCTCGCGGCGGGCAACCGCGCGGGCGCGGCCCTCCAGTTCGCCGAGGCGGGACGGCGGATGCTCGCCGCGGGCTCGCACGGCTCGGCCGTGGTGCTGCTGGAACGTTCCCGCTCCCTGGCCGACGAGAGCGACCTGGCCGCCGTCACCGAGTCCCTGGCGGTGGCACGGGCCGAGGGCGGCGACCTGGACGGCGCACTCGCGCTTGCCGGTTCCCTGCCACCCGTACCCGCTCGGTCCGAGGCGGCCGCGCGGCGCGGGGACGCCCACATCAAGATCGCCTGGGTGGCGGTCATGGCTGAGCGGGCCGCCGACACAGCACGTCAGATCGCCCTGGCGAACGGCCTGTTCGGCCCGTCACCGTCCCCAGCGCGCCGTGCGTCGCTCGCGGTCGTCGACGGCCACCTGTCGCTGCTCCCCGGTGGGGAGCGGCGGGAGCCGGAGACGGCCGAGCGGGCCGCCCGCTCGGCCGCGGAGACCGCCGAGGCGCAGGGGCTCCCGGTCGTGGCCTGCCAGGCCTGGCAGTTACTGGCACTGCTCTCGCGGGAGAGGGGTTTCGACGCCGCCGACGCGTGCCTGGAACGGATGCTCGCGCTGTCCACCGAGCACGCCCTGCCGCTGTGGCGGGTGGAGGCGCTGGTGCGCCTGGGGGTGAACGGTTTCATGCGGACCGGTGACGCGGCCCGTCTGCACTCCGCACGGGGGGCGGCGGCGGCGCTGGGTTCGCTGCTGCTGACCCAGACGGTCGACGGGCTCCTCGCGATGAACGCGGTGATGTGCGCCCGGTGGGACGAGGCGGAGGAGATCACCGGGCGGTCGGTGGAGGCCAGCGCCAGGACCGGCAACCACGGTGCCCACCGGTACCTGCTGCTGGCCGGGGCGGCGGCCGCGGCGCACCGTGGCCGTCGCCGGGAGACGGAACGGTCGCTCGCGGCGTTCCGCAGGGCCGGGGGCGACGAGTCCGCGCTGGTGCCCCTGCGGCTGGGCTTCTGCGGCGCCATCGGCGCCCTCCTGGAGGAGGACCGCGTACGGGCCCTGGCGGACCTGGACGCCGCGCTGGACTGGGAACGTGACCACCCGAGCTACTACTACCTGAGCGGCCGCTACGGTCTGCGCCCGTTGCTGCGGGTGCTGGAGGGTGAGGCGACGCGCGACGAGTACGAGGTGGCGGCGGGTACGCCCGGGGCCGCCCTGGCCTGGAACAGGCAGTTCCTTGAACTGGCGGAGGCGGTGCTGCTCGGCCGGGAGGGCGACCATGCGGGGGCCGCCCGGCGGATGACGGCCTTCCACGCCAGGTCCTCGGCCTTTCCGGTGGCCCGGCACCTCGGTCTGCGGCTGGTCGCCGACGCGGCGTTCGCCGACCGCTGGGGCGAGCCGGTCGTGTGGCTGCGCACCGCGGAGGAGTTCTTCCACGGCGCAGGGGTGCAGCCCGCGGCGGCGGCGTGCCGGGCCGCTCTGCGGCAGGCCGGGGTGAGCGTCACCCAGCACCGTGGCGGCCGGGACAGGATCCCCTCGCCGCTGCGGACGAGCGGGGTGACTCCACGCGAGTACGAGGTGTTCGTGCTGCTGGCGGAGCGGCCGGGCAACCAGCAGATAGCCCAGCGGCTGTCCATCTCGCCCCGCACGGTGGAGAAGCACCTGGCCAGCCTGCTCAGCAAGACGGGCCGGGCGAACCGTACGGCCCTGTGCGAGTTCGCCGCGGAGTGTGTCGTCGACCAGCCCTGAGCACGTGGGACGCCCCTCACTGGCGTACGCCGGGACGCGGGCATGCCTCCCGACGCGGAGGCGGGCGCCCCGAGACGGGTGACCGGCCGCCCGGGATGCGGGAGCCGGCCCCCAGGGTGGGGGAACACACCGTCGGCATGGGGGACTTCGGCGGCGGAGGTCGGGCACGCCCCCCGGAATATGCGGGTCGCCCACCGATGTGCCCCGTTCGGCATCCCGGCAGGATTCGGCGGAGTACGGCAGCTTGTCACCCCTCCCCCGACCAGGAGGCCCGCTGATGACCCGAACCACCACCGGACCCGGCACCGCAGGCGCCGTGTACTTCTCGCTGCTGGGGCCGCTCTCGGCGGTGATCGACGGCAGGCCGCTGCCGCTCGGACCGCGCAAGCAGCGGCTGGTACTGGCCACTCTGCTGTCCCGCCCCAACACCCCCGTACCGGTCGATGTGCTGACCGACGTGGTGTGGCCCGAGGGGCCGCCACGGACCGCGCGCAAGAACCTGCAGGTCTATGTCAGCGCCGCCCGTGCGCTGTTCGGGGCCGTGGACGGCGACGACCGGGACCGGGTGGTGCACGACTGCGGCGGCTACCGGCTGCGCGTGGCGGAGGGCGAGCTCGACACCCTGCGCTTCCGGACGCTGGCCCGGGCCGGCCGGACGGCCGGGGAGCGCGGCGACCTGCGTACCGCCGCCCGGCTGCTGCGGGAGGCACTGGACCTGTGGGGCGAGCGTCCGCCGCTGCACGACCTGCGGGACTCCGCACGGGTGGCCGAGGAGGCCGAGCGGCTGGAGGCCCGCTGCCTCACGGTCTACGAGGACTGGGCGGAGGCCGAGATCGAGACGGGCCGGGCCGGCGTGGCCCTGGACGGCCTGCGGGACCTCGTGGAGCGCCATCCGTTCCGGGAGCGGCTCCGGGCCGCGTGGATGAACTCCCTTCACCAGACCGGGCGGCAGGCGGAGGCACTGGCGGTGTACGACGACTACCGGCAGTTGCTGGCCAGGGAGCTGGGTCTGGAACCCAGCCCGGCGATGGCGGCTCTCTACCGGGTGATGCTCGGCGAGGGCCGGACGAACCGGCCCGTCACTCCGCGCAACGCCGCGTGCGGTGTGTCACTGCCCGCGGGCAGCAGGCACTTCACCGGCCGGGACGATGAACTGGCGCGGGTGCTCGATGTGTCGGGCGACCCGGAGGGCGCGGTACTGATCGTCTCCGGTCCGGCCGGGGTGGGGAAGTCGGCTCTGGCCGTCCGGGCGGCCCACCTGCTCGCGGACCGGTTCCCCGACGGGCGTGTCCACGTCCGGGCCCGGCAGGAGGACGGTACGGCCCGCAGCCGCAACGACATGCTGGACGAACTGGGACGGCTGTGCGACGTCGGCGGGCCCGGCCGGCCGGATCCGGCGCAGGCCGAGAACACCTGGCAGGACTGGCTGTCGCGGCACCGGGCCCTGATCGTGCTGGACGACGTGGCGGACGAGACGTCGGTGCGCGGGCTGCTGCCCCGGTCCGGACGGTGTTCGGTCGTGCTGACCGCGCGCGGTCAGCTGGCCGGGCTGGAGGCCGCCCACCGGGAGGCGCTGGCCGTCCCGGAGGACGGCGAGGCACTGGAGCTTCTGGCGACGCTGATCGGCGAGGACCGGCTGCGGACGGATCCGCCGGCGGCGCTGCGCATCGTACGGGCCTGCGGAGCTCTGCCGTTGGCGGTGGCGGTGAGCGGGATGCGGCTGGCGGTCCTGCGGCACCTTCCGCTGGCGGAGTACGCGGACCGGCTCGACGACCCGACCGCGGCCCTGGACGAGCTGGTCGCCGGAGACGTGTCCGTACGCTCCCGCCTCGCCGCGGGCTGGCGGGACCTGAGCGCCCGTGACCGGGGGGTGCTCGCGCGGCTCGCGGGGCTCGGGCGGGACGGCGGTTTCACGCTGGAGCGGGCGATGACGGCACTGGAGCGCGACGAACGGGGCACCATACGCGCGGTCGAGGCGCTCATCGACAGCGGTGCGGTGACCTCGCCGACCGGTGAGGTCACCGCACACGCCGCGCTGTACGAAGTGCCGCGGCTGCTCTGTCTGTACGCCCGCGAGAGCGCGGGCGCCGAGCGGGACACCGGTGCTCCCGGCACGGTCCGGGGGCCGGCCCGCCCCCTCGGCAGCGGTGCCTCCCTGGTCCTCGGCCGGGGGTGAGCAGGTGCAGCACGGCCTGGTACTCAGCCTCAGCCGAGGGTGAGCAGGTCCAGCAGGCCGGGGAGGGTTTCCCCGGCCGCCTCCCCGTCGCCGGTGTCCCGGCCCCCGGACAGGAAGTGCAGCGCGAGCAGCAGCCCTGCCGCGCCCGTGCCGAGGTCGGCGGAGAAGCGCCGCAGCGTCGCGCCCGGGACCAGAAGCCGGTCCTCGTCGGCGACGAGGTGCCAGGTGAGGTTGCGTACGGAGGCCAGGACGGCGGGCCCGGTCCGGGTTCCGGGGTCGAGCTGGCCGACGGCTGCGGCGAGGCCCGCGCGCCCGGTGAACAGCCCCGGCTCACGGACGAACTCCATGGCGCAGCCCCTGGCAACCCCCGGGATCAGGGCACTCAGGGCGGCGTCCTCGTGCCGGGCGACGTATCGCTGGGCCACCAGCGCGACACCGGAACTGCCCTGGCCGAGGTAGAGCAGATGGCGCCGGCCGTCCTTCACCTGGAGTGTGCCGTCCGGCATGGCGACGATGTGCCCGGCCTCGCGCTCCAGGGCGGTGCGCGCGGCCTCGGCAAGCCACGCCTCGCCGGTCAGTGTGTGCAGTTCCAGGAACAGCAGGGCGGCGCCGCTCAGCCCGCGCAGCAGCCCGGCCGACTCCGGCGGGCACACACCGTCCACCGGCTCGCCCCGTACCAGCCGGTCCAGGTCCCGGGCGGTGCGCAGGGCGGTGTCGATCAGCCCGGTGTCGGGCGCGGTACCGCCGGCGCGGGCCATGCGGACAGCGGCCAGCGCGATGCCCGCGCGTCCGGTGAACAGGTCCGCCGACGCCGTCGGCGGTGCGGCGGACACCGCACGGTCCCACAGCTCCCGCCCCCGGTCCGCGCGGCCCAGCCGCGAGAGGACCAGGGCCGTGCCCGGCAGCCCGTCGAAGAGCCCGCCGGACCCGGCGGGGTCCCTGCGGAACGCCGCCGACTCGAGCCAGTCGGTCCACTCCCCGGGGACGGGGGCACCCGTCCGGTGAAGGGCGTACAGGACACCGGCCGCACCGTTCGCGAGGTCGGTCCCGCCGGTGGCGAAGAGGTCAGGGCCGCCCGGGAAGAGGCGGTCCGGACGCCCGGGTGTGGCTCCGGCGTGGATTCCGGCCAGCAGACCTGTGCGGATCCCGGCCCAGTCCACGTCCGGTCCCTCGAACAGGGCGGCCACCTCGGCCTCGCGTCGCCGTGAGGCGTCCAGGCCGAGCAGCAGCCCGGGCCGCCGCGGGCCCGCCCCGGCCGGCAGGCCGTACCGCCGGCGGGCCCAGCTCTCCAGGGTGAGGGCCTTCGCCCTCTCCAGTCCGGCCATCTCCATCACCGGCATCAGCATGTTGAGCCAGGTCGCCCAGAGCGCGTAGGCGTCGGCGTCGGCCCCCGGGGTGCCGGGGGGCGCCTGGAGACCCTGGGCACCGGCCAGCGGGGTGACGTCGTCGTCGAGCGCGGTGGCGTACTCGAAGTCGACGAGGGCGACGCGCCCGTCGGGCCGGACGATGATGTTGGAGGGGTGCAGATCACCGAAGCGCAGCCCGCGCGCGTGGATGGCCTCCAGTGCCCGGGAGAGCTCGCCCACCACCGAGTCGGTCCAGGCGACGTAGGGGGCGAGATCGTCCGCGGGTCCCGCACCCCGTACGAGGGCGAACCGCGCGACGATCTCCTCGAGCAGTGTGTTTCCCTCGATGTGCTCCTCGATCAGGAAGTGGTGCTCCCAGACGGTCCGTACCCCGTACACCTCGGGGACGCAGTCCAGTCCGGCGAGGGCCGTCAGCGCCCGGTGCTCGCGGTGCAGGCGGGTGACCGCGTCGTCGCCCACGCCGTCGAGGCCGCAGTGCGGACGTGCCTCCCGCAGCACCACGCGCCGGCCCGTCTCCCGGTCCACGGCCAGGTAGATCCCCCCGGCGTTGGAGAACTGGAGGGCCTCGGTGACCGTGTAGGGGAAGGTGTCGTCGCGGGCGGCGGCGCGCGCCGCGAGGTGCGGCCGCAGGGCCTCGGGTACGTCGACCCAGTCGGGCACCCGGAAGACGACACCGCGTTCGTCCGGTACCAGCTGCCCCGAGGGGTCCCGCAGGGCGAGGACCCGGCGGCCCTCGGCGTCGGCACACCAGCGGGGGACGAAAGCGCCGTAGCGCGTGTACACCGGCGCGTCGCCGATCCGCAGATCGCTGAGGACGTAGGGGCCTCGGCGCCCCGCCAGCGCGCGGGACAGTTCGTCGGCCAGCGCCAGGAACACGGTCTCGTCGGGCGGGTAGACCGCGATGAACTTGCCCGCGCCGCTGCGGTTCATGTGCTTGTCCGCCATCAGCAGCAGCGCCTTCTCGCTGCGCAGGAACTTGAACGGCACGCCGTGGCGGAGGCAGATCCGGGCGGTGTCCCGCAGGGTGGCCTCGGCCTCGTCGGGGACGGTGGACACATGGATCTTCCAGCCCTGCTCGGCCGGTTCGGTGTGTCCGGGCACCAGCGAGGTCCACAGACCGACGGCCTCCCGGCGCCAGCCGGCCGGAGGCGGGTCGGTGTCGAGCCGGTACCGGGACTCCTCGTCGGGCAGCCGGGCCGGGGTTTCGAAGTACGTACGGTCGGCGAGGCAGTAGAGCTGGGTTTCCTGGATCCCTGGCACGCTCGGCTCTCTCTTCTCGAAGCCCGCCACGAGCGCGGACGTTGGGGTGGCGCCCCCGGTTCGGGGCGGGGGCTCCCCGGTTCGCGGATCAGTCCCCGGGGACGGCGCTCTTCGCGCCGGCAGTTGTGTGGTCAGGGCCGGGGGGCCGCGCCGCGTCGTGCGGGGACGGCTCGGCCCGCGCCGAGACGGCGAAGGTGACCACGAGGGCGGAGACGGCCAGCACGCAACCGGTGAGGGTGAAGGCCCAGCGGACACCGAAGGCGGTCAGCAACGCCCCGCCGGCCAGCGGTCCGAGCGGCTGGACGACGGAGGACAGGAAGCCCGCCGCGCTCTGTACGCGGCCGACCCGTTCCTCCGGGGTCAGGACCAGGAGCTTCGAGAGGAATCCGATGCTGGCGATGGTCGACAGGCACATGCAGAGCGCGCACATGACCCCGGCCACCAGCGGCCGGCTGATCCAGGCCATCACTCCGGCCGCCGCCACACAGGTCCAGCAGGTGACGAGGATCAGGGCCCGGGTGTGCCGGTCGGGGCTGATCCGGGGTGCGAGCAGCGCACCGGCCAGCGCACCTGCGGAGACGCAGGTGATGACGAAGCCGCCGCCGATGCCGGAACGGCCGCCTTCGGAGAACGCGGTCAGGGCGGTGAAGGTGAGTGCCCCGAACGCGAAGTTCATGCCCAGGCCGAAGACGAGAAGGACGGTCCGCAGATAGGGGATTCCCCACAGGAACGTCAGGCCCGCCATGAGCTCGCGCCTGCTGAACACCGCGCCCGCCGTCTTCCTTGCGCGGGAGCGGGTGCGTACGAGGGCCACGCAGACGGTCGACAGGAGCAGGCCCAGTGCCTCGACGGCGAACGGCAGGGCCGGGTGGACGCCGAACAGCGCGCCGCCGACGAGCGGTCCGACCAGCCGGGCCGTGTGGGTACGCGCCTGGAGCCGTGCGGTGGCGGTGCCCATCTGCTCGGCCGGGACGACCGCGCGCATCAGGCCGAAGGCTGCCGGCCCGTAGACGCTGCTGAGCACCGCACCCGCCGCGGCGACGAGCAGGACGAGTGCCATCGGGGTGTGACCGGACCAGACGGCCGCGGCGAGGGCGGTGACCACGGTCAGGCTGCCGACGTCGCACAGCCTCATCAGCCGGCGGCGTTCGACACGGTCCGCCATCACCCCGCCGGGCAGCATCGTGAGCAGCACGGCTCCCACGGACACCGTTCCGACAGCTCCGGCCTGCACCGCGGAACCGGTCTCCTTGAGTACCAGGAGAGGAAGGGCGAGGGCACTCATCTGTCCGCCCAGGACCGCGAAGAGGCCACTCAGCCAGAGCAGCCGGAAATCCCTGTTGCCGCTCAGCGGCATGGTCATCGTGAACTCCCGGTGATGGTCGGGGCCGTAACGAGGGGTGCGGGGCCGTTCAGGTGGGAGGACGCCTCGCACGGGTCGGGGCCGGAAGCGGCGGTGGGGCGGCTCCGTCAAGACGGAACCGCCCCACATCACCGACCGGCCGGGCGCCACGGCGGGAGGGCCTGTCCCCGGCCTCCGTGGCGCCGCCCTGGTGTCTCCGGTCAGTTGGCGTCCATGACGACGCTGAGCACGCTGACACAGCTGCCCGGAGCCTCGATCTCCTGGGCGGCCGTCTCCTGGAGGTCCAGCACGGAGTGCGCCTCGACCTCGGGGGTCTCGTTGTTGTCGTCGGCGGCGGGCTTGGTGTTCTCGGACATGGTGGTCTCCGTCCACTCGTGACTGCACTGGTTCCCGGGAGCCCCGAGGTTCCGGGTTCCGGTGGGCGGGCCGTTGCCTGCCGTTGCCGAGAAAGTTAGGACGCCCCGCCTGGCGATCGCTTCGACGGCGGTATGGCTCCGGTATCGGCCCAGTTCGCAGGGGGTACGCCCGCCGCACCACTGGTCCGGTGCCGGGTGCGGACCCTCGCTGAGCAGGGAACATACCGCTCCCGAAGCGTCCTCGGACCGTCGTCGAACCGTCACGCCGCACCCTGGGGACGCTTCCGCGCACGCCGGTGGGCCGACGGACAACGGCCCCTTCGGTACGCGCGCTCCCGGCCCCCCAGAAGGAGGCGGCCCCGCATGGAACTCGGCGAACTCGTCGGACGGCGGCCCTTCCCCGCCGCCGGCCTGCTGCTCGGCCTCACCCGACGCTGCCCCCTGAGCTGTTCCCACTGCTCGACCGGATCGTCCCTGACGACACGGGAGGAGCCGGACGCGGGCCATCTCGTGCGCTTCGTCGGCTCGTTCACCGAGGAGAACCGACCCGACGTGGTGATGCTGACCGGGGGTGAACCGCTGCTGCTGCCCGGGCTCGTCCGGGAGCTGAGCGCCCGCGCCCGCGCCGCCGGATCGCGTACGGCGCTGCTCAGCGGCATGTTCTTCGCACGCTCCGGGCGCGTTCCGCCGCAGGTCCTGCGGGCGATCGAGGGCGTGGACCACTTCTCCGCCAGTCTCGACGCCCCTCACGAACGGGAGATCCCCCGGGCCGATGTGTTCCGTGCGGTGCACCGCGTCCGGGAGGCGGGTGTGGCGGTGAGTTTCCATCTCACCGGCACGGGAGCGGACGACCCCTATCTCGCGGACATCACCCGGGCCGTCGACGAGGAGTTCGGCGGCCAGGTGCCCTCGCTGGTCAACGAGGTCCGGCCGTTCGGCCGGGCGGCTTCCTGGGCCGCGCCCGCCAGGACCGGTCCCGAGGCGGGTGAAGTCTCCCCGTGCGCCATGGCCGCCTGGCCCGTGGTCGCCTTCGACGGGGCGGTACTGGCCTGTTGCAACCAGGACACCGTGGACCTGCGGCCGGCCCCCGGCCATCTGTACCTCGGGCACATCGCCACGGACGACTGGGAGGCCGTACGCCGGCGGGCCCTGGAGTCGCCGGTGCTGCGCATGATCCGTACGGTCGGACCTGCGCACCTGGCCGCCCGCTCCGGTGCGCCTTCGGGCGGCGCCTCCTACTGCGACGGGTGCCGCGCCCTGGGTACCGACAACCGGGTGGCGGCCGAGGCCCGTTCGGTGGCGGCGGGTGCCGCGGGGGCGCTGCTGGACCTGGCCGCGGCCGGCCGCGGGGCGGCCGAGGGGCCGGTGGGCGTCGTACGGCACCACGGCTGTGCCGCGTACGCACCCCTGGTCCTCGCTCGCCGGCCGGTCGTCCCCATGGCCGCGGGCGGTTCCCGGTGAACGCCGCGGGGCCGAGCACCTCGGCACGTCTGCGGGTCACCCTGGGGCTGCTGGACGGGGAGCTCCTCGACGCGATGGACCGCATGTGGAGCGCCGAGGACCTGCTGCCGCGCTACCACCGCTATCTGTGCACCATGCACGCGGTCGTGCGGGCCTCCGTTCCGCTGATGCTCCGAGCCCTGGAAAGGGCCAGGCTGCTGGAGGCCAGCGGCGACCGGCTGGCCGGCCCGCTGGCGGCGTATCTGCGCGAGCACATCCGGGAGGAGCAGGGCCACGACGCCTGGCTGCTGGAGGACATCCGGGCGGCGGGCTCGCTGCCCGGGGACGCGCTCGGCCCCATGCCCGCACCTGTGGTCGCCGCGCTCGCCGGCTCGCAGTACTACTGGATCGAGCACCACCACCCGGTGACCCTGCTCGGCTACATCGCGGTGCTGGAGGGTTACGCGCCCGCCCCGGACCTGACCTCCCGGATCGCGCGCACGACCGGCCTGCCGGACGCCGCCCTGCGGACGGTGCGGGAGCACGCGGCGCTGGACACCGGGCACCTGGACGAACTGCACGCGCTGCTGGACCGGCTGCCGCTGACCCGTGGCCAGGAGTCCGACGTGACGGTCAGCGCCATGCACTCCCTCGACGCGCTCACCCGGCTGTTCGTCCGGCTCGGGCGCCCCGCGACGGCGCCGCCGCCGCGGGGGGCCGGACCTTCCTCACCGACGGGAGTCACCCCATGACCGGACCACCCGAGAGCAACGCCGCCCCCCGGCCGCCCGGAGTAGGTGAACCGCCCGTGCTGCCGGACGTGCTGTACGAGGCGGGCCTGCCGGTGGACATGCTCACCGACGAGCAGCGCCTGGTGCTCAGCGAGCTCACGGAGGAGGAGCTCGCCGTGCTGCTGGACATCAAGAGCCGGCTGGACGCGGTGGAACCCGAGGTCCGGGCGCACGGCGAGATCGCCGGCGGCGCCCTGTTCTGAGCGTACCGGCGCGGTCCGCCACCGGGGTCCCGCCGCGGGCACACCCCGGACGGTCCTGTGCGGGTACGGGCCGGCACGCACGCCCCCGTACCCGCACGGCAGCACCAGCACCGCCCGCAGAGAAGGGATCGTCATGACCTGCCCCACGTGCCGCCAGGACCTGCCGGACGACGCGCGGTTCTGCTCGTCCTGCGGAACGCCGTGCGCCGTCGCCGCCGCCCCCGCCCCCGCCCCCGTGGAGGACGAACGCAAGCCGGTGACGGTGCTCTTCTGCGATCTCGTCGGCTCCACCGCGCTTTCGGGAGTGCTGGACCCGGAAACGCTGCGCACGGTGACGCTGCGGTACTTCGAGGCGATGAGCTCACAGATCGTGGCGCAGGGCGGCACCCCGGAGAAGTTCATCGGCGACGCGGTGATGGCCGTGTTCGGCGTACCGGTCGTCAGGGAGGACGACGCCAGGCGCGCGCTGGCGGCGGCGCTGGGGATGCGGGACGCGCTGGCCGCGCTCAACGAGGAACTGCACACCACGCTCGGCATCCGGCTCGCCACCCGTATCGGGGTCAACACCGGTCAGGTGGTGGCCGGTGGCGACGCGACTGCCCGCCAGGCCCTGGTGTCGGGGGAGACCGTCAACATCGCCGCCCGCCTGGAGCAGAACGCCGGGGCGGGCGAGATCCTCATCGGCCCGGACACCCTGCTGGCCGCCGGTCCCACGGTCTCCGCCGAGCCCACCGGGCCGCTCCGGCTGAAGGGCAAGCAGGACAGTGTGGAGGCCCACCGGCTGCTGGCCCTGGGCGCGGACGACCCGGCGCTGTTGCGGCGCTTCGACGTGCCCTTCGTCGGGCGCCTCGCCGAGCAGGGCGCACTGGACGCGGCCCTGTCGGACACCGTGCTCGGCAGACGGACCGGTCTGCTGCGGGTGACCGGGGAGCCCGGTATCGGCAAGACCCGGCTGATACGTGAATGGCTGGCGCGGCGCTCCGCCTCGGGCGCCCTCGGCTACGGCGCGGGCCGGTGCCGCGGGCACGGGGACCAGGGCACGCTCACTCCCCTCGCCGACGCCCTGCGCGCCCTGCCACCGCTCGCCCTCGCCGCGGACCGGCCGGAGGACGGCGGCCCCGGCACGGGCGCGGCCTCCGACGACGCGATGACCCTGCTGTCGGAGGGACTGCTGCGCGACGGCACCCCGAACGCCCCGTTCGAGGACATGTGTGCCGCACTGACGACGGCGCTGGGCAGGGCCGCCCGGGAGCGGCCTTTCGTACTGGTGCTGGACGACGCGCACGAGGCGGCTCCCCTGCTGATGCGCACACTGGAACGTCTGGCCGAGAGCTCGGGCCCCGCACGGGTGCTGTTGCTCTGTGTCGGCCGCCCCGACGGGACGGCCGACGCCACGGGCTGCCTCCAGCTCACGGGGCTGCCGCACGAGGACAGTGTCCGGCTCGCCGGGCGGCTGACCCGGCTCGACGGCGGGGCGGGGCCGGTGGACGAGCGGCTGCTGTCCCGCGCCGAGGGCAACCCGCTCCATCTGGAACAGCTGCTGGTCGACGGCCGGGCCGGCGGAGCCGCGGACGGCTCCGCCGCCGGACTGCCGCCCACACTCCAGGCCTTGCTCGGCGCCCGGATCGGGGCGCTGGCCCGGAACGAGCGGACCGTCGTCGATCTCGCCGCCGTGATCGGCCGTGAGTTCACCTCGGTGGAACTCCTGCAGTTGGAGACGTCCACGCTGCCGGCGGCGGTGCGGGGCTCCGCGACCGTGAGCGTCCCCTCTCCCGACCGGGCCCGTCACCTGGGCCGCATCGAGGACGTACTGGTGGCGCTGACCCGGCGGCGCCTGGTGGAGCCGACTCCGGCGGGCGGCCCGGAGGCGGCGGCCTACCGGTTCAGCAGCGGGCTGGTGCACGAGGTGACGTACGCGTCGTTGTCCAAGCGCGCCAAGGCGGACCGCCACGCCTGGGCGGCCGAGTTGCCCAGGGTGCTGCGGGCCGGGGACGGCGCCGTCGGCGGTCATCTCGAACGCGCTTGCCGCTACCGGACCGAACTCGGGCTGCTCGATGCCAGGACCGGGCAGTTGCGGACCCGCGCCGCGACGGCGCTGGGCAGAGCCGGGGCCCAGGCCGCTGCCCGGTCCGACCTGGCCTGGGCGCACAGCCTGCTGGAGCGTGCCGTCGGACTCGACCCCGACGACGCGGGCTCGGTTCGCAGGCTCGGTGAGGTGCGGGTGGCACTCGGGCAGACCGTGAGCGGGGCCCGACTGCTGCGCCAGGTACGCGACATGGACTCCGCGACGGTGGAGTCGGCGCACGCCAGACTCGCGCTCGCCGTACTGGACCCCGCGGGTCCCGGCGCGGGGCTCACGGCCACGGCGCGGGCGGTGCTGCCGGTCTTCGAGGCGGCGGGCGACGCGGTCGGCCGGGCCCGGTCGCACCTGAGGCTCGCCCAGCACCTCCAGCAGGCAGGCCGGCACGAGGAGGCGGAGCGCGATCAGGCGTGCGCCCTGGAACAGGCGGTCCTGGCGGGAGCCGAACCGGAGCGGGCCGGTGCGCTCGGAGCCATCGGCATCTCCCTCTGGCGCGGTCCGGTGCCGGCCCCGGAGGCGGTGGCGCGCTGCCGCGCACTCCTGGACGCGCACGGAGAGGGCCGCCCGACGGTCAGGCTCACCCTGAACTGCCCCCTGGCCGTGCTGTACGCGCTCCAGGACCGGCCGCACGAGGCACATGCCTGCCTCGCCGAGGCACAGGAGCTGGCCGGGAAACTGCGGTTCGCCGAGGCAGAGGTGTTCCTGCCGGTCTTCCGGGCCGCGGTGGAGGCGCTGCTCGGGCACACCGGCGCGGCGCTGGAGCTGCTGGCGGCGGCGGACGAGGCGGCCCGGCACGCCGACGCGGGCGGGATGCGGACGGCCGTGGCGCTGGACGCCGCCCGGATCGAACTCGACGAGGGCCGGACGCGTCGGGCGGCGGTCTGGATCGCGGGCGTCGGGACCGCCGCGGAGCTGAGCCGCGCGGACGCCGTCGACCTGAACGGACTGCGCGGCCGGCTGGCGGCCGCCGCCGGACGTCCGGTGGAGGCGGCCGACCACGCGGAGCGGGCCGTGCGGGCATCGCTGCTGACGGACTCCCCACTGGTCCGGGCGACGGCCGAGCTGGACCGTGCCCGCACCCTGTTCGCCCTGGGGCGGCGGGGTCCCGCCCTTGCCTCGGCGCGTTCGGCACGGGAGCACTTCACGAGCAAGGGGCATCTGCCGGGGGCCCGCCGGGCCGCCGGCTGCGTGCCGGACGAGGCCATGGTCACCACGACGGACAGGAGCTGACCGATGGGAACCAGCGGAGGGGGGACCGTGCCGGGGCAGGGGCTGACCTGGAGCCTGCGCGGGCGCGGCCCGGACGACGTGCCGGTACCCGCGGACGAGGGGCCTCCGGGCGGCCTGCCCGCGCGGCAGGCGACCGGGCGCGGGGTGCGGGTGTGCGTGGTGGACTCCGGTGTGGAGCGGGACCATCCACTGGTCGGGCCGGTGGAGAGTTCCTGGGTGGTGGTCAAGGATCCGGCGAGCGGGTCGATCACGGTCGAGCCGACCGTCACCGGGGACACCTGCGGGCACGGGACCGCGTGCGCGGGGATCATCCGCCGCACCGCCCCCGACTGCGAGATCCACAGTGTCCGGGTCCTGGGCGAGCGCTTCTCCGGCACCGGTGACGTCCTGATGGCCGGGCTGCGGTGGGCCGTGGAGCAGCGCTTCGACGTCGTGAACCTGAGCCTGTCGACCACCCGGTCCCGGTTCGCGCCGGAGCTGCACGGCCTCGCCGACCGCGCCTACTTCGGCCGTACGGTGATCGTCGCGTCGGCCCACAACACCCCGGTGGAGAGCTTTCCCTGGCGGTTCGCCTCGGTGATCTCCGTGGGCAGCCACCAGGAGGACGCCGAGCTCCACCTGTACAACCCGGACCCCCCGGTGGAGTTCTTCGGGCCGGGGCAGAACGTGTCCGTGCCCTGGCTGGGCGGCAGGACGATCCGCACCACGGGCAACAGCTTCGCCACCCCGTACGTCGCCGGGCTCTGCGCCCGTGTCCTCTCCGGTCACCCCAGCATGACGGTCTTCCAGCTCAAGAACGCCCTCTATCTGTCCGCGGCCAACGTGCACGCCGGCCCGCGTCCTTCCACAGCGGCAGGAGATACCAGTGACGACTCCGAGAACTGATGCCACTCTTCCCCCGGCGCCCTTCGCCGTCCCCGCCGCCCCCGGTGACGACGCCCGGCGCGAGCTGCTGCAGTCGGTCGTCGACGTGGCGCGGGCGATCTTCGGGGCCGCGGCCAGCTCCGTCTTCCTGCTGGACGAGGAGGCGGACGAACTGGTCTTCCAGGCGGTCTCCGGGGAGGGCGAGGAGTTCCTGGTGGGCCGCAGGTTCCCCGCGGGGCGCGGCATCGCCGGCTGGGTGGCGAGCTCGGGTGAGCCGATGGTGGTGGACGACCTGAGCCAGGACTCGTCCTTCGACCGTTCGCTGGCGGAGTCCACCGCCTACGTGCCTGACGCCCTGATGGCGGCCCCGCTGATCAGCGACGCGCGCGTCCTCGGGGTGCTGGAGGTGCTGGACCCCTCCCCGCAGGCCCGGTCGGGGGTCCGTGAGCTGGACCTGCTGGCGATGTTCGCCCGGCAGGCGGCGGCCGCCCTGCGCGTGCTCGCCACGCAGCCGGCGGTGAGCGCCGCGCGGCCCCTGGACGGCGAACGGCGTGAGGACGCGCTGCAGCTCCTGGGCAGCCTGGAGCGACTGCTGCGGGGCACGGGATGAGGGCCCGTAGGCTGGACGTCACGCAGGAGTGACGGCCGGAGCGACGGGCAGGAGCCGGGGTGACACCAGGCCGTTCCCGCACCGGAACCCCAGCGGAAGGACTCATCGTGAAGCTCGCTTTCTCGACCCTCGGAGTGCCGGGGATGCCCGTCGCGGACGTGGTGCGGCTCGCAGCCGGGAACGGCTACCAGGGGGTCGAGCTGCGCGCTCATCCGGAGGAACCGGTGCACCCCGGACTGACCCCGGCCGAGCGGGCCGCCGTGGCAGATGAGTTCAAGCGGGGCGGGGTCGAGATCCTGACCGTCGCCGGGTACGTGAGGGTCGCGGCCGGGGGTGAGGACGAGCCGGTGCTCGCGGAGCTCGCCGCGCTGGTGGAGCTGGCGCACGACCTGGGTGCGGCGTACGTCCGGGTGTTCCCCGGCGGCGGGGACCAGGACCCCGCCGAGGCCGACGCGGTCGCCGCGCGACGGCTGGGGGCCGCCGCCCCGTACGCCGCCGACATGGGCGTACGGATCCTGCTGGAGACCCATGACTCGCACCGCGCCGGAGCCGATGTGGCCCGCGTGGTGGGGACCGTCGGGCACGGGCAGATCGGCGCGATCTGGGACGTCATGCACACCTGGCTGGCCGGCGAGGACCCTGCGGCGAGCCACGCGGTGCTGGCCCCGCACCTCGGATACGTACAGGTGAAGGACATCGCCTCCGCCGAGGACACCACACCCCTGCCCCTCGGCGCCGGGGTGCTGCCGCTGAAGGAATGCCTGGACACACCGGCTGCCGACGGCTGGGTGTGCTGGGAGTACGAGAAGCGGTGGTACGCCGGAGCCCCCGGACTGCCGGAGCTGCTGGCCGCGGGGCGGGAGCACCTGTTGCGGCTCGGCGCACCGAAGCAGTAGCCCCGGCTCCCGCTCCCGGCAGCGGGCCTGACCAGGCGGTCGGGCGGCGGGAGGTACCTCGTCGGGACACCACACGCCCTTCGCGCGCCCTTTCGCGTGTCACACCGTTCTCGACGATCCCCTTGACTGGTAGTTACTTTCCATATATCCGTACCTTCTTGGAAGTTTCTTTCAGCACCGGAAGGGGCTCACGTGCACCACCGCACCTCCAGACGCACCCTCCTCACCGCCACGGCGGCCACCGCCGCGGCCGCGGCGACCGGCGTCGGCGTTCTGCCCGGCGCCGCGCAGGCGGCCGTGACCGCCGCCACCTCCACGGACAGCCGTCTCAAGCGGCTCATCGCCCGGATGAGCCTGGAGGAGAAGGTCGGCCAGCTCTTCGTGATGCGGGTGTACGGGCACTCCGCCACCGAGCCCGACCAGGCTGACATCGACGCCAACCTCGCCGAGATCGGGGTCCGTGACGCCGCCGAGCTCATCTCCACGTACCACGTGGGCGGCATCATCTACTTCGCCTGGGCGCACAACACCCGCGACCCGCACCAGATCGCCGGCCTCTCCAACGGCATCCAGCGCGCCGGGCTCGCCGGGCCCACCCCGCTGCCGCTCCTCGTCTCCACCGACCAGGAGCACGGCATCGTGTGCCGCGTCGGCGAGCCCGCGACGCTGCTGCCGGGCGCGATGGCACTGGGCGCGGGCGGCTCACGCTCGGACGCGCGCACTGCGGGGAGGATCGCCGGGGCCGAGCTGGCGGCGCTGGGCATCAACCAGAACTACGCCCCTGACGCGGACGTCAACGTCAACCCGGCCAATCCCGTCATCGGCGTACGCTCCTTCGGCTCCGACCCGGACTCGGTCGCCGGCATGGTCGCCGCGCAGGTGAAGGGGTATCAGAGCTCGGGGATCGCCTCCACCGCCAAGCACTTCCCCGGCCACGGGGACACCAGCACCGACAGCCACACCGGCCTGCCCGTCATCCACCACACCCGCGAGCAGTGGGCGGAGCTCGACGCCCCGCCGTTCCGGGCGGCGATCGCCGCGGGCATCGACTCCATCATGACGGCGCACATCGTGGTGCCGGCCCTGGACCCGTCGGAGGACCCGGCCACCCTGTCCCGGCCGATCCTCACCGGCATCCTGCGCGAGGAGCTCGGCTACGACGGAGTCGTGGTCACGGACGCCCTGGGGATGGAGGGTGTCCGCACGAAGTACGGCGACGAGCGCGTCCCCGTCCTCGCGCTGCTGGCAGGCGTGGACCAGCTGCTCAACCCGCCGGACCTCGAGGTCGCCTGGAACGCCGTGCTGAACGCCGTGAAGAGCGGCGAGATCAGCGAGGCACGCATCGAGGAATCGATCCTGCGCATCCTGCGGCTGAAGACGAAGCTCGGGCTGTTCCGCGACCCGTACGTCACCCACCGGGGCGTCGAACGCACCATCGGCATCCCGTCGCATCTCGCCGCCGCCGACCGGATCGCCGAGCGGACGACCACGCTGCTGGCCAACACCGGTTCGCTGCTGCCGCTCTCCCGCCGGTCCCTCAGGAACCTCCTGGTGGCCGGCGCCGATCCGGCGTCGCCCTCCGGCACGACCGGCCCCCCGACCACCACGCTCGCGGGGGCGTTCGAGGAGCTGGGCTTCGCGGCGACGGCGCTGTCCACCGGCACGGCACCCTCCCAGGCGAAGATCGCCGAGGCCGTGGCCGCGGCGGAGGGGAAGGACGCGGTGATCGTCGCCACGTACAACGTCTCGGCGTCGAGCTCCCAGCGCACCCTGGTCGGCGCACTCGCGGCGGCCGGCGTCCCGGTGATCACGCTCGCGATCCGCAATCCGTACGACATCGCCCAGCTGGCCGGGACGGGCTACGCCGCGAGCCTCGCCGCCTACTGCTGGACGGACGTCGAGCTGCGGGCCGCCGCCCGCGTGATCGCCGGGCGGGCCCGCCCGGAGGGCAGGCTCCCGGTCCCGGTGCAGCGGGCGGACGCTCCCGCTCAGACGCTGTATCCCGTCGGCTTCGGGCTGTCGTACCGGAGCTGAGCACCGCCGGCGCCGGTCAGGGCCGGGCGGTGACAGACCTGTGGGCCGTGTCCACCGGGTGTGAACAACACCCGGTGGACACGGCCCACTTCGGCGCGGCGCGGCGGGGCTACGGGCGCAGCGTGCCCCGGTCCCGCTTCAGTTCGTCGTCCCGCACGTCCAGGCGGGCGTCGAACTTCGCGAGGGGCCTGGCCTTCGCCGGGTCGGCCTCGACGGCCGCCGGCGCCACCCCGGCCCAGCGCAGGATGGCCGCGGTGGCGTTCGCCTTCTCGTCGGCGACGAGGCCGGCGACCTTGGAGCCGTGGTTGCCACCCGGCACGGTGTAGACGTAGCTGTCCCGGGCGCCCTTGCCGAGACGGAAGGGCTCGGCACCCCAGGGGTCGTTCTCGCCGTAGACGTACAGCATGTTCCGGGCGTTGTTCCTGACCCAGCTGTCCACGTCACGCATGACCGAGGGCTGGAACTTCATCGGGATGGAGCGCGGCACGAAGTTGCGCGGCGGCTGGTAGCCGTAGCGGCTCAGGTTCCCGAGCCAGGGCTGCTGGATGTCGGGCGAACCGAGCTGGGTGCCGGCCTGGTAGTAGTACGGCGTGTAGGTCCCGAGGCCCTGGTCCGCGTAGGCGGAGAAGCCCGAGATGCCGTCGATGGAGTCCCAGATCTCCTCGTCGGTGGCGTTCGGGGCGTCGGCCGGGATGGAGTCGCAGTCGGCGAGCAGGCTGTACTGCCAGTACGCCCAGACGTAGTCCATGACGACGGCCTCGTACGCCTTGTCGAGCGAGCCGACGGTGTCGAAGGTCAGGCCGTTCTCGGCGGCGTACGCCTCGTACTTCTTCTCCAGGGCCTCCCGGCGGACGAGGGCCTCGCGCTGGACACCGCCCAGCCGGTCCCGGCACTCCTTGGTGCCGACGCGTGCGAAGAACCGGTCGTACGCCGAGTCCTCGTTGTTCACCACGTCGTTGGGGGCGACGTAGGCGACGACGCCGTCCATGTCCTTGGGGTAGAAGCGCTCGAAGTAGGTGGCGGTCATGCCGCCCTTGGAGCCTCCGGTGGTGAGCCAGTTCTCGGAGTAGATCTTCTTCAGCGCCTTGAAGACCCGGTGCTGGTCGCTGGCGGCCTGCCAGATGTCGAGCTTCGACCAGTCGGCGGGCGCGGGGCGGGACGGGGTGAAGAACCGGTACTCCAGGGACACCTGGTTGCCGTCGATGATCTGCGTCGGCTCACTGCGGCTGGGGTTCGTGGAGACGTTGTAGCCGCCGGTGAAGAAGACCGTGGGCCGGGTCGTGTCCTTGTGCAGCAGGGTGACGCGCTGCTGGAAGGTTCCCTTGGACGGGTTCCTGTGGTCGACCGGCTGGGTGTAGTTGAGGACGAAGTAGCGGTAACCGGGGTACGGCTTCTCCTGGGTCAGACTCATTCCCGGGATGGCCAGGATGCGGTCCTTGATGTCCTCGCTGCTGCTCTCGCCGCTGCTGCTGACGGAGCCGCTGCTCTGCTTCTCGGCCGGTACTGCGGCGGTGGCCGCACCGGCCGAGGCGCCGGTCGCACTCACTGTGCCTATGAGCACCGCGAGCGACAGAACGCCTCTGAGCGCCTTGCGCATGCACCCTCCCCTTGATTCACGACAGTGGCCGTGAACCTAGCGGGGGTGACACCTCCCACGCCAGACCTGTTCGCGTGTCAGCACAAGATCCATCCAGTGGAACCGGAGGAGCCGCCGACGGAACCCGACGCCCGGACGCAGCGGTTCAGCGCGTGCACCGTGACCGGGCCGGCCAGCTTCGTGAACCTGCCGCTGTCGACGACCGCCCGGCCGCCGCGCGGCTGGAGCGACACCCGCATCGCCCGGCGTGCCCCCGGCTCCCTGGCGACGGTCACGGCGCACGCGTAGGCGCGGCTCTTGTAGACACGCAGCGAACCGGTGGCGAACGACACCGTCTTGACCAGCCGCCCGGAGCAGGCCGACGCGGCATGCGCCGGGGCCGCTCCGGTGGGCCCCAGCACCAGGCCGAGGGCCCCGAGCAGCGGCAGGACGAGGAACGCCGCCGCCATGCGCCGTCCCGCCCCCGGCCTCGGCCGTTCCGATGGCCTCAGTGATCCCGCCACGCCGTCCACCCCGTTCATCCCGCCCGCTTCATCGAACACTCCGGCCTCCACTGAACACACGTACGCATGGGTGTACGACGCGGGGGCCGGGCTTTCAGTTGCGGACCGGGGTCATACGCCTGCCGGAGTGTCCTCTCCCATGTCCTCCCCTATGAAGGTGCGCCACAGCCGCGCGTAGGCGCCTTCCCTGGCCAGCAGCTCGTCATGCGTGCCGTCCTCGGCGACCCTGCCCCGGTCCATCACCACGACCCGGTCGGCGCGCGCCGCCGTCGTCAGCCGGTGGGCGACCACCAGCGTGGTGCGCCGGCCCGCCAGCCGGTCGGTGGCCTGGTTGACCTGGGCCTCACTGGCGAGGTCGAGGGACGCGGTGGCCTCGTCGAGCAGCAGGATGTCGGGGTCGACCAGTTCGGCGCGGGCGAGTGCGATCAGCTGCCGCTGGCCGGCCGAGAGATTGCGGCCCCGTTCGGCGACCTCGTGCAGATAGCCGTCCTCCAGGGTGGCGATCATGTCGTGGGCGCCGACCGCCCGGGCCGCCGCCTCCACCTGCGCGTCGGTGGCCTCGGGAAGTCCGTAGGCGATGGCGTCACGGACCGTCCCCTCGAAGAGGTATGCCTCCTGGGGTACGACTCCGAGCCGGTGCCGGTACGCCGTCCTGTCGAGCCGGCGCAGATCCGTACCGTCCGCCGTGACCCGTCCGCTCGTCGGATCGTAGAAGCGGGCGACGAGCTTGACCAGCGTGGACTTGCCGGCGCCCGTCTCGCCGACGAATGCGACCGTCTGGCCCGCCGGGATGCGCAGATCGATGCCGGTGAGGGCCTCCTCCTCGCCGGCGTACGCGAACGACACGTCCTCGAACGCGATCTCACCGCGCAGCGAGGTCACGTCCTGCGCCTTCTCGTGGTCGGCGGTGGAGGTCGGCTCCCGCAGGAGTTCCTGGATGCGGCCGAGCGAGACGGTGGCCTGCTGGTAGCCGTCGAAGACCTGGGACAGCTGCTGCACGGGGGCGAAGAACAGGTCGATGTAGAGCAGATAGGCGACCAGCGCGCCCGTGGTCAGCGTGCCGTTGTCGACCCGGCCTGCGCCGACGATCAGCACGGCGGCCGCCGCGACCGAGGCCAGCAGCTGGACGAACGGGAAGTAGACCGAGATCAGCCACTGCCCGCGCACCCTGGCCTGGCGGTAGTGGTCGCTGCGCGCCGCGAACCGCTCGGCGCCGTCGCGCTCGCGCCGGAACGCCTGGACGATCCGCATCCCGGAGACGGACTCCTGGAGGTCGGCGTTGACGACGCTGATGCGTGTCCTGGCCAGCTCGTACGCCTTCACGCTCTTGCGGCGGAAGAAGACCGTGCCGACGATCAGCAGCGGCAGCGTCGCGAAGACGACCAGGGCCAGCTGGACGTCGAGGACGAGCAGCACGACCGTGATGCCGAAGAAGGTGACGACGGAGACGAAGGCGGTGACCAGACCGGTCTGCAGGAATGTCGACAAAGCGTCTACATCGGTCGTCATCCGGGTCATGATCCGGCCGGTCAGCTCGCGCTCGTAGTAGTCGAGACCGAGCCGCTGGAGCTGCGCGAAGATCTTGAGGCGCAGGGAGTACAGCACGCGTTCGCCGGTGCGGCCCGTCATCCGGGTCTCACCGATCTGCGCCGCCCACTGCACGAGCACGGCGAGCAGCCCGAAGCCGGCCGCCGCCCAGACCGCGCCGAGCGCCATCTTCGTGACACCGTCGTCGATGCCGTGCCGGATCAGCACGGGCAGGAGCAGGCCCATGCCCGCGTCGACGGCGACCAGCGCCAGGCTCGCCAGCAGCGCGGCCCCGAAGCCGTGCAGCAGCCTGCGCAGCCCGTACGACTTCTCCGGGCGCACCGCGCTCGCCTCGTCGATGGCGGGGACGTCGGTGGCGGGCGGCAGCGCGTCGACCTGGGCGAGCAGCTCGGGAGTGGCGGGCATGCCGGCGGCCGCCGCGTCGCGCTCCTCCTCCTTGCGGATCCAGAGTCCGGGGGTGACCCCGCGCCCGGCGTCGAACTCGGCGTCCAGCTCCTCCTGGAGGGCGAAGTCGTCCTCCGGCGCCGCGACCGCCGACGGCTGGTGGCCGGGAGAGGTGCCGCCCAGCTCGTCCGGGTCGGTGAGCAGCCGCCGGTAGAGCGCCGAGCGGCGCTCCAGCTCCGCGTGCGTGCCGATGTCGGCGAGCCGCCCCCGGTCGAGTACGGCGATGCGGTCGGCGAGGCCGAGCGTGGACCGGCGGTGGGCTATCAGCAGGGTCGTGCGGCCCTCCATGACCTGCGCCAGGACTTCGTGGATCTCGTGCTCGACCCGGGCGTCGACGGCGGAGGTGGCGTCGTCGAGGAGCAGCAGGCGGGGGTCGGTGAGGAGGGCGCGGGCGAGCGCGACGCGCTGGCGCTGGCCGCCGGAGAGGGTGAGCCCGTGCTCGCCGACCTTGGTGTCGTAGCCGTCGGGCAGCTCGGAGATGAAGCCGTGCGCCTGGGCGGCCCGCGCGGCCTGCTCGATCTGCTCCTGGGTGGCGCCCGGGTGTCCGTACGCGATGTTGGCGCCCACGGACTCGGAGAAGAGGAAACTGTCCTCCGGCACGAGCCCGATGGCGGCCCGCAGCGAGTCCCAGGTCAGCTCACGGACGTCGTGGCCGCCGACCAGGACGGCGCCGTGCGACACGTCGTAGAAGCGGGGCAGCAGGAGCGAGACGGTCGACTTGCCGCTGCCGGAGGCACCGACGACGGCGACCGTCTCGCCCGGCTCGATGGTGAGGGAGAAGCCGTCCAGGACCGGCCGGTCGTCGTCATAGCCGAAGCGGACGTCGTCGAACTCCACGCTCGCGGGGGCGTCGGCCGGGAGCGTCCTGGTGCCGTCCGCCATGGACGGCTCGGTGTCGATCAGCTCCAGGACGCGCTCCACACCGGCCCGGGCCTGCTGGCCGACGGTGAGGACCATGGCGAGCATCCGGACCGGGCCGACGAGCTGGGCGAGATACGTGGAGAAGGCGACGAACGTGCCGAGCGTGATCTCGCCCCGGGTGGCGAGCCAGCCGCCGAGGGCCAGCATCGCGACCTGGCCGAGCGCGGGAACGGCCTGGAGCGCCGGGGTGTAGCGGGAGTTCAGCCGGATGGTGCGCAGCCGGCCCGCGAAGAGCCTGCGGCTGACCTCGCGGAGCTTGCCGGTCTCCTGCTCCTCCTGGCCGAACCCCTTGACGACCCGGACCCCGGAGACGGCCCCGTCGACCACTCCGGCGACGGCGGCGGCCTGGCTCTGGGCGTACCAGGTGGCGGGGAAGAGGCGGGTCTTGGATCGGCGGGCGATGAACCACAGCGCGGGGGCCACGGCGAGGGCGACGAGGGTCAGGGGCAGCGAGAGCCACGCCATGATCACCAGGGAGATGAGGAAGAGCAGGATGTTCCCGATGGTCATCGGGAGCATGAAGAGGAGGCCCTGGATCAGCTGCAGGTCGCTGGTGGCGCGCCCGACGACCTGTCCGGTGGAGAGCTCGTCCTGCCGCTTCCCGTCGAGCCGGGTGAGCGTGCCGTACATCTCGGTCCGCAGGTCGTGCTGCACGTCCAGGGCGAGCCGCCCGCCGTAGTAGCGGCGGATGAAGGTGGCGATGTAGACGAGGACGGCCGCGCCGATGAGCAGACCGGTCCACACGCCGAGGGAACGGGTGTGGCTGCCGACGACGTCATCGATGATCACCTTGGTGATCAGCGGGACGAGGGCCATGACGGCCATGCCCGCCAGGGACGAGCCCAGCGCCAGCACGACGTTGCGCCGGTAGCGCCAGGCGTACCCGGTCAGCCGCCGGCCCCAGCCCTGCGCCTCGGTGCCCGGTTCCCCGGCGCCTGGTCCTTCCGCGCCCGGTACCTCCGCGCCCTTCTTCTCCGCGCCCGACACCCGTGCCTCCTGAATTCGCCCCGTCGCCCCGCCTGACCTACCGCATGTCCCCAACGCGGCCGGCGGCGGATTTCATCCTTCCGCAACAATTCTCGGCCGATGGACGTAGACGGGGGCGGTTGGACGTAGGACCCGGGGCCGGCCGACCGGTCCTACGACCACTCGTCCCGGCAGACGCGGACGGGCCGGCCGGCAGCGGTGGCAGGGATCAGCCGTGCGCGGGGCGGGCGGGCCCGATGCTCTCGTGGACCGCCCTGGAGACGGCCTGAATGGTGTCGATGCCGTCCTGCATCGTCCTGTTGTCCTGCGTGAGCACGGTGATCACGTAGTCATGGCCCTTGCCGCTGAACGCGCCGACGCTGTGCACCCGCCAGCCGTGGGTGGACCGTTCCAGCCAGCCGTTCTTGAGCTGGACCGTCGCGTCGCCCGGGGCGCCGGCCGGCACTCCCCAGCGCTGTTCCGGCACGACCTTGCGCATCCGCTCCAGGACGAAGGTCCGCGACCTGTCGTCGAGGACCTTGTTCCTGGCCGTCACCAGGGTCAGCAGACGCTGTTCGTCATGGGCGGTGATCTGGGTGAGCCCCCACGCGCCCTTGGCGTCCAGTGCCGTGCGGGTCATACCCGCCGCCTTGAGGAACCCCTTGACCTTCGCAGGGCCCAGCCTGTCCCACAGCTCACTGGTCGCGTCGTTGTCCGACTCGGTGATCATGGCCGTGGAGAGCTCGCCCTCGTGCCGGGTGAGCGGCCGGTCCGCCTTCTGCGCGTCCCAGAGCAGTGCGGCGAGGACCGTGACCTTGACCACGCTCGCCGAGTCGACCTGCTGGGTGGGCCGCAGCGTGCAGCTCGTGTGCGTCCGGTGGTCCTGCACCGCCAGGGCGGTGGTGGACCTGTGGCCCTCGAGGGCTGCGGTGATGTCCTTGGACAGTTCCGCGGCGAGCCCTGCCCGGTCCGAGGCGCAGGAGACGGCAGGGGCCGGGGCTGCGGTGGCAGGCGACGCCGCCAGGGCCGCGGGGGCGAGAACTCCGCCGACCAGGGCGGCTCGGAACGCGGCGCGGGAGTACCGGGTCAATCGCTGGTGGGCCATGCCGTCCTCCGCACTGTCTCGCTGGTCGCCCCGACGGAGCACCCGGACATGATGCATGGAAGCGGACAAACCGACCTATGGTCTGGGACACAGCCTGGTCGGCCACCCCTGGTGCCGGCCCGTGGCGCCAGACCTCCGGGCCGGGCGCAGTGACCGACGCCACGCCGTTGCCCCTCGCCGGGTCCGGGCCGGAAGCCGGCTCCGGACCGGGCGAGGGGGCGGGCTCAGAGGTGCGTCGGCTCGAACATCCTCAGCAGCGCCGGGAGCACCACCACCGACGGGCCGGGGGCCGCGAGGGCCTTGCCGAGGTCGGCGGCCAGGGCCTCGGGTGTCGTACGGACCGCGGGCACGCCGAAGGACTCGGCGAGTGCGACGAAGTCCGGGCGGGAGAGTTCGGTCGCCGTGGCTTCCCCGAAGGCGCCCGTCATGTACTCCCGCAGGATGCCGTAGCCCCCGTCGTCGACGATCAGCCAGGTGACGGGCAGGTCGTACTGCCGGGCGGTGGCGAGTTCGGCGATCGAGTACATCGCGCCGCCGTCCCCCGAGACCGCGAGCACCGGCCTGGTCCGGTCGGCCGCCGCGGCGCCGATCGCGGCGGGGAAGCCGTAGCCGAGACCGCCCGCGCCCTGCGCCGAGTGCATCGTGTTGGGATGACGGGCGTCGAAGGCGGACCAGGCCCAGTAGGCCAGGATCGTCATGTCCCAGAAGCTGGGTGAGGTGTCGGGCAGTGCCTCGCGGACCGAGGCCAGCACCTGCTGCTCCAGGGCGAGGTCCTGGGCCGCGATCCGCTCGTGGACCTTCGCCAGCAGCGACCTGACGCGCTCCGGAGCGGTGTCGTCCTCGCGGGGCTCCACGGCGTCCAGGAGGTCGGCGAGGGCCTCCCGGGCGTCGGAGTGGATGCCGAGCGCGGGGTGGTTGGACTCCAGCTTCCCGGCGTCGGCCTCGATCTGCACGACACGGCCGCGCGGGGCGAACGTGTGGTAGTTCGAGGAGAGTTCGCCGAGTCCCGATCCGACGACCAGCAGGACGTCGGCGTCCTCCAGGAAGTCGGTGGTGTACCGGTCCTCCAGCCAGGAGCGGAGCGAGAGCGGGTGTTCCCAGGGGAAGGCGCCCTTGCCGCCGAAGGTGGTGACGACCGGGGCGTTGATCTTCTCGGCGAGCGCACGCAGCTTGCCGGCCGCGTCGGACCGTACGACTCCGCCGCCCGCGATGATCGCCGGACGCTCGGCGTCCGACAGCAGACGGGCGGCCGCGAGGGTCAGCTCGGGGCGCGGGTACAGCTCGCGCGGGGTGGCGTCGAGCGCGCTGACCACGGGCAGGACCGTCTCGGCGAGCAGCACGTCCTGCGGGATCTCCACCCAGACCGGGCCGTGCGGGGCCGTCAGCGCGGACTCCCAGGCGGCGGCGATCGCGGACGGGATCTGCGAGGCCGTGCGCACGGTGTGCACGGACTTCACGATGTCGCGGACGGACGCCTTCTGGTCGCGGAGCTCGTGCAGATAGCCGTGGCGTCCGCCGCCGAGCCCGGCGCTGGGGATCTGGCTGGAGATCGCCAGCACGGGCGCCGACGCCGCGGCCGCCTCCTGGAGCGCGGCCAGGGAGGTCAGGGCCCCCGGACCGGTGGAGAGCAGCAGGGGCGCGACCTCGCCGGTGATCCGGCCGTAGGCGTCGGCGGCGAAGCCCGCGTTGTTCTCGACGCGCAGTCCGACGTACGAGAGCGAGGAGCGGCGCAGCGCGTCGAACATGCCGAGCGCGTGCTGACCGGGCAGCCCGAAGACGGTGGTGGCGCCGAGGCCCTGGAGGGTCTCGACGACGAGGTCGCCGCCGTTGCGGCCGGACGGAGGGTTCAGGGCCGCCTCGGCCTGGGCCGCCGTGAGCTGCGGCCGGTCGTCGTGGTCGTGACTCACTTGCCCCGCGCCCCCTTCGCCGCCGCGATCTGACGGGACATGATCGTCGTCAGTTCGTACGCCGTGTGCGAGGCGGCGACGGAGGTGATCTCCGCGTGGTCGTAGGCCGGGGCGACCTCGACCAGGTCGGCCGAGACCAGGTTGCACGAGGAGAGTCCGCGCAGGATCTCCAGGAGCTCGCGCGAGGTGAGTCCGCCGGCCTCGGGGGTGCCGGTGCCGGGGGCGTGCGCCGGGTCGAGCACGTCGATGTCGATGGAGATGTAGAGCGGCCGGTCGCCGATGCGCTGCCGCAGCTGGTCGGCGATCTCGTCGACGCCGCGCCGCATGACGTCGGCGGAGGTGACGATGCCGAAGCCCATCTTGGCGTCGTCGGTGAGGTCCTGCTTGCCGTACAGCGGGCCGCGGGTACCGACGTGGGAGAGCGCCTCGGTGTCGAGGATGCCCTCCTCGACGGCACGGCGGAACGGGGTGCCGTGGGTGTATTCGGCGCCGAAGTAGGTGTCCCAGGTGTCCAGGTGCGCGTCGAAGTGGAGCAGGGCGACGGGGCCGTGCTTCTTGGCGACGGAACGCAGCAGCGGCAGCGCGATGGTGTGGTCGCCGCCGAGCGTCATCAGCCGGGCGCCGGTGGCGAGCAGGTCGTCGGCCGCGGCCTCGACGGTCTCGACGGCCTCGTTGATGTTGAACGGGTTCGCGGCGATGTCACCGGCGTCGGCGACCTGGGCCAGGGCGAAGGGCGAGGCGTCCTGCGCCGGGTTGTAGGGGCGCAGGAGCCGCGAGGCCTCGCGGATGGCGTTGCCGCCGAAGCGTGCGCCGGGGCGGTAGGAGACACCGGAGTCGAAAGGCACGCCGACGACGGCGACATCGGCGGTACCGACCTCGTCGAGCCGCGGCAGCCGGGCGAACGTCGCGGGTCCGGCGTACCGGGGCACGCGCGAGGAGTCGACCGGGCCGCGCGGCGTTTCGTTGCTGCTCATGGGTGCGGGTACCTTTCGTCGGGCCATGTACGCCTTGTGGGCGTTCATACGTTAATCAGTGTGCCAGGGGCGGAATCTCGGTCCGGCCGGGCAGTCGGACCACGATGCGGCCGGGTAGTCGGGCAGTCGGACCACGATCCGGCTCGGGCCGTGGCCCGGTCGGTCAGCCGGCCAGACGTCGGGCCGGCCGGCAGACCGGTCAGACGGTCGCCGGCTCCGGGGTGCCGGCCGGATCGCCGGCCCCCCGCCCGGCCAGCCGCTCGCGCCACGCGGTCAGGACGGCCGCGTCGGTCGGCTTCGTCGCCAGCGAGACGATGACGTACACCGCGAACGAGGCGATCAGCCCGTAGTAGACCGGCTCGTTGGCGAGGATTCCGTATCCCGCCATCAGCCCGATCACGGACGCGCCGCCGACGGCCACGGCTGCCAGAGCACCCGCCGCCGTGCCCCGGCGCCAGAGCAGACCGCCGAGGATCGGCACCAGCAGCCCGCCGACCAGCAGGTTGTAGGCGACGGTGAGTGCCTCGACGACGTTGTTGAGCGCGATGGCGATCACGATGACGGCCACGCCCATGATGAGGATGAAGGCCCGGTTGCCCTTCACCTCGTCCCGTTCCCCGCCGTCCTTGGCGACCACGCCCCGCAGCCGCGACCAGATGTCGTTGTTGGCCACGGTCGCGCAGGCGATCAGCGCACCGGAGGACGTGGACATCACCGCGGCGAGCGCGGCGGCCAGCACCAGACCGCGTACGCCGACGGGCAGTTCGTCCTTGACTATCGTCGCGAAGGCCGCGTCCGCGCTGGGCAGCTTCGGGTACAGCACCTTGGCCGCCGTCCCGATGACGGCACCGGCGACCGCGTACACCAGGCAGTACGTGCCGGCGACGGTGCCGCCCCACCGTGCCGTCCGGTCGCTGCGGGCGGTGAACACGCGCTGCCAGATGTCCTGGCCGATGAGCATGCCGAAGGTGTAGATCAGGACGTACGTGAAGATCGTCTCGCCGCCTATGCCCAGCGGGTCGAAGTACTCCGTGGGCAGCTTCGCCTTCATCTCGCTGAAGCCGCCCGCCTTGACGACGGCGATCGGCAGGAGGAGGAGCAGGATTCCGATCGTCTTGACGACGAACTGCACCATGTCGGTGATCGTGATCGACCACATGCCGCCGAGCGTCGAGTACGCGACGACGATGGTGCCGCCCAGGATGATCGCGACGGTCCTGTCCACGTCGAACAGGACGTCGAAGATGGTGGCGTAGGCGATGGTCGAGGTGACCGCGAGCATCAGCGTGTACGCCCACATGACGACACCGGAGATCACCCCGGCCCGGCCGCCGTAGCGCAGGTCGAGCATCTCGGAGACGGTGTAGACCTTCAGCCGTGCGATGCGGGCCGAGAAGAAGACGGACAGGGCGAGCAGCCCGAGGCCGATCGTGAAGACCATCCAGGCGCCGGAGAGCCCGTACTGGTAGCCGAGACCCACGCCGCCGATCGTCGAGGCACCGCCGAGGACGATCGCGGCCATGGTGCCGGAGTACATCCAGGGGCCGAGCCGCCGTCCGGCGACCAGGAACTCGCTCTTGGACCTGGCGCGGCGCATGCCCCACCAGCCCATGGCGAGCATGCCGACCAGATAGACCACGATCACCGCGTAGTCGACAGCCATGGGCTTTCCTCCGTCTCGTTTGCGCTCAGGGTGGGGTGTGGTGAGGAAGACGGTAGGTGGCCGAAAGCCGACGCTGAAGTGTACGTTCCATCCATCCTCGCCCCACCGAGTGGATGGACCATCCATGCCGGACTCCCCCGCCGGGCCTCCCGCCCCTCCCGTCCCCCTGACCGAACTGCTCGGCAGGGAGGAGCTCGGGCTGCGCCGGATCGCGGGGCCGGAGCAGGCGGACGTCTCGTGGGTGCACACCTCGGAGATGGCCGACCCGTATCCGTATCTGCTCGGCGGCGAGCTGCTGCTGAGTGCCGGGGTCCAGCTCACGGACGCGGACACCTATGTGGCCCGGCTCGTGCAGGCGGGGGCGGCGGCCCTCGGCTTCGGGCTGGCGCCGGTGCACGACACCGTGCCGGCCGCTCTGGTGGAGGCGTGCGACCGGCACGGGCTGCCCCTGGTGGAGGTGCCTCCCGGGACCCGCTTCACCGCGATCGCCCGGGCGGTGTGGCGGCTGATGGCGGAGGCGCGGCACCGTGAGCTGCGCAGGGTGACCCGCGCCCAGCAGGCCCTGGCGACGGCGGCGGCCCGCCCGGACCCGGTCTCGGCGGTGCTGCGCCAGCTCGCCGTACAGCTGGAGGGCCGGGTGGCGCTGTTCACGGCGGGGGGCACCGAACTGCACGCGGCGGGGGGCCGCCCGGCACCGGACGTGGAGGCGGCGCTCGCCCGGCTGGCCAGGGTGGTGGCCCCGCCCGCGTCCGCCGCCACCGGCCGCAAGCCGCGCCCCTCGTCGGCCACCGACACCCGGGGCGGCACCCATCTGTCGGCGTACCCGCTGGGCGGGTCCCAGGGCCTGGCACTGGTCCTGGCGACGCCCCGGCGCGACGCCGGCGACCACACCGTCGCCGGGATCGCCGTCGTGCTCCTCTCCCTGCTCACCGCCCCGCACCAGGGCGCCGACGCGGCGGGCCGCTCGGCGGCGCTCGTACGGCTCCTGCTGGGTGCGGCCCCCGAGGACGTGGCCCCGCTGCTGGGCGACGGCGACTCCTGGACGGTGGTGCACGCCCGCCGCGCCGACGGCGCCCCGACCGGACCTCTCGACGCCGGGGCCCTCGGCGCGGCACTGGGCTCGGCACTGTCGGACGTGGACCGCGAGACCGTACGGGTCCTGCTCCCCGGCCCTCCGGAGGCAGTGGCCCCGCGACCGGGCTGGACCCTCGGCGTCTCCGGGCCCGCCCCGGTGACCGCCCTGCCCGACGCCGACAGCCAGGCGTCACGCGCCCTGGGCCACGCCGAGGCGACCCGCGTCCCGCTGACCACGCACCGTCCCGGCGCCGGGGGCCTGGCCGCCCTGATCCCGCCGGACCGCGCCGAGGCCCACGCCCGCGCCCTGCTGGCCCCCCTCACCGAGCCCCTGGCCGAGACCCTGCGCTGCTGGCTGAGCCTCCACGGCAGCTGGGACCGCACAGCGGTGGCCCTGCGGGTCCACCGCAACACGGTCCGCCAGCGCATCGCCCGGTGCGCGGCGCTGCTGGACATGGACCTGGACGACATGGACGTACGGACGGAGCTGTGGTTCGCGCTGCGGGGACGCGGGGCGGGCGGTGCCTGAATCCTGACGCTGTGACTGAGGCCGCGGACGCCTCACGCGTGGCTGAGGATGACCACCAGCGCCGTTACCTCCGCCAGGAGTTGCGCGGCGAGCGCGTTCCGGCGCACCCGCACCGTGGACGCTGCCAGCGCGACGGTGCAGGCCACAACAGCCAGCCCGAGGCCGCATGTGAACAGCCACCCGGGAAGCGGCTGGCCGCACCCCTCGCCGTAGGTCAGGCAGCGGCCGGCACGCTCGGAGGAAAGGGTCAGCACCCCGGTCACCAGCGCCGCGGGCACGAAGAGGATCGCGGCCAGGACGGACCGGAAGCGGGTGCGATCCTTGACTTCTTCGGTCGCCGGCTCGAGCAGTGGGGCTGTTTCGTTCATGCCTCCATCCAACGCCCCGACCCGGAGCGCCACCCCGGTCGGCGTACTCAAAGTGAGCGGCGCGAGGTACTCAGACGGCGAAGCTCTTTCGGGCCCCAGGGTCCCCCGCGCCTACACGGGCGGGCACGCACGGGCAGCGCCGATTCCATCAGTCTTGAGCGACATCCGCACCAGCGTTCCCGACTCACTGATCAGCAGGTCCGGCACATGGTCCTCGTAGAAGCGGATCTGCCCGATGACGCCCTCGGTGCCGGAGTGCTGTGCCAACTGCTCCAGCAGCGGGTCCAGGTCGGGGAGGGACTCCGCGTGCACTTCCTGGCGTGCCGTGAGAGCCCACCCGCCGTCCGTACGGTGCAACTCGCCCACCAGCAGCCCCCCGATGCGCGCCGCCGGTCCACGCTCGGCGAGGAGAGGGCAGACGTCGTCCGGTTCGGCCTGCTCTTCCGTGGACGCGTCCACCGTTCCCTCCGGCCGCCCGGCACCCCTACCGCTGATCCCGAGATGCCGTCGCAGCTCGTCCACGACCGCGCCCGGCGCCGTGGCGCGGAGGTTCAGAGCGAGGTCGACTGCGTACGTGTCACCCATCCCGCCAGCCTAATCGCGGTGGTCGGGGAAAAGATGAGGAAGCCCCGACGGCAATCTGCTAGAAAGGCGAACTTCCGATCACACCAGAGGACTTGGATTCCATGCCCCGCGCCGTCACGCTCATCCGTTCCACCGCGCTGTCCGACGTGGCCGAGTACGCCTACGCCGCCACCGCACCCGCCGAAGCACGGCTGATCTTCCTCGCCGGGGCGTGCCCGCTGAACGAGGACGGGTCCACAGCGGCCGTCGGCGACTACGCCGGCCAGGCGGCGAAGGCTCTGGAGAACATGAGGACCGCACTCGCCGCGGCGGGGGCCGGCCTGACGGACGTGATCAGCACGCGCGTACTGGTCGCCTCCACGCGGCGGGAGGACCTGGTGACCGCCTGGGATGTGGTCCGGAACGCCTTCGGCGAGCACGACGTCCCGAGCACGTTGCTCGGCGTCACCGTCCTCGGCTACGACGATCAGCTGGTGGAGATCGAAGGCGTCGCCGCGGTGCTCGACTCCTGATCGGCCGGCACCTGGCAACCGGCTCAGCCCCGGCCCGGCCCCGCTCCCCGGCCGCCGGGCGAGCAGCTGTGCGGGGTCGGCAGGCGGAATGTATCCGCTGTGTATGCCCGCCTCCTTGAATCGCCGTGTCACCCGACGACAAGGGGAGAACCATGCACAGGAAGTTTCGCCGGTCGCTGACCGCCATGGCCGCGTTCGCGGCCGTCACGCTCACCGCTCCGGTCGCTGTCGCGGCGCCGGTGGCGGATTCGTCGGAGGCCGCGATCACCGCGCGGCCCGCCTTCAAGATGCCCTTCGAGTGCAACCAGACATGGCTCGGCAGCAACTGGTCCGGGCACAGCCCCGCGCACTCGATCGACTGGAACCACTACGACGCGAACGGCACCCCTGACGACCTGGGCCGCCGGGTGTTCGCCAGTGCGGGTGGCACGGTGCTCGAGTCGTACTACTCCACGGGCGCCGGGTACGGGAACACGATAGTCATCGGCCACGGGGGCGGCTGGCAGACGCGGTACGCCCATCTGAGGACGCGTTCGGTGAACGCCGGTGACACGGTCAACGTGGGCCAGAAGATCGGCGAGGTCGGCGAAACGTCCGCCCTCTACGACATCACCCCGCACCTGCACTACGAGCAGAAGCTCAACGGGGCGGTCGTCGTCGCGGTCGTCCAGGGCGTCACCTGGAGCGACTACCTCAAGCGCAACCAGACCAGCACCAACAGATGCTGATCCGCCATCGGGTGCAGGCGGGAGGACGGACCGCCACCCGGTGACCCCCTCCTGTGCCGGGTGCGGGTGCGACGGCGGTCGCACCCGCACCCGTCTCCGGCGGACCGCTCAGCGCATCGAGCGGAGTCTGGCGTCCACCAGTCCGGCCTCGTCGGGCAGACCCAGACGGTGCCAGGTCGCCAGGGAGCGGTGGAAGTAGTGCCTCGCGGTCTGCTTCCGGCCGGTCGCATCGTGCAACTCGCCCAGCAGGCCGGCCACCCGGGCCTCGGCGCGGCGGTCACCGAGCTGCTGCTGCACGGCGAGGGCACCGATCAGCAGTGCGGACGCCTCCCGGGCATCGCCCTGCCGTAGGCACAGTTCCGCGATGCTCTGCTGCACGTAGGCGGCGCAGTGCAGGTCGGCCAGCTCGTCGAAGATGCGGAGGGCGCGCTCCAGCTCGCCACGCGCCGACCGCGCCTCACCGCGCAGTTCGTGCAGGACGGCGACCCGGCGGCGCACCTGCGCCTCGCGGTGGCGGTCCCCGACGACGCGGGACAGCTCCAGCGCCCCGCGCAGCCAGCCGGCCGCGGCCTCCGGTTCCTTGCGCTCCAGCCAGACGGAGGCGATCGCGTTGCGTGCCACCGCCTCACCGTGCGGGTCACCCGCGGCGGCGAAGTCCTGGAGCGCGGCGGTGAACGCCCCGAGGGCGGCGCGGAGATCACCCACGACCCGGTGGACCGAGCCGGCCCCCACCGCGGCGACGGCCTCCCCCGTCGGGTGGCCGAGTCCGGCGAAGAGCGCGCGGGAGCGGTCGAAGGACGTCAGCGCGTCCGCGTACCGGTCCTGGTAGAGGTGGAGCTGGCCGAGGTTGCGCAGCAGGGCCGCCGCCCTGACGTCGTCGTGGCGCGGCATGGCGTCGAGCACGAGCCGGTGGGTCCGCAGCCAGTCCCCGTAGTAGCCGCGCATGTCGAAGAAGCCCGCCAGTTCGATGGCAAGGTCGGCGGCCCGGTCGGTCCGCCCGAGCCGGACGGCCGCGTCGACGGCGGCCATGAGGGTGCGGTGCTCACTCTCGAACCAGTCCACCGGCCGGGCGCGCACCTTGGCCGCGACGGCGTGCGCCGGTCCGTCCGGCGGGCCGTGCTCGTCGGGTCCGCCCAGGACACCGAGGAAACGGGTGGGCATCGCGGCGTTGGCCGAGCGTGCGAGGGCGATGAGGGCGTCGATGACCTGGAGGCGGCGACGGTGCCGGTCCTCCTGATCGTCCGTCAGGGTCAGTTCGCGGGCGTAGGAACGCAGCAGGCCGTGCATGCGGTAGCGGTTCAGACCGAGACCGTCCCTGCCCACGACTTCCACGAGGTGTTCGTCGAGCAGGGTCTCCAGGCCCCCCGCCTCACCGTCGCACCCCGTCGCCACGGCGACGAGCCAGCCGGGTACGGCGTCGTCGGGCAGGTCCCCGAAGGTGCGGAAGGCGTGGGCGGCGGGCTCGGGAAGATGGCGGTAGCTGAGCTCGGCGCCGGCACGTACCTCCAGCTCACCGGAGCGGACCGCGCCGAGACGCCCGCGTTCGTCGCGCAGCGAGTCGGCCAGGGTGCCGACGCTCCACCCGGGCCGGTTCACCAGCCGCGCGGCAGCGATCCGTACGGCCAGCGGCAGCGATCCGCACTCGGCGAGGACGCGGTCGGCGTCGGAGCGTTCCCGGAGCAGCCGGTCCGCGCCCACGATGGTCCCGAACAGGGCGCGGGCGTCGTCGGGCCGCATCAGCCCGAGCGGGCAGGGGTGCGCAGGCAGTCCGGGCATCCGGCGCCGGGAGCTGACCAGTACGGCCGAGCCGCCGGTGCCCGGGAGCAGCGGGCTCACCTGTGTGCCGTCCAGGGCGTCGTCGAGCACGACGAGGAAGCGCCGCTGTGCCAGACGGGAGCGGAACATCGCGGCGCGTTCGCCCGTTTCACCGGGTATCGCGCTGTCGATGACCCCGAGGCCGCGCAGCATCTCCGCCAGGACGTCCGCCGGTTCACGGGGGCACTCGCTCGTCCCGGCGAGGTCGACGAAGAGCTGACCGTCGGGAAAGGTGTCACGCACCCGGTGGGCGACGTGTACGGCGAGCGTGGACTTCCCGGCACCCGGTGGTCCCGACACCGCCGCGACCACGGGCTGTCGCCCTGCGGTGGACAGCAGCTCCTCCAGGTCGGCGACCTCGACGGCGCGGCCGGTGAAGTCGGGGATGTCCATCGGCAGCTGGCAGACGGACGCGGGCGCCGCCGCGTGGCGCCCGCCCCCGTAACCGTTCACCTCGGCACCGATGGCCCGTAGCGGAGCGCTCGGCTCGATGCCCAGCTCGGCGGCGATCACCCGCTCCGCCTCGGCGTACGCGGACCGCGCCTCGGCGCTGCGGCCCGCGTCGTGAAGCGCGTGCACGAGCATCCGCCACAGGTCCTCCCGCAGCGGGTTCTCGGTCAGCCGGGACCGGAGGCCGGAGACCAGATGGGCGTAGTCCCCGAGCCGGAGCCGTAACTCCAGGCACTCGTCGACCGCGACCGACCGCAGCCCCTCCATGCGCGTGATGGCCGGGTCCCACACCACGCTGGAGGGCACGTCCTGGAGCATCCCGCCGCGCCACAGCTCCAGGGCCGATTCGTAGGAGCGCAGCGCGACGACGTCCTCACCGCGGTCGCGAGCGGCGCGGGCTGCCGCGAGCTGCTGCTCGAAGAGCAGCATGTCGACCTCGCCGGGGGCAGCGTCCAGCGAGTACCCCGAGGGCATGGTGCGCAGCCCCTCGACCGCCGCGGGCGGCAGCAGACGCCGCAGCGTCCTTACGTAGGTGCGCACGTTGGCGACCGCGGACCTCGGTGCGCCGCCGGGCCAGAGGACCTCGGTCAGCAGGTCGAGCGAGACGAAACCGTTCGGCTGGAGCAGCAGGGTGGCCAGCAGGGCCCTGGGCTTCGCCCCGTTGATCCGCACCGGGACCCCGTGGGCCCGCACCTGGAGCGGCCCCAGGATCCCGAACGTCGGCTCCCCCACCGCGGCCTCCGTGACTGTCGCTGACTGCGGTGCAGCGTAACGATGTTCGAGCCCGTGGAAAGGAAATCCAGGTGACGACTCCCACTCGATTCGCCTCGTGGACGGTCAGCGGGTTCGCGACGCCCCCGGGCCCCCGCCCGGTGAGGGAGATCTCGCCCCTGCGGCCCGTCGCGACCGGGGCGACTTTTCCTTCCCGCGCCCTCAGGTCAGGTACCGCGGCTCTCCTCGCGCCGCCGCCGTCGCCGTTCACGCCGGCGGTCGGTCCTGCGCGCCCGGGACCGTGCCAGCCGTTCCTCACGCATTCGGCGTTCGCGCTCCTGGCGGCGCGCCTCGCGCGCCCCATCGGTGTGGCGCCGCGCAGCCCACGGGATCACGACGCCGGCCGCGACGAGGACGAGTGCCACGATCCAGTGGCCGGCAGACGTGCCCATGGTCAGCGCGACCGCCGCCCCGGCAATCGCTCCGGCCGAGTGACCCAGAGCCGGTCGCCAGTCCGTGCGGTAGCGCCCGAGGACCCTCGCCCATGACGGCCAGCGGCCAGAGCGCGGCCATGAAGGCCGTGAAGTACTTCCCGCCGCCCTCCGGAACGCCACAGCCCCCCTTCGGATGCGGCTCGCACCCCAAGGTCACCAGACCGGCCAGGCCCCAGCCGAACCAGAGCATCAACCCAGCCGCGAAGGCGGCCCCCACCCATCTCGCTCCCATGTGCGGAGCATAGGGGTGACGTGACTGCCCCCCGCCGTCCCTGGCGGGGACCGGTTCGACGCACCGGCACCGGTGAGCTGCGTGGTCCACGTCGCCGGCACCGGCGCCCGTCCACTGCCGGAGACCGTCCGGCTCTACGTACGCCGCGTGGTCTCCGGGACCTCGCGGTCCCGCGTTCGCGTCCGGACCACGGATGACGACGGCGGGCGGTCGCCCGCCGCGCTGCTCCGGGACGGTGCGGCCGCTCCGCCGGCGGGCGCCCCTTCAGGCGCCCCGGTGGCCGAGGCACCTGCCATCTCCCGGGTGCAGGCGGCGGGCGCCGGGGCTCGGACCCGGCGCGGCCTCACTGCACGCGGGCGGACGACCGGCCACCGTCGCCCTCTTCGTCGCTGTCGTCGCCCGGGATGTGGACGTCGAAGACGTTGATGTTGATCTCGACGACCTCCAGGCCCGTCATCGTCTGCACCGCGTCGGTGACGTTGCCCCTGACCTTGTCGGCGAGTTCATGGATCGGGATGCCGTAGTCGACCTCGATGTCGACGTCGACCGCGGTCTGCTTCTCTCCCACCTCCACCTTCACGCCACGTCCCCCGCCGGAGGACCCGCCCACGCGTCCCGCGACGGCCCCTATCGCCTTGGACGCTCCCCGGCCCACCGAGTGCACGCCCTCGGTCTCACGGATCGCGATTCCGGCGATGGTTGCCACCACTCCGTCGGCGATGGTCGTCCTGCCTCGCGTCTTCTCACCCGAACTTCCGCCCGAGGTCCCGAATTCAGCCATGACTGCCTCACAGAGAGTCGATGCGGCGAGGCGGCTCACCTCCTCGCCGGCTCCTCATTTCACTGTGCGCCCGCCCGGCGTCCCCCGCCATCGAGACGTACACAGCGCTCGCCGCGACCACGCTCAGCGACCACCCACGCGCGGCGACCCGGCCATGGGGCCGGGCGTGCTCAGCATCACCCTGGACAGCCACCGTGACCGGCGGGTAACTTTTGCCCAGGACTGAGCAAGCGCTTAGCCACTGCGACCGAAGCCGAAGCTGACACCAGGAGGCACCCCGTGCGCCGTACGGTTTACAACGAGGACCACGAGGCGTTCCGGGAGACCATCCGCGCCTTCATCGAGGCCGAGGTCGTCCCCGTCTACGACGAGTGGTTCGCGGCGGGCCAGGCGCCTCGCGACTTCTACTACAAGCTCGCCGAGCTGGGCATCTTCGGCATCGAGGTGCCCGAGGAGTACGGCGGCGCGGGCGAGGAGTCCTTCAAGTTCGAGGCGGTGCTGTACGAGGAGACCGCCCGCGCGGGCATCTCCTTCGGCGGCTCCGGCGTGCACGTCCTGCTCTGCCTGCCCTACCTCAAGGCGTACGCCACCGAGGAGCAGAAGAAGCGCTGGCTGCCGGACTTCGTCTCCGGCAAGTCCATGTACGCGATCGCCATGACCGAGCCGGGCACCGGTTCCGACCTGGCCGGCATGAAGACCACCGCCAAGCTCTCCGAGGACGGCACGCACTACGTCCTCAACGGTGCCAAGACCTTCATCACGGGTGGTGTGCACGCCGACAAGGTCATCGTCTGTGCCCGCACGGACGCCCCCAAGGCCGACGACCGCCGCCACGGCATCTCGCTCCTGGTGGTCGACACCAAGTCCGAGGGCTACTCGGTCGGCCGCAAGCTCGACAAGCTGGGCCTGAAGGTCTCCGACACCGCCGAGCTGGCCTTCGTGGACGTCAAGGTTCCCGTCGACGACCTGCTGGGCGAGGAGAACAAGGGCTTCTCCTACCTCGGCCAGAACCTCCCGCAGGAGCGTCTGGGCATCGCGGTCGGCGCGTACGCGCAGGCTGCCGCCGCCGTGCGCTTCGCGCAGCAGTACACGCAGGACCGCACCGTCTTCGGCAAGACCGTCGCGTCCTTCCAGAACACCAAGTTCGAGCTGGCCGCCTGCAAGGCCGAGGTCGACGCGGCCGAAGCCGTGTGCGACCGGGCCATCGAGGCCCTGGACGCCGGTGAGCTCACGCCCGCCGAGGCCGCCTCCGCGAAGCTGTTCTGCACCGAGGTCGCGCACCGCGTGATCGACCGCTGCCTCCAGCTGCACGGCGGCTACGGCTTCATGAACGAGTACCCGATCGCCCGCCTCTACACGGACAACCGGGTCAACCGCATCTACGGCGGCACCAGCGAGGTCATGAAGTCGATCATCGCCAAGTCCATGGGTCTCTGAGAGCGGCTACGTTCTCTCCATGAGCTCAGCACTCGACTCCCTGCTCGATCTGCTCGACCTGGAGCGGATCGAGCAGGACATCTTCCGGGGCATGAGCCGTTCGGCGGTCGTGCCCCGCGTCTTCGGCGGCCAGGTCGCGGCCCAGGCCCTGGTCGCCGCCGGGCGCACGGTCCCCGACGACCGGGGCGCCCACTCCCTGCACGCGTACTTCCTGCGCCCCGGCGACCCGGGCGCGCCGATCGTCTACAGCGTGGACCGGATCCGGGACGGGCGGTCCTTCACCACCCGCCGGGTCGTCGCCGTCCAGCACGGCAAGCCCATCTTCCACCTCTCGGCGTCGTTCCAGGTGCACGAGGAGGGCATGGACCACCAGGCGGTGATGCCCCACGCCCCCGACCCGGAGACCCTGCCGACGGCGGAGCAGATGCTGCCCCGGTACGCGGACCGCTTCACCGATCCGCGCATGGTGGACCGGCTGCTGGAGGCACGGGCCGCGGTCGATCTGCGATATGCCGACGCCCCGCCGTTCGCCACCGCCGGTGAGGCGCGCGAGCCGCGCTCCCAGGTCTGGTTCCGCACACACGGCAAGCTGGCGGACGACCCGCTGCTGCACGTCTGCATGGCGACGTACGTCTCCGACATGACCCTGCTCGACTCGGTGCTGCTCGCCCACGGGCGCGGCGGCTGGTCGGTCGGCGACGTGGTGGGCGCGAGCCTGGACCACGCGATGTGGTTCCACCGTCCCTTCCGGGCGGACGAGTGGCTCCTCTACGACCAGGAGTCGCCGTCCGCGTCCGGCGGGCGCGGTCTCGGCCAGGCCAGGATCTACACCGCCGACGGGAAGCTGGCGATCACGGTCATCCAGGAGGGCCTGATCCGCGTCCCGAGGGAGTGAAGCCGCGCAAGCGGACGCACCGCCCACGATCGGTGACGAGCGGGCTGGGGTCCACGTCGGCCGTCGTCGCGGCGGGCGCCGCCCGGCGGCAGCGTGCCCGGGTGACGGTCCACGTGCCCGCCGCGGCGGTACCGGAGCGGATCGACCCGCGGTGGGCCCCGTCGGGCCCAGGACGCGGAGACCCGCGTCCCGGGCCCGGCTCGCCGCCCGTCCGGGCAATCCGCGGCTCCGGCTCCGCCTCGCGGTGACCGGAACCGGCCCCGCCGGTCGCCCACCGGCGGCGCGTTACCCCCGGTCGCCGGAGGGAAGCAGCCCGGCCGCGTCCAGCAGGTAGTCGGTCATCGGGTCGTAGTAGCGCGGGTCGGCGACGTGGTCGTCCAGCGGCACCGTGACCTGGAGGGTGCCCTCCGCCTCGCCCAGGAACAGCGCGGGGTCGTTGCAGTCCGCGTAGCCGATCGAGTCGATCCCGCGCTGCCCCGCGCACCCGGCCCAGCCGTGGTCGGCCACGACCAGGCCGGGCTGCGGCCGCCCCTCGCGCTCCAGGCCGTCCAGGATGGCGGCCATCGGGACCGGTGAGTGCGTGTGCCACAGGGTCGCGCCGCGCTCCAGCACGGCGACGTCGGCGAACTGGAAGACCATGCCCTCGTCCGCCATCAGGCCGCCGGGAATCCGCACGATCTCGCACCCGGCCGCCCGCAGGGCGTCCGCGGTCCGCCGGTGCACGTCGAGCAGCCCGCCCGGGTGGCCCGTCGCGAGCAGCACCCGTTCCCCGTCCGCCGCGGCCTTCCGCAGGCGGGCGGCCATCCGGTCGAGGGCGTCGACGGTCAGCTCCGGGTCGATGGTGTCCTGCCCCTGCCGGTGCTCGGGATCGTCGATCACTCCGCATCTCTCGGCCATCACGGCCAGCACGTCCTGCTCGTCACGCCAGCGGTCGCCGAGCTCCAGCCCCAGCCAGAAATGGCGGTTGCCGTTGGCGAGCTGACGGTAGTGGGAGAGGTTGTTGTCGCGGGGGGTGGCGACGTCGCCGGCGATACGGGTGCGGACGAGGTGCTCGACGAGGGCGGCGCGGCTGGGTATCGGCATGCGCCCATTGTGCCGTCGGTGACGCGCCGTGTGCCCGGTGTCCCGCACCTCGGACGGAACGTGGACGCGGACCATGGCCCGTCCGGTGCGGCGAACGGCCGCGGGCTGCACCGGGGGCCGCGGGTCCCCGGTGCAGCCCGCGTCGTCGTCGGCCCGAGGCCCACGGCCTGCGGGCCGGAGCGGGCGTCACCGCGCAGTCAGTCGGTATTCACCTTCACCCAGTCCAGGGTGCGCTCGACGGCCCGCTTCCATCCCTCGTATCCCTCTTGGCGCTGCTCCTCGCTCCATTGCGGTTCCCAGCGCTTCGACTCCTGCCAGTGGGAACGCAACTCGTCGGTGTCCCGCCAGAAGCCGGTGGCGAGCCCTGCCGCGTAGGCCGCGCCGAGCGCCGTGGTCTCCGCGACCACCGGGCGGCTCACCGGTACGCCCAGCACGTCCGCCTGGATCTGCATGCACAGGTCGTTGGCGGTCACGCCACCGTCGACCCTGAGTACGTCCAGGTGCACGCCCGAGTCCTGTTCCATAGCGTCCACCACGTCGCGGCTCTGGTAGCAGATGGCCTCCAGGGTGGCGCGCGCGATGTGCGCGTTGGTGTTGTAGCGGGCCAGGCCCACCATCGCGCCCCGCGCGTCGGAGCGCCAGTAGGGTGCGAACAGCCCGGAGAAGGCGGGTACGAAGTACATCCCGCCGTTGTCCTTCACCGACCTGGCCAGTTGCTCGCTCTCCGGAGCACTGCCGATGATCTTCAGCTGGTCGCGCAGCCATTGCACGGCCGCGCCGGTGACGGCGATGGATCCCTCCAGGGCGTAGACGACCGGGCTCCCGCCGAACTGGTAGGCCACGGTGGTCAGCAGGCCGCTCCGTGAACGCACCAGCTCGGTCCCGGTGTTGAGGACGAGGAAGTTGCCGGTGCCATAGGTGTTCTTGGCCTCGCCCGGTGCGAAGCAGACCTGGCCGACCGTGGCCGCCTGCTGGTCGCCGAGGACACCGGTGATCGGGATGGCGGCGCTCAGCGGTCGGGACGTACGCGCGGTGCCGTAGGACTCCGCGTCCGATGACGGATGGATGCTCGGCAGCATCGCACGCGGGATCCCGAAGATGCCCAGCAGCTCGTCGTCCCAGTCCAGCGTTTCCAGGTTCATCAGCATCGTGCGGCTGGCGTTGGTGACGTCGGTGGCGTGCACACCGCCGTTCGGTCCACCGGTGAGGTTCCACAGCACCCACGCGTCCGTGTTCCCGAACAGGGCGTGGCCCGCCTCGGCCGCCTGCCGGAGCCCGTCCACGTTCTCGAGCAGCCACTTGATCTTGCCGCCGGAGAAGTAGGTGGCGGGCGGCAGGCCCGTCCTGTGCCGGATGACCTCCCCGTGACCGTCGCGTTCGAGCGCTGCGGCGATGCTGTCCGTGCGGGTGTCCTGCCAGACGATGGCGTTGTAGTACGGGCGCCCCGTGCGCGGGTCCCAGACCACCGTGGTCTCCCGCTGGTTGGTGATGCCGATCGCCTTGAGGTCCGATGCGTTCAGGCCACCGGTCCGGAGGGCGTTCTGGATCACCGTGTTGGTGCGTTCCCAGATCTCCACGGGGTCGTGTTCGACCCACCCCGACCGCGGCAGGATCTGGTCGTGCTCAAGCTGGTGCCGGGCCACCTCGTTTCCGGCGTGATCGAAGATCATGAAGCGGGTGCTGGTGGTCCCCTGGTCCACCGCGCCGATGAACTCCGGCATCGCTGCCGTCCCTTCTCCTGGGGTTGAGGTCCGCGATCGGACCGGTTTCCTTGCGTACGCTCCTGGCGCCGCCGGGTCAGCCTTCCGCGGTCGGCTTCTCGGGGACGCGGCCCTCCTGCTCCGGGCCGCTCCGCGCCTTGACCAACGGGCTGATCATCAGGTCGTAGGCCAGCATGCCGATGACTCCGCCGATGAGCGGTCCGACGATGGGAATCCACCAGTAGCCGCTGTACCAGTCGAACGTGCCCGGCAGTGCGATGTCGCCCCAGCCCTCGAAGTACGCGAACAGCCGGGGCCCGAAGTCGCGGGCGGGATTGATCGCGTACCCGGCGTTCGTGCCGAAGGTCATTCCGATCGCCACGACGACGAGGCCGGTGATGTAGGGAGCGAGGTTGGCCAGTGGCGCCATGTTCCTGCCGTCGCTGACCGCGCAGATCAGGAGGAGCAGAATGCCGGTGCCGACGATCTGGTCGAGCAGCGGACCCCACCAGGAGTTCCCGAAGTACTCGGAAGGGAAGGTGGCGAAGATCGAGAAGGTGGGAAGCGATTCGTCCCGGGCCAGCCCCTCCTTCTGGTTGAAGAAGTCGATCGCCCACCGGTACGAGGCGTACACGAGTGCGGCGGCCACGAAGGCTCCCGCCACCTGGGCGAGCCAGTACGGAAGCACCTTCCGCCAGGCCAGCGTGCGCCGGACGGCGAAGGCCAGCGTGACCGCCGGGTTCATGTGTGCGCCGCTCACACCACCGGCTACGTAGACGCCGAAGACCACTCCCAGACCCCAGCCCCAGCAGATGATGATCCAGTCGGCGGCCCCGAAGGGGTCCATCCGGCGGCCGGACCCGGGCAGGCCGGCGACGGTCAGGGCCACCGACCCGACACCCAGCAGAATGAGAACGAAGGTGCCCAGGAACTCGGCGAGCATCTCGCCGCCGAGACCCTCGCGGTACCCCCGTCGACGTGTCGTGCTAACAGCCACAGCTATCGGCCTTCCTCGGTCGGACTGCACATCTGGTGGCCCCGCGGCGGGCGGTACGGCGCTCTCCACCACGCGCGTCGGGCCCTGGCGTCAGGTGGAGGCGCCGAGGGATATCGCCGGGTCCGCCCGGCGGAGCCGCGCAGGGAAAGGGCAGGGAAACGCACGTCCGCGGGCACCGGTGCCCGCGGTCTGCGCGCGGTCGGCGCGCGGCGCCTTGCCCTGCGGGAACGGAGCCCGCGGAACGCATCGGCACACCTGCACGTACGGTCCCTCACTTCCGTCCGGCCCTGCCGGCTGTGCGACCGCCCGAAGACGTGTGCGCCCGGCGTCGGCATTCCAGGGGTAAGGAGTCACGGCGATTGCGTGCCAGCTTGACCGATTCAGCTCATACATCGGTGACGACACCCGCGCGGCTCGCCCCAACGGCGGCATACGGCGCGGGCGCCACGGACGCGGGCACGACCTCAGGACCTGGAGCCCGGCTCAACAGGTCCCGGCGCCGGGCCGCAGCGGCCCCGGGAGCGGCGCGTACGGCGGGTCCGTCGTCCGGCGGGGCAGCGTGCGCGCGCCGGGGCGCCGCCTCCGGCGGACAGTTCAGGAACCCGCCGCGGCCTCGAAGGCGCCCCGGGCCAGCCGGTGCAGCAGGGCGGCCGTGGCGGTGCGGTCCGGGAGCGCCTCGGGGCGGGTCAGGTGGGGGGTGGAGTTCAGCAGGCCGAAGACCGCGTGGACGGTGACGCGGGCCTCGCTCTCCGCGAGGTCCGGGTAGCGGGCGCGGACGACCCCGACCCAGACCTCCACGTACTGCCGCTGGAGCTGGCGCACCCGCTTGCGGTCGGTGTCGCGCAGCCGGTCCAGCTCACGGTCGTGGAGGGTGATCAGGGGGCGGTCGTCGAGGGCGAAGTCGATGTGGCCCTCGATGAGGGCGTCCAGCAGGGCGTCCGGGGAACCGTCGCGTGAGGCGCCGTCCTCGGTGACGCGCAGCCGGCCGCCGGCCAGCAGGCGCTCGCTGATGCCGACGAGCAGTTCGGCCAGCATCGCGTCCTTGCCGGGGAAGTGGCGGTAGAGGCCGGGGCCGCTGATACCGACCGCGGCCCCTATCTCGTCGACCCCGACACCGTGGAAGCCGCGCTCGGCGAAGAGGCGTGCCGCCTCTCTGAGGATCTGCTCGCGGCGGGTGGGAGCGGCGACACGGGCGGCGGCATGGGTGCTCATGAGAATTCATTCTAGACAGGCGGGTTAGCGCTCGTTAACCTGAACGTCACGCGTTAACGCTCATTAACTACCGCGGTACGGGCAAGGGGGCTCGACAGGATGCAGCAGGCACCGGTCCTGGTGAGCGCGGCCGATCCCGCCTCGGAGGCCTGGCAGGCCAACGAGGCGGCGCATCACGCGCTCGCCGAGGAGCTGCGCACGCGGCTCGCCACAGCACGGCTCGGCGGGGGTGAGAAGGCACGCGCCCGGCATGTGGCGCGCGGCAAGCTGCTGCCCCGGGAGCGGGTGGACGCGCTGCTGGACCCGGGCTCGCCCTTCCTGGAGCTCGCGCCCCTGGCGGCCGAGGGACTCTACGGGGGCGCGGCCCCTGCCGCCGGAGTGATCGCCGGGATCGGGCGGGTCAGCGGCCGGGAGTGTGTGATCGTCGCCAACGACGCGACGGTCAAGGGCGGCACGTACTACCCGATGACGGTGAAGAAGCACCTCCGCGCCCAGGAGGTCGCGCTGGAGAACCGGCTGCCGTGCCTGTACCTGGTGGACTCGGGGGGCGCGTTCCTCCCGATGCAGGACGAGGTGTTCCCCGACCGGGACCACTTCGGGCGCATCTTCTTCAACCAGGCCCGGATGTCGGGCGCCGGCATCCCGCAGATCGCCGCCGTGCTCGGCTCCTGCACCGCGGGCGGGGCGTACGTCCCGGCGATGAGCGACGAGGCCGTCATCGTCCGGAACCAGGGCACGATCTTCCTGGGCGGTCCGCCGCTCGTGAAGGCCGCCACCGGCGAGGTCGTGACGGCGGAGGAGCTGGGCGGCGGCGAGGTCCACTCCCGTACGTCCGGGGTCACCGACCACCTCGCCGAGGACGACGCGCACGCGCTGCGGATCGTGCGGAACATCGTCGCGACGCTCCCCGGCCGCGGCCCGCTCCCCTGGTCGGTGGAGCCCGCCGAGGAGCCGAAGGCCGACCCCGCCGGTCTGTACGGGGCGGTGCCCGTCGACTCGCGCACGCCCTACGACGTGCGGGAGGTCATCGCCCGCGTGGTGGACGGCTCGCGCTTCGCGGAGTTCAAGGCGGAGTACGGCCAGACGCTGATCACCGGCTTCGCCCGGATCCACGGTCATCCCGTCGGCATCGTCGCCAACAACGGGATCCTGTTCGCGGAGTCCGCCCAGAAGGGCGCGCACTTCATCGAGCTGTGCGACCAGCGCGGCATCCCGCTGGTGTTCCTGCAGAACATCTCCGGCTTCATGGTCGGCCGGGACTACGAGGCCGGGGGCATCGCCAAGCACGGCGCCAAGATGGTGACGGCCGTGGCCTGCACGAGGGTGCCGAAGCTGACGGTCGTGGTCGGCGGGTCGTACGGCGCGGGCAACTACTCCATGTGCGGCCGGGCCTATTCACCGCGCTTCCTGTGGATGTGGCCCAACGCCAAGATCTCCGTGATGGGCGGCGAACAGGCCGCCTCCGTGCTGGCCACCGTCAAGCGGGACCAGATCGAGGGACGCGGTGAGCAGTGGCCCGCCGAGGAGGAGGAGGCGTTCAAGGATCCGGTCCGCGCGCAGTACGAGCAGCAGGGCAACGCCTATTACGCCACCGCCCGGCTCTGGGACGACGGTGTGATCGACCCGACGGAGACCCGGCAGGTGCTGGGGCTCGCCCTGACCGCGTGTGCCAACGCCCCACTGGCCGAGCCCAGTTTCGGCGTCTTCCGGATGTGATGTGAGGACTTCCATGTTCAGCACTGTTCTGGTCGCCAACCGTGGCGAGATCGCGGTCCGGGTCATCCGGACGCTGCGCGAGCTCGGCGTGCGGTCGGTAGCCGTCTTCAGCGACGCCGACGCGGACGCCCGGCACGTCCGCGAGGCGGACACAGCGGTACGGATCGGGCCCGCCCCGGCCGCCGAGAGCTATCTGTCGGTGGAGCGGCTGCTGGACGCCGCCCGCCGTACGGGTGCCGAGGCGGTCCACCCGGGCTACGGCTTCCTCGCCGAGAACGCGGGCTTCGCCCGGGCCTGCGCGGAGGCGGGACTGGTCTTCATCGGCCCGCCCGCCGAGGCGATCTCCTTGATGGGCGACAAGATCCGCGCCAAGGAGACCGTCGCCGCGGCGGGTGTCCCGGTCGTCCCGGGTTCCTCGGGGAGCGGGCTCACCGACGCACAACTGGCTTCAGCCGCACGGGAGATCGGGATGCCGGTCCTGCTGAAGCCGTCTGCGGGCGGTGGGGGCAAGGGCATGCGGCTGGTGCGCGACGAGTCGCTGCTGGCCGACGAGATCGCTGCGGCCCGGCGTGAGGCGCGCGCGTCCTTCGGGGACGACACGCTGCTCGTCGAGCGTTGGATCGACCGTCCGCGCCACATCGAGATCCAGGTCCTGGCCGACGGCCACGGCGACGTGGTGCATCTCGGCGAGCGCGAGTGCTCGCTCCAGCGCCGGCACCAGAAGATCATCGAGGAGGCGCCCTCGGTCCTGCTGGACGAGGAGACCCGTGCCGCGATGGGCGAGGCAGCCGTCCAGGCTGCACGCTCCTGCGGGTACGTCGGCGCGGGGACGGTCGAGTTCATCGTCCCGGGCAACAACCCCTCCTCGTACTACTTCATGGAGATGAACACCCGCCTCCAGGTCGAGCACCCGGTCACCGAGCTGATCACCGGCCTCGACCTGGTGGAGTGGCAGCTCCGGGTGGCCTCGGGTGTCCGGCTTCCCTGCTCCCAGGCCGACATCACACTCACCGGGCACGCAATCGAGGCCCGGGTCTGCGCCGAGGACCCGGCACGCGGCTTCCTGCCGTCCGGCGGCACGGTGCTGGCCCTGCACGAGCCGCAGGGCGGCGGGGTGCGCACGGACTCGGGGCTCAGCGAGGGCGTGCCGGTCGGCAGTACGTACGACCCGATGCTCTCGAAGGTCATCGCGTACGGCCCCGACCGGCCGACGGCGCTGGCCCGGCTCCGGGCGGCGCTCGCGGACACGGTGGTGCTGGGCGTCCCGACGAACGCCGGCTTCCTGCGGCGGCTGCTGGCCCACCCGGCGGTGGCCGCGGGCGAGCTGGACACCGGTCTGGTGGAGCGGGAGGCGGACGGCCTGGTCCCGGAGGGGGTGCCGGAGGAGGTGTACGCGGCGGCGGCGCTGCTGCGGCAGGCTCCGGCAGCCCCGGCCGGCTGGGTCGATCCGTTCTCGGTGCCGAGCGGCTGGCGGCTGGGCGGCACACCCGCGGAGACCTTCCACCACTTCCGCGTACCGGGCCACGACCCGGTGCGGGTGGGTCTTCGTGCGGGGGCGGAGGGCACGGCCGCGCTGACGTTCGGCCACGCCGGGGACCGGGAGGAGGCCGCCGACGCGTGCGGCCCGATGCCGTCGCCGCGCGGCGCCGGGCCGGCCAGGCTCGTCGAGGCGTCCGGACGGAGGGTCGTCGTCGAGGTCGACGGTCTGACCCACACGTTCGGCCTGGCCGCGTCCCCGCACGGGGTCTGGCTCGGCCGGGACGGGGACACCTGGCACGTGCAGGACCACGACCCGGTGGAGGCGTCCCTCGGCGGCGCGGGCCGCTCGGGCGTGGACACGCTCGCCGCGCCCATGCCCGGCACGGTCACGGTGGTGAAGGTGGCGGTCGGGGACGAGGTCGCGGCGGGGCAGAGTCTGCTGGTCGTCGAGGCGATGAAGATGGAGCACGTCATCTCCGCCCCGCACTCGGGCACCGTCACCGAGCTGGACGTCACCGCCGGTGCCACGGTCGCCATGGACCAGATCCTGGCCGTGGTGGCCCCGAAGGAGGAAGCGTGAGCGACACCGGACTGCCCATGACGGTTCCCGTGCCGGGGCTGCCGGACCGGGTCCGCATCCACGAGGTCGGCGCCCGGGACGGACTGCAGAACGAGAAGTCCGTCGTACCGACCGAGGTCAAGGCGGAGTTCGTCCGCCGGCTCGCGGAGGCCGGGCTCACCACCATCGAGGCGACCAGCTTCGTCCACCCGAAGTGGGTGCCCCAGCTGGCGGACGCGGAGCAGTTGTTCCCGATGCTCGCGGACATCGCGGAGATCGGGGACGTGACGCTCCCGGTCCTCGTGCCGAACGAGCGCGGCCTGGACCGGGCGCTGGCGCTCGGTGCCCGCCGGATCGCCGTGTTCGGTTCGGCGACCGAGACGTTCGCCTCGAAGAACCTCAACCGCACGGTGGACGAGTCGCTCCGCATGTTCGAGCCGGTCGTGGCCCGCGCCAAGGATGCCGGGGTGCATGTGCGCGGCTATCTGTCGATGTGTTTCGGCGACCCCTGGGAGGGTGCCGTACCCGTCGCCCAGGTCGTCCGGGTCGCGAAGGCGCTGATGGACCTCGGCTGTGACGAGCTCTCGCTGGGCGACACGATCGGCGTCGCCACCCCGGGCCATGTCATGGAGCTGCTGTCCGCGCTGAACGGGACGGGAATCCCCACCGGCACGATCGGGGTGCACTTCCACGACACGTACGGCCAGGCGCTCTCCAACACCCTGGCCGCGCTCCAGCACGGGGTGACGACGGTGGACGCCTCGGCGGGCGGCCTCGGCGGCTGCCCGTACGCGAAGAGCGCTACCGGAAACCTCGCCACCGAGGATCTCGTGTGGATGCTCGACGGTCTCGGTGTCCACACCGGGGTCGATCTCGGCGCACTCACCGCCACGAGCGTGTGGATGGCCGAACAGCTGGGCCGCCCGAGCCCGTCCCGTACCGTCCGCGCGCTGTCCCACAAGGAGTGAAGCACCCATGTCCCTTGACCACCGGCTGACCGCCGAACACGAGGAACTGCGCCGCACCGTCGAGGAGTTCGCACACGATGTGATCGCCCCGAAGATCGGCGACTTCTACGAACGCCATGAGTTCCCGTACGAGATCGTGCGGGAGATGGGGCGGATGGGCCTCTTCGGGCTGCCCTTCCCGGAGGAGTACGGCGGTATGGGCGGTGACTACCTCGCCCTCGGGATCGCCCTGGAGGAGCTGGCGCGGGTCGACTCGTCCGTGGCGATCACGCTGGAGGCCGGGGTCTCGCTCGGCGCCATGCCGGTCTACCGCTTCGGGACCGAGGAGCAGAAGCAGCGCTGGCTGCCGAGGCTCTGCTCGGGCGAGGCACTCGGCGCGTTCGGGCTGACGGAGCCGGACGGCGGCTCGGACGCGGGCGGCACGCGCACGACGGCCGTGCTGGACGAGGCCACCGGCGAGTGGGTGATCAACGGCTCGAAGTGCTTCATCACCAACTCCGGTACGGACATCACGGAGCTGGTCACGGTCACGGCGGTCACCGGCCGCAAGGAGAACGGCGCCCCGCGCATCTCCGCGATCATCGTCCCGTCCGGCACCCCGGGCTTCACGGTGGCCGCCCCGTACTCGAAGGTCGGCTGGAACGCCTCCGACACCCGCGAGCTGTCCTTCTCCGACGTACGCGTCCCGGCGGCGAACCTGCTGGGCGAGGAGGGCCGCGGGTACGCCCAGTTCCTGCGGATCCTGGACGAGGGCCGCATCGCCATCTCGGCGCTGTCCACGGGCCTGGCACAGGGGTGTGTGGACGAGTCGCTGAAGTACGCGAAGGAGCGGCACGCCTTCGGAAAGCCGATCGGCGCCAACCAGGCCATCCAGTTCAAGATCGCGGACATGGAGACGCGGGCGCACATGGCCCGCATCGGCTGGCGCGACGCGGCCTCGCGGCTGCTGGCGGGCGAGCCGTTCAAGAAGGAGGCGGCGATCGCGAAGCTGTACTCGTCGACGGTGGCGGTGGACAACGCCCGCGAGGCGACGCAGATCCACGGCGGCTACGGCTTCATGAACGAGTACCCGGTGGCCCGGATGTGGCGCGACTCCAAGATCCTGGAGATCGGCGAGGGCACGAGCGAGGTCCAGCGGATGCTGATCGCCCGGGAGCTGGGCATGGACGCCTGACGGACGGGCCTGACCGCTCCGCCCCGGCATCGGGATGCTGCGCCCGCAGCCGGTCACCGGCTGGCATCGGACGCCGCGAATGCCGCCTTCCCCTGGTCCACGGGAAGGCGGCATTTCCGTGCGCGGATAACGGAACGGCCGCTCCCCCTTGCCCTCCCCGCCTGCGACATGTGAGGTTAGGCTAGCCTTCCCTCGAACCGTCAGCGGGCGCCCTGGGGCGCGTACGAAAGCAGATCCACTCATGTCCAGTGTCCGGACCAGCTCACTCTCCCGCCGCGGCCTGCTGGCCGCCGGTGGCGCCGTAGGCCTCGGTGCCGTTCTCGCGGCCTGCGGCGACGGCGACGAGAAGGGCACCGCCTCCGGTCCGGGTGCGGAGAAATCCGGCCCCTGGTCCTTCAAGGACGACCGCGGGCAGACGGCCGAGGCCGATTCCGCGCCGAAGAACATAGTCGCGTTCGTCGGTGTCGCCGCCGCGCTCCATGACTACGGCGTCGAGGTCAAGGGCGTCTTCGGCCCGACGAAGACCACCGACGGCAAGGCCGACGTGCAGGCCGGCGACCTCGACATCAGCAAGGTCGAGGTGCTCGGCAACGTCTGGGGCGAGTTCAACGTGGAGAAGTACGCCGGTCTCGCACCGGAACTCCTCGTCACCGCCATGTGGGAGAAGGACGCTCTCTGGTACGTGCCGGACCAGTCCAAGGACAAGATCCTCAAGCTGGCTCCGAGCGTCGCCCTGTGGGCCGCGCAGACCACGATCCCGAAGGCCATCCAGCGGCACGAGGACCTCGCCGCCTCCCTCGGCGCGGACGTGAAGGCCAAGAAGGTCACCGACGCCAAGGCCGCGTTCGAGAAGGCGGCGGCCCGGCTTCGCGCCGCCGCCAAGTCCCAGCCGAACATCAAGGTACTGGTCGGCTCGGCCAGCCAGGACCTGTTCTACGTGTCCCTCGCCAAGACGTCCGCCGACACCCTCTACTTCCAGGAGCTCGGCGTGCAGTTCGTCGAGCCGAAGGTCAACGAGGCGGGCTTCTTCGAGGAGTTGAGCTGGGAGAACATCGACAAGTACGACGCCGACATCATCATGATGGACAACCGCTCCTCGGCCCTGCAGCCCGGCGCCCTGACCTCGAAGCCCACCTGGGCCGGGCTGCCCGCCGTCAAGGCCGGCCAGGTCATCCCCCGGACGGCGGAGCCCATCTACTCCTACGACAAGTGCGCGCCGATCCTCGACTCCCTCGCCGAGGCCATCGAGAAGGCCAAGAAGGTCAGCTGACCTCCGGGCCACGGCCCGGGCAGGGCGGCCCCCGGGCCTGACAGCCACCTCGTCCGGGCCCGGCTGAACGGTACCCATTTCAACCAAACCGTTCAGTCGGTTACGCGCGACGGGATGGCTGCCCGTACTCCCCCGCACCCCGGCGGCACGACGACGGGGCGGCCGGAGCGCACTCTTCCCGCGCGGCACCGCACCGGGTCTCCGCCGGACCGGCCCCGCCCCGGCAGGCGGCACAGGCACGGCCGGCATCTCCCGCCACTGACTGGCTGGAACCGCGCACCCGCGCACCCAGGAACCGACCACCGCGGCGCAGCCCGCCCTGGCCGGTTTCCGGGCTGTCGGCCCCGGGACCACCCGGAGGCACCCTCCGCTTCGCCGTCGGTCACGGGCGACTCCGCCCCGGAGTCGACGGGCATCGCGCTCAGACCCCCGCGGCCGCGACCGTAATCCGGCCGGTCCGGACGTCCTCCCGACGCGTTCTCGCCACCTTTGACGCCGGGCACCAGACTCGAAGTAACGGGCATTTAAGACATACACACCCCATCGAGTGAGATACCTGCCCGATTTCGGGCAGATTTCTTGCGTATCGGCACCGGTCCACGCAATATCGACGAGTGCTCGAACGCCGCCAGACGCATGACGACCTCATCGACCACCTCGTACGCTCCACCGCGCTCCAGCGCGGCGAGGCCGCCAGGGTGATCCTCGACGTGCTGGCTTACTTCGACGAGACGACCGAGGACTTCGTCCGGCGCCGCCACCGCGAACTGCAGGCGGGCGGCCTGGTGAACACGGAGATCTTCGAGCGGATCGCGGCCGAGCTGCCGCACCGCGCGGTGGCACCGCAGGAGCTCTCGCTCCGCCAGCTGCGCCGCATCGTCTACGGCTGAGCGGGACAGGCGGGCCGGGCACGGAACTTTTGTACGTCGATGGAGGGCAGAAACCCATGTGCGGGATCGTCGGTTACATCGGGAAGCGTGACGTGGCTCCACTGCTGCTGGAGGGCCTGCAGCGGCTGGAGTACCGGGGTTACGACTCCGCGGGCATCGTCATCACGGGCAAGGCCGCGGCGGGCAGGCCGGGTGTGCTCAAGATGGTCAAGGCCAAGGGCCGGGTCCGCGAGCTGGAGGCCCGCGTGCCCAAGCGGTTCGCCGGCACCACCGGCATCGCCCACACCCGCTGGGCCACCCACGGCGCCCCGAGCGACGAGAACGCGCACCCGCACCTGGACGCGGAGAACAAGGTCGCCGTCGTCCACAACGGCATCATCGACAACGCCTCCGAGCTCCGCGCGAAGCTCGTCGCCGACGGGACCGTCTTCCTCTCGGAGACCGACACCGAGGTGCTCGTCCACCTGATCGCCCGGGCCCAGGCCACCACCCTGGAGGAGAAGGTCCGCGAGGCGCTGAAGTCCGTCGAGGGCACGTACGGCATCGCCGTCCTGCACTCGGACTTCAACGACCGCATCGTCGTCGCCCGCAACGGCTCCCCGGTCGTGCTCGGCATCGGCGAGAAGGAGATGTTCGTCGCCTCCGACGTGGCCGCCCTGGTCGCACACACCCGCCAGATCGTCACCCTGGACGACGGCGAGATGGCCACCCTCAAGGCCGACGACTTCCGTACGTACACCACCGAGGGCTCGACCACGACGGCCACGCCGACCACCGTGGAGTGGGAGGCCGAGTCGTACGACATGGGCGGCCACGACACGTACATGCACAAGGAGATCTCCGAGCAGGCCGACGCCGTGGACCGCGTGCTGCGCGGCCGCATCGACGACCGCTTCTCCACCGTGCACCTGGGCGGCCTGAACCTGGACGCCCGCGAGGCCCGCGGGGTCCGCCGGATCAAGATCCTCGGCTGCGGAACCTCGTACCACGCGGGCATGATCGGCGCCGGGCTCATCGAGGAGCTGGCCCGTATCCCCGCCGACGCGGAGCCCGCGTCCGAGTTCCGCTACCGCAACCCGGTCGTGGACCCCGACACCCTGTACGTCGCCGTCTCGCAGTCCGGTGAGACCTACGACGTGCTGGCCGCGGTGCAGGAGCTCAAGCGCAAGGGCGCACGCGTCCTGGGCGTCGTGAACGTCGTTGGCTCGGCGATCGCCCGCGAGGCGGACGGCGGCATGTACGTCCACGCGGGCCCCGAGGTCTGCGTCGTCTCCACCAAGTGCTTCACCAACACCGTGGTCGCCTTCGCGCTGCTCGCCCTGCACCTGGGCCGCATCCGGGACCTGTCGGTCTCCGACGGCAAGCGGATCATCGAGGGCCTGCGCAAGCTGCCCGAGCAGATCGGCCGGATCCTCGAGTCGGAGGATGAGATCAAGAAGCTGGCCGAGGAGTACGCGGGCGCACAGTCGATGATGTTCATCGGCCGTGTCCGGGGCTACCCCGTCGCGCTGGAGGCCTCCCTGAAGCTCAAGGAGATCTCCTACATCCACGCCGAGGCCTACCCGGCGTCCGAGCTCAAGCACGGCCCTCTCGCGCTCATCGAGCCGGCGCTCCCCACGGTCGCGATCGTCCCGGACGACGACCTGCTGGAGAAGAACCGCGCCGCGCTGGAGGAGATCAAGGCCCGCAGCGGCCGCATCCTCGCCGTGGCCCACCGCGAGCAGGAGAAGGCCGACCACACGATCCTCGTCCCGAAGAACGAGAACGAGCTGGACCCGATCCTGATGGGCATCCCGCTGCAGCTGTTCGCGTACCACACGGCGCTGGCCATGGGCCGTGACATCGACAAGCCGCGCAACCTGGCGAAGTCGGTCACCGTCGAGTAGCAACCGGGCGGCAGACGCCGCGCCGGTCCGCCCTGAGCACCGGACACGAGGCCCCTGACGTCACGTCAGGGGCTTTGTGCGTAGAGGGAGATGGTTCCCGGCGGGGCAGGAGGTTGCTGCGCGGGCGGGCGGGCGTTTCCACGTGCGGGCGTTTCCACGTGCGGGGGATTTCGTGTGCGGGGGAACTCGCGTGTCAGGGGATGACGATGACCGGGCGCTGGGCACGGCGCGCGAGACGGCCCGCCACTGATCCGAAGATCCGGCCCACGATGCCGTGCGTCGAACCGACCACGATGGCGTCGGCCGAATACTCCCGGCCGACCTCCTCCAGCTCGTGGCAGATGTCCCCACCACGCTCCACGAGCACCCAGGGCACCTCGGCGAGGTACTCCGCGCATGCGAGCTCGAGACCGAGGACCTCGGTGCGGTGATCGGGCACATCGACGAAGACGGGCGGCTCACAGCCCGCCCAGACCGTGGTCGGAAGCCGGTTGGCCACATGGACGATGATCAGTCCCGAGCTGTGCCGGTGCGCCATGCCGATGGCGTACGCGAGGGCCCGCTCGCTGGACATCGAGCCGTCGAAGCCGACCACAACGCCGTGACGGAAGGCCGGATCGCAGGAAGGGCGCGACTCTTCGACCGTCAGGGGCTCCGACCCGGGGTCGGCTACCTGCTTGCGGTCTGCGGGTTCAGGGATTTCGTGACCGGCCATCGATGTCTCGGCGAAGAGAGTCCTCGTGAGGAGAGCGGTTTGGAGGTGTGTCTGCGAGCGGTGAAGCAGTGTCCGGGAAACATCTTCCCAACCCCCTACCCCCAAGGGTACGGCGCCACTCCTCCACTGCCCAGTCCTCGCACGGCGCAGGCGGCGATGGAGGGAGCATGCCGGAGACAGCCCCTGTATGGCAATGCCGGTTGTGTCCTACATCCAGCTCGTGGAGGCTCTGACGGGTTCCGGTCAGAGCCGTCGGCCGGCTCTCGCGGCGGCCCGGACAGGACGGCCGAATGTGCCACCCACCCCTCCACTCCCGGACCGTCACACCCCGCCATCGGCCGACTGCGGATCGTCCACATCCCCTGCCCCCGACGCCCTGAGGCACACGGAGGCTTCTTGGATCAGGGGGCGTACGCCGGTCACATGACTGGAATGCGCGCGCACAACCATCGGTTTTCAGCCAACTTCGCCTCCACCCGCTTTTCTTGGCCTCCGGGCCGCCCAACCCACGTGCCACCAGGCAGGAATAGACCGCGCGGTACGCTTTGACCCTATGGGGACGCGCCATGATCGCGATGCGCACTTCCCTGTGGGGCCTGCGAGTGGAACGCTTCGTGATCGAACGCTTCGCGCCAGGTTGCCTTGTCGACTTAGTGCCGGTGGGGGAACGTGTCACGCCGGCACCACGGGACGCAGTAGATTCGATCATGAGTGTCGAGGACTGGGGACGCGTGCGAGACCGAGGGGAAACGTGCAGGTGCGACAGGCCCGTAGGGACCAGGAAGACGCGAACACCGAGGGGGGCTTAGCGTCATGAGCCAGGACTCCGCCACCGCAACGGAGGCCGCACGCAAACTGACCGGGCGGCGGCGCCGGGAAGTCGTAGCCGTACTGCTGTTCAGCGGCGGCCCTATCTTCGAGAGCTCCATTCCGCTCTCAGTTTTCGGAATCGACCGGCAGGACGCGGGAGTTCCGCGCTACCGCCTGCTGGTCTGCGGGGGTGAGGAAGGACCGCTGCGCACCACCGGCGGGCTCGAACTCAGCACGCCGTACGGCCTGGAGGCGATCAGCAGGGCCGGCACCGTCGTGGTGCCCGCCTGGCGGTCCATCACCTCCCCGCCGCCCGCAGAGGCCCTGGACGCGCTGCGCCGCGCCCATGAGGAGGGTGCCCGCATCGTCGGACTCTGCACGGGGGCCTTCGTCCTCGCGGCAGCCGGCCTGCTGGACGGCCGCCCGGCCACCACGCACTGGATGTACGCGCCGACGCTGGCCAAGCGCTATCCGTCGGTGCACGTCGATCCGCGTGAGCTCTTCGTCGACGACGGCGATGTGCTCACCTCGGCCGGGACCGCGGCCGGAATCGATCTGTGCCTCCACATAGTCCGTACCGACCACGGCACCGAGGCGGCGGGGGCGCTGGCCCGCCGGCTCGTCGTACCGCCGCGGCGCAGTGGCGGTCAGGAGCGCTATCTCGACAGGTCTTTACCTGAGGAGATCGGCTCCGATCCGCTCGCCGAGGTCGTGGCCTGGGCGCTGGAGCATCTCCACGAGCAGTTCGACGTGGAGACGCTGGCCGCGCGCGCCTACATGAGCCGGCGGACCTTCGACCGCAGGTTCCGCTCGCTCACGGGCAGCGCACCGCTCCAGTGGCTCATCACCCAGCGCGTGCTGCAGGCACAGCGGCTGCTGGAGACCTCCGACTACTCGGTCGACGAGGTCGCGGGCCGCTGCGGCTTCCGTTCGCCCGTCGCGCTGCGCGGGCACTTCCGCCGCCAGCTGGGCTCCTCCCCCGCCGCGTACAGGGCCGCCTACCGGGCCCGCCGTCCGCAGGTCGGGGCGCTGGAGGTCACCACGGTGCTGGAGGCGTCCGTGCCCGCCCAGGGCACGGCATCGAGCCGGCGGGCCGCTGCGGCGTCCTCGGCCGGCCCGTCCCAGGTCACCGCGACGGCTGCTCCCGGCGGCCCCGCGGAGCGCTTCGGACCGGTTCCCGAGGCGTACGCTCCCGGGCGCCCGGCCCTGCCGGGGCCGCGCAGCGCACCGTAGGGTGGGGCTCATGAACGACCGCATGGTGTGGATCGACTGCGAGATGACCGGGCTCTCGCTGACGGACGACGCACTCATCGAGGTGGCCGCACTGGTCACCGACTCGGAACTGAACGTGCTCGGCGAAGGGGTGGACATCGTGATCCGCCCGCCGGACGCGGCCCTGGAGACCATGCCCGAGGTGGTGCGGCAGATGCACACCGCCTCGGGTCTCCTCGACGAGCTGGCCGGGGGCACGACCCTGGCCGACGCGGAGGAGCGGGTCCTGGCGTACATCCGCGAGCACGTGAAGGAGCCGGGCAAGGCCCCGCTGTGCGGAAACTCGGTCGGCACCGACCGGGGCTTCCTCGCGCGGGACATGCAGTCGCTGGAGGGCTACCTCCACTACCGGATCGTCGATGTGTCCTCGGTCAAGGAGCTGGCGCGCCGCTGGTACCCGAGGGCGTACTTCAACAGTCCGGACAAGAACGGCAACCACCGGGCACTGGCCGACATCCGCGACTCCATCACCGAGCTGCGCTACTACCGGGACGCGGTCTTCGTGCCGCAGCCCGGCCCCGACTCGGCGCGCGCCAAGGAGATCGCGGCACGCCACACGCCGGCCACCGGAGCGTAGGCGCACCACCCCTGGTCACGGGCCCCCCGGGGCCCGTGCACCAGCCCCGGAGAACTCGGGCGCGAGCACCCGCTCGGACCCTGTACACTTTTTCTCGGCCGGTCAGGAAAGCGACCGGGCGACATGGTGGGTATAGCTCAGCTGGCAGAGCACCTGGTTGTGGTCCAGGATGTCGCGGGTTCAAGTCCCGTTACTCACCCTGAATGATCAGCCCCTGACCTGGGACAACAGGTCGGGGGCTGAGTCTTTTCCGAAACGCGGACATGCGCCGCCCGCCACTTCCACGGCTCCGTACCCGTCTCCTCGCCGACGGGCCCGGACGGACCTGGGGCCGCCGGCGAAGGCGCCCCCTCTCCCCCCACGGGCCGCTCCGGCTCGGTGACACCCGCCACACGAGATCCCGCCCCGCATGGCGAGCCCCGCACGGGGCATCCGGCTTCACGGTCCCTGCCGCACCGTCCCCCGACGCGACAGGGACCACTTGTGTCCGTGTGATGTCTGCCGGGTGCGCTGCGTGCCGAAAATCCGCAGCTGTGTGGAAGGCGTGAGGAAGCTTCATGCATACGTTCGGATCCCACGGGCACCCGCAGTGGAGCCCCGCCGAAAGAGCCAGACAGAAAGCCCCGACGAAGCGCGGCAGGTGAAACAGATGACGACGACCGGAAACACCAAGAACGATCAGAGCAGCAGTGGCGGTGACCGCCGGGTCGGTGTCTCCACGGCGATGAAGAACGCAGCCGTGCAGCTTGCCGAACTCCTTCAGCGAGAACCCGATTCGGTGTCTTCGCTGAATGCGACGGACGACGGCTGGACGGCGGATGTGGAAGTCATCGAGATCGAGAAGATCCCGGACACCATGAGCGTGATGGCCTCGTATCGCGTGAGGCTCGACACCCAGGGGCAACTCGTGGGTTACGAACGAATCAGACGGTATTCGCGAGGACAGGTCGACCGCTGAGGTCGAACTGCCCGCCGATCACCGAGCCCGTAGAAAAACCACTCATTGGAAGGACGACCGACCATGAGTCTCGTTCAGCAGAGCAACGCCTCCGGCAGTGGGGGCGGATCCGGAAATCTCTACGACGTTCTTGAGCTCATTCTCGACAGGGGGCTCGTCATCGACGCCTTCGTTCGTGTCTCGCTCGTCGGAATCGAGATCCTCAAGATCGACGTACGTGTCGTCGTGGCCAGCGTGGATACGTATCTGCGTTTCGCCGAGGCGTGCAACCGGCTGGACCTGGAGTCCGGCCGCAAGGCTCCCGCCCAGCTCACCGACATAGTCGGGGACACGATGGAGAGCGGCGCCAAGGGCAAGTCGAAGGGCGCCCTGACCGGCGCGGTCGAAGCCTTCACGGACTCCTTCCAGGGCGGCCGTGACGGCTCCGACGACGAGGAGAAGGAGAAGCGGCCGGCGCGCAAGAGCTCCGCTTCGAGCAGCAGCCGCCGGACGAGCCGGCGGGGGGAGGAATAGACCGTGTCGACCTACATCTACGCCATCACCGCGGCCGATCACCCGCTGCGGCTGGACGGCCTGTCCGGTGTCGGGGAGTCGGCGTCGGAGCTGCGCACCCTGACATCGGGGAAGCTCGCCGCCGTGGTCAGCGACACCCCGCCCGAACTGCGGGCCAAGCGACGTGATCTCGTCGCGCACCAGAGCGTGCTGGAGAGGCTGATGGCCGACGGCGCGGCCCTCCCCATGCGCTTCGGCCTGGTGGGGCCGGACGACGAGCAGGTACGTGCCGCGCTGGAGCAGGGCAAGGACACCTACACGGCCCGCCTCTCCGAACTGGACGGCCGGCTCGAGTACAACGTGAAGGTATCGCGCGACGAGGAAAGCCTGCTCCGGGAAATTCTCGCGGAATCGCCGGAGGCCCGGCAGCTCAGCGAGTACACCCGTCGGAATCCGGCGGCCCAGGACAAGAAGATGGCCCTCGGCGAACTCGTGTCGCGCGAAGTCCAGGCCAGGCAGGAAACGTTGGGAAGGGAAGTGGCGAACGCGCTGGCGTCCGCTGCGGAACGGGTCTCCGAGGGAGAACCCACGAAGACCCATTTCCTGAACGTGTCCTACCTCGTGCAGCGGGACGAGGCGGCCGCCTTCTCGCAGGCGGTCCACGAAGAGGCCGAGCGCAGGGGGGACGAATACGAGTTCGCTCTCAACGGCCCCCTCCCGCCCTACAGCTTCGTCTGACGTAAAGCCCTCGCAGAGGGGAGATGCCCGGGCATGGGTCTCATTTCGCAACTGCTCACCCTTCCACTGGCCCCGGTTCGCGGGTCGGTGTGGGTTCTCGACCAGGTGGTGCTGGCCGCCGAACGCGAGCACTACGACCCGGGAGCAGCGCGCACGCGACTGGCCGAGCTGGAGCGTGAACTGCTGAGCGGAAACATCGACGAAGAAGAATTCGACCGGCGCGAGGACGAATTGCTGGACTGGCTCGCCGAGTGCGAGGAATACCAGAAACGTTTGAACGACAATTCCTGATAGCGGGAGATCGAGGTGCTTCACAGATGACCGGCAATGCCAAGATAGGCGCGGCCCTGGTGGGCGGATACCTGCTGGGACGCACGAAGAAGGCCAAGCTGGCGATCGGCTTCGGCATGTTCCTGGCGGGCAAGAAGCTGAGCCTGGACCCGAAGCAGCTGGGCAGGATGCTGGCCGACTCACCGGTCCTCGGCAGCCTCAACGACCAGGTCCGCAAGGAGCTGGTGGGCGCGACCAGGACGGCCGCCACCAACGCCCTCACGCAGCGCGCCACCGGCCTCGCCGACTCCCTGCACAAGCGCACCCTCGAACTCGACGACCCCTCCGGCGCACAGTCGCGGGACACACGCGAGGAAGACGACGCGGACGCCACGGAGGACGAGGACCGCGACGCCCGGGACGACGAGGGCGGGGCGGACGACGAGGGCGCGGAGGAGAAGCCGGCCCGTCGCCGCACGACGGCGGCGAAGAGGACGGCCAAGTCCACGGGAGGCACCGCCGGCGGCGCCCGGAAGAAGGCCGCTCCGGCCACCCGTAAGGCAGCCTCCGGAGCCCGCAGGACGACTTCGTCGAAGTCGTCGGGCGCACGCCGGAACGGGGGTGGCAGCAATGCCTGACACCGCTTTCAGCAGGCTCAAGGACGACGTGGCGAAGAATCCCGCCACCGACCGTCTCAAGGAAGAGCTGCAGAACTACCTCTCGGCACGGGCGCAGCACGCGGTCACGAGCCTCGGCCACAAGCTCGGTGAAGGGGTCGGCAGGCTCGCGGACGGCAAGGAGGCCCCCAGCGGGGCCGTGAAGAGCCTCGCCAAGGGCGGCAAGGCACTCAGCGAGGGCAAGTCGCCCGCCCAGGCCGCCGTCAGCGCCGGTGCCTCCCATCTCAAGGAGACCGTCAAGGACAAGGTCAAGGGATTGTTCGGCAAGGGGCGCAAGAGCGGCGGCGGCAAGTCGAAGAGCGTCACGATCTCCGAGGACATCGACGTCGGTGTGCCGCTGCGTGAGGCGTACGACCAGTGGACGCAGTTCCAGGAGTTCAGCACCTTCGCCAAGGGTGTCGTGAGTGTCGAGAAGTCCGACGACACCAGCAGCAACTGGAAGGTGAAGGTCGCCAAGTCCACGCGCAGCTGGAAGGCGAACGTCACCGAGCAGATCCCGGACGAACGGATCACCTGGACCACCGAAGGTGCCAAGGGGACGGTCAAGGGGGTGGTGACCTTCCACGCCATCACCGACGACCTGACGCGGGTGCTGCTCGTTCTCGAGTACTTCCCCAAGGGGCTGTTCGAGAAGACCGGCAACATCTGGCGTGCCCAGGGCCGCCGGGCCAGGCTCGATCTGAAGCTCTACCGCAAGTTCATCATGATGCGCGGCGAGGCGACCGACGGCTGGCGCGGTGAGATCCGCGACGGCGAGGTCGTCATGGATCACGACGAGGCCGTCGAGAAGGAGGAGGCGCGCTCCGAGGCGGAGGAGCCGGAGTCCGACGCCGACGAGGTGGACCCCGAGGAGTCCGAGAACGCCGACGAGGCCGACGAGGCAGACGAGGCAGACGACGACGAACTCGCCGACGGGGAGGACGAGGAGCCCGCCGCGGAGTACGACGACGAGGACGGCGACGAGGACGGCGACGAGGACGAGGAACTCCGCCCGGAGGAAGAGGACTACGAGGACGAGGACGACGAGGATGCGGAGGAGGAGCCCCTTGACGAGGACCAGGACGAGGACGAGGACGAGCCGGCCCCCCGTGCCCGTCGCCGTACCGCCTCCGCACGTGGCTGAGATGCTCCGCCTACAGCACGGATGGGACTGATCCGAAGTGTCCGATTCACTGGCCGGCCGTATGGGTGCCTCTTCGGCGGCGTCCCCGTACGGACAGCAGCAGTCCTCCGCGAATCTGGCCGACATCCTCGAACGCGTGCTGGACAAGGGCGTCGTCATCGCGGGTGACATCCAGATCAACCTGCTCGACATCGAACTCCTGACGATCAAGCTGCGGTTGCTGGTCGCTTCCGTGGACAAGGCCAAGGAGATGGGCATCGACTGGTGGGAGCACGATCCTTCGCTCTCCTCCCGGGCCCGCACCGAGCGGCCGGAGGCGCGCGGCGCCTCCCGGGACGATGCGGCAGGCAGTCAGGTGGAAGCGGAGAACGCCCGTCTGCGGGCCGAGATAGCCGAGCTGAGGGCCGCCGTGGGGCTGCCTGCCGCCGGGTCCGGCCAGGAATCGCTGCCCGGCCGGCCCGGGGTGGAGCACGCGGAAGGTGAGGAATCGAAGTGACTGCGGAAATGGACCCGGCGACGGACGGTGCGATGTCCTACGTCTACGCCGTCGGCCGCGCGGGAACGCCGGTCGAGACGGCGCTCGCGGGGCGGCAGGGCCTGGAGGGCACCCCTCTGCGGACGGTCCGTGCCGGGGACCTCGTGGCCCTGGTCTCGTCGGTTCCCTCCGCCTCGTACGGGGCGGAGGGCGTGCAGGCGCAGATGGAGGATCTCGGCCGCCTCGAAGTGCTGGCCCGTACCCACCACGCGGTCGTCGAGGCGGCCTACGAGCACGCCACCGTGCTGCCCATGCGCCTGGCGACGGTCTATCTCGGCGACGGACGCGTACGGGAGATGCTCGGGGAACGCGAACCGGAGTTCTCCGCCCTGCTCGCCCGCCTCGAAGGTCATGTCGAACTCGGCGTCAAGGTCTACGCGGACCCGCGTGAGGCCGTCGCGGTGAGCAGCCGGGAGGCGGAGGCGGACACGACGGACCGTCCGGGGCGGGCCTACCTGCAGCGGCGCCGTGCCCAGCAGCAGAACCACCGTGCGACCTACCGGGCAGCGGGTGCGGTGGCCGCCGGGGTGTCCGACCGGGTGGCCGGCATCGCCGAGGCGCACGTCACGCACCGCCCGCAGCAGGGAGAACTCACCGAGGCGGCGGGCGAGAACATCGTCAACGATGCCTACCTGGTCCATGGCACCCGGGCCGGGGCGTTCCGCGCGGCTCTCGCGGGGCTCGGCGACGACGTGCCGGGCGTACGCGTCGAGATCACCGGCCCCTGGGCGCCGTACTCCTTCGCGACGCCGCCCGAGGCGGGCGGCGGGGAGCCGCGATGAACGACGGACTGAGCGCGGCCGTGCCCGGCGCGAATCCATCGAGTCCCTGGCCGGGCGCCAGGTGGCACTCGTCGACCTGCTGGACCGTCTGCTGAACGGCGGAGCGGTGCTCACGGGCGACCTGGTCCTCTCCATCGCCGAGGTCGACCTGGTGCACATCAATCTGAGGGCTGTGATCCGGTCGATCACGTCGGACGAACCGTCGCCGTGGTGAGGACCGTACGCAGGTCCCGGCACAGCAGCCGCTGATGAACGAGGAGCAGTCCATGGCCGAGGAAGTACGGGGAACGGAATCGCGCCCGCAGGCGGCGAACCTCGAGGAGGTCGCCCGGGCGGCGGCCCGCGCCTTCGACCTCGTGCCCGCGGGGCCCGAGGAGCAGAGCACGCGCAGCGGACTCGCCCAGCGGCTGGAGACCGACCCGGACACGGTGGAACGCGATCTCATCAAACTGGTCCTGACGATCGTCGAACTCCTGCGTCAGCTCATGGAGCGCACCGCTCTGCACCGGGTCGACGTCGGTGATCTGCGTGAGGACCAGGAGGAACGCATCGGGATGACGCTGATGATCCTTCAGGACCGGATGTCGGAGCTCTGCGAGCGCTACGACCTCACCATGGAGGACCTCAACTTGGATCTGGGCCCGCTGGGTTCACTGCTTCCGCGCAATTGAGGGCGAGTTCCGCAACTCCGTTTCGAGCCGCACAGAGAGGTAACACGAACACCATGACTGCAGAGAACGAAGAAACCAGCAACGTGAACGCTTCTGCGGCGAAGGCCCGTACGGGCGCGAGGACGGCCGCCGCCAAGTCCGGCGCGTCGGCCGCGTCCTCGAAGGCCAAGTCCTCGGCGAAGGAGGCCAAGTCGTCGGCCGGGGAAGCCAAGTCGTCGGCCCGGAACGCGGCCGAGTCGGCAGGCACCGGTGTGCGGTCGGCCGGTCTGGCCACGAAGCGGACCGCGGCCGCCGGCTGGGACACCGGCCGGCAGGCCGTCGTGGACACCGCGGGCAAGGTCACCTCGACCGTGGGCACCGCGTGGACGGTCGTCAAGCACCGCAAGGCCATAGCCGTGGGCACCGCAGCGGGCGTCGGTGGCCTCGTGGGTGGCGCGTTCGCCCTGGGCCGCCAGACGGCCAAGGCCCATGCCGGGCCGATCACCCGTCTCACCGGCGGCCGGATCTGACCGGGCCGCGCGACGCACCGCACCACTGGAGGGCCGGCTGATCCAAGCCGGCCCTCCTTTCATGACCCGGTGCCCGAACGCCTCAGGACGACTCCCGCACCACCAGCTCCGTGGGCAGCACGATCCTCGGGCGTTCCTCGGTGCCGTCGCCCGAGGAACGGTTCGCGATCTCCTGGAGCAGGACGCGGGTCATCGTGCGGCCCATCTCCTCGATCGGCTGGCGCACGCTCGTCAGGGGCGGGTCCATGTGGCGGGCCACCGCGGAGTCGTCGAAGCCGACCAGTGCCACGTCGTCCGGGATGCGGCGGCCGGACTCCCGCAGGACCTGACGGGCGCCCGCCGCCATCACGTCGGAGGCGGCGAAGACCGCGTCCACGTCGGGGCGGCGCTCCAGCAGCTCCCGCATCGCGCGGGCGCCGCCCTCCTCGCTGAAGTCGGCGGGCGCGATCAGCCGCTCGTCGGGGTCGAGCCCGGCCGCGGCGACGGCCTTGCGGTAGCCGTCCAGCCGGCGCTGGGCGCCGTAGACGTCCAGGCGGCCGGTGATCGTGGCGATGGAGCGGCGGCCGCGCGCGATGAGGTGGTCGACGGCCGCCCGGGCACCCTCGAAGTTGTCGGAGTCGACGGAGGGCAGTGTCTCCGCCGCGTGCCTGCGGCCGCTGATCACCGAGGGCATGCCGAGCTGCTCGAGGAGGTCCGGCAGCGGATCGTCGGCGTGGACGGAGACCAGGAGCACCCCGTCGACCCGGTGCGCGGTCAGGTACTGGGCCAGCCGGCGCCGCTCGCGGTCGTTGCCCGCGAGGGTCAGCAGCAGCTGCATCTCGGTGTCGGCGAGGGCGGCCCCGACGCCCCGCACTATGTCGGAGAAGTACGGCTCGGCGAAGAACCGCGTCTCGGACTCGGGGACGACGAGCGCGATGGCGTCCGTGCGGTTGCCCGCGAGCGCGCGGGCCGCGCGGTTGGGTACGTATCCCAGCTCGGCGACGGCAGCCTCGACGGCCTCCCTGGTCTGTGCGCTGACCCGTGGCGAGCCGTTGATGACGCGTGAGGCCGTGCCCCGCCCCACTCCGGCCCGGGCCGCTACCTCTTCGAGCGTGGGCCGCCCGCCACTCCGTACTCGCGCTGCCGCCATGGCTGCCTCCCGTTCGCGGTCAATTTCTCACAGCGCCCTGGCCAAACCAAGTCCCGCTGTCCGATCCCCTGACACTCGTACGGACCCGCCGGCCCTCCCAGCGCCACAACTCTTGGGAGCGCTCCCAAGCGTACGGGTCCGGATGTCGGACACATGGGGCGGGCCACTCCGGGGCGGGCACAGAACAGCGGGGCCGGGTGGTGTGCACCGGGCCCCGCTGTCGTTACCGGTCGGTTCAGACGGTGCCGGCCGGCGGCAGTGCGTGGCGGCGGATCACGTCGGAGTACCAGTGCGCGCTCGTCTTGGGGATGCGGCGCTGGGACGCGTAGTCGACGTACACCGCACCGAAGCGCTTCGAATAGCCGTACGCCCACTCGAAGTTGTCCATCAGCGACCAGAGGAAGTAGCCGCGCACATCCGCGCCGTCGGCGACCGCCCGCTGCACGGCGTCGAGGTGCCCATGCAGATAGGCGACGCGCTCCGGGTCCTCCACCCTGCCCTCGGGCGAGACGTAGTCGTCGAAGGCGGCACCGTTCTCGGTGACCATGAGAGGGAGGCCCGGGTGGTCCCGGTGGGTGTCCATGAGGAGGTTGTAGAGCCCGTCGGGGTCGATCGGCCAGTCCATCGCGGTGCGCTCCTTCCCCTCGGCGAGGTGGAAGGCGACGTGCTCGGAACCGGGCCACGGGGAGTGGTCGCTGGCACCGTGGGCGTCGCTGCGCGCGTAGTCGGCGCCTGCCACCGGGGTGGAGACCAGCGTCGGCGTGTAGTAGTTGATGCCGAGGGCGTCGACGGGGCGGGAGATGGTGGCGAGGTCGCCGTCCCTGACCAGCTTCGACCAGTCCACCAGGTGCGAGGTGTCGGCGATCAGGTCCTCGGGGTACTCCCCGCGCAGCATCGGACCGGTGAAGACACGGTTGCCGACGGCGTCGATGCGGCGGGCGGCGTCCGCGTCGGCCTCACTGCCGGTGAGCGGGCGGACCTGGTGGAGGTTGAGGGTGACCGAGGTCTGCGCGGCAGCGGGGAGTTGGTCGCGCAGAACCTCGATCGCCCGGCCATGGGCGAGGTTGAGGTGATGGGCCGCCTGCAGCGCCGCTGCGGGCTCGGTGCGGCCGGGGGCGTGCACGCCCGAGCCGTAGCCGAGATAGGCCGAGCACCACGGCTCGTTGAGGGTGGTCCACATGCCGACGCGGTCGCCGAGGGCGCCCGAGACGATGGCTGCGTAGTCGGCGAAGCGGTCGGCGGTGACGCGCTCGGGCCAGCCGCCGGCGTCCTCCAGCTCCTGGGGCAGGTCCCAGTGGTAGAGGGTGGCGACGGGCATGATGCCGGCGTCCAGCAGCTCGTCGACGAGCTTGCGGTAGAAGTCCAGACCCCGCTCGACGGCCGGGCCCCGGCCGGTGGGCTGGACCCGGGACCAGGATACGGAGAAGCGGTACGCCTTCAGCCCGAGCCGCTTCATGAGCGCGACGTCGTCGCGGTAGCGGTGGTAGTGGTCGGCGGCGATGTCACCGGTGTCACCGTTGCGGACCTTGCCGGGCGTGCGGCTGAAGGTGTCCCAGATGGACGGCGTGCGGCCGTCCTCGGCGGCGGCGCCCTCGATCTGGTAGGAGGCGGTCGCCGCGCCCCAGATGAAGCCCGTGGGGAACTGCGTCCCGGGCGCCTGCTTCGGGGTGATGTCGGGTCGTACGGCAGTCATACGGGAGCGCTCCCATGGATGGAGGGGCAGGACGGGAAGTGCGGTGGCCCCCGGCTCCGTACGGCCTGTCGTCAGGTACAGGCCGTACGGATCGGCGGAGGCCGGACCGGGGACGGAGCAGCGGACCGGGACCGGACCGGAGGGAACAGCGGGGCCTGGGTCAGCCCTTGACGGCGCCGGACATGATTCCCCCGACGATCTGCTTGCCGAAGATCACGAAGACGACGAGCAGCGGCAGGGTGCTGATCAGCGCGCCCGCCATGACGATGCTCTGGTCGGGCACATAGGACGCGCTCAGCTGGCCGAGTGCCACCTGGAGCGTGGGGTTCTCCTGGTTCAGCGCGAGGTAGGGCCAGAAGAAGTCGTTCCAGGCCTGGACGAAGGTGAGCATGCCGAGCACCATCATCGCCGGGCGGGCGACCGGAAGCACGATGCTCCACACGATGCGGAGGTTGTTCGCCCCGTCCACCCTGCCCGCCTCGATGAGCTCGTACGGCAGGGCCTCCAGGAGGTACTGCCGCATGAAGAACACGCCGAACGCGCTCACCAGGGTCGGGAAGATCACCGATTCGAGCTGACCGCCCCAGCCGATGTCCGACATCATCATGAACAGCGGCACGACGCTGAGCTGCGGGGGAATGGTCAGCGTGGCGATGACCATCGTCATCAGCACGCCGCGGCCCTTGAAGCGCATCTTGGCGAAGGCGTAGCCGGCCAGGGTGCAGAAGAACAGGGTCGCCAGGGTGATGCTGGAGGACACGATCACCGTGTTGACGATGGCCTTGCCGAGGTTGGCCTGCTCCCAGGCCGCCTCGAGGTTGTCGAACAGGTTGCCGCCCGGGATGAGCGGCGGCGTGGTGTCCAGGATCTCGTCCTGGGTGCGGGACGCGGCGACGAGCGTCCAGTAGAGCGGGAACAGCGAGCCGAGCCCGACGACGACGAGTGCGAAGTAGGCGAAGGGGCCGGCGTGGTGCTGGCGGCCGGCTCCGGGCTTGAAGCGGCGGCGGCGCGGGGGCTCACCACTGACCGGGGCCTTGGAGACCCGTCGGCGGTCCGGAGCGGTGACGGTGCTGGTGGTGGTCATGGATATCGCTCCCCGTCAGGCCGCGGTCTTGCGCACGAAGCGCCCGACGAGCCAGTTGATCGCGGCAATGAGCAGCAGCAGGACGAGCATGGCCCAGGCGACCGCGGCGGCCTTGCCGAGGTGTCCGAGGTTCCAGCCGTAGTTGTAGAGGTAGATGCTGAGCGTCTCGTACTGGTTCTCGGTGCCGCCCGTCGCGCCGTTGGTGCCGCCCTCCAGCAGGAGGGGTTCCCCGAAGAGCTGCATCGAGCCGATGGTCGAGATGACGATCGTGAAGAGGATCGTCGGCCGCAGCGCCGGGATCGTCACATTGCGGAACTGCTGCCAGCGCGAGGCACCGTCGAGCGAGGCGGCCTCGTACAGATCGGACGGGACGGCCTGCATGGCGGCGAGGTAGATCAGCGTGTTGTAACCCGTCCAACGCCAGATCACGATGATCGCGATGGCGATGTTGGACGTCCAGTGGCCGTTGACCCAGTTCGTCTCACCCGCGCCGAAGAACCCGAGCACCCAGTTCAGCAGACCTCCGTCCGCCCGGAACACCAGGGCGAAGACGAGGGCCGCGGAGGCCACCGAGGTCGCGTACGGGGTGAGGATCACCGTGCGCCAGAAGGTGCTGGCGCGCAGTTTGTAGTTCAGCAGGTGGGCCAGGCCCAGGGCGATCATCAGCTGTGGGACGGTCGAGATGACGCCGATGACGAACGTGTTGGTGACCGCGGTCCAGAACTCGGAGTCCTGCAGGATGGTGCTGAAGTTCTCCCAGCCCACCCACTCCATCTGGTCGAGGCCGGTCATCTCCACCTTGTGCAGGGCGATCCAGCCGGTGTAGACGAGCGGATACAGCCCGAAGGCGGCGAAGACGAGGAAGAACGGGGCGATGTAGGCGTACGGCGACGCCTTGTCGTCGAAGCGCCAGAGCCGGGTGCGCCACGCCTGGCGGCTGGGGGTCATGGGCTTCGGAGCGCGTCCGCCGCGCTGTGAGCCGTGCGCGCTCCGGTCGGGGGTCGTGATTGCCACGGGTGGGAGTCCTTCCCTGGGTGTGCCGACACCGCAGGGGCAGGCCGGACCTGTGTCAGGTCGGAGGCGGGTGTCGGAAGGTGCTCGGTGCCGGCGGGTGGACCGGCACCGGCGCGGGCGGCGGGGACGCGTGGAAGACGTCCCCGCCGCCCGCACCGGCGGATGATCAGCCGACGACCTTGTCGATGGCTTCGATGGCGGCGTCCCAGGCGGCGTCCGGCTTGGTGCCCCGCTGCTCCATGTTGTTGATCTGCTTGGAGAAGGTGTCCTTGATGTTGCCGTCCTTCGCGCCGAGTACGGCGGCGGGGATGGCGTTGGCCTCTTCGGCGTAGATCTCGCCGATGGGGGCGTTGTTGAAGTACTCCAGCTTGGCGGTCTTCACGTCAGGCAGGGCGTAGGCGCCCTTGTTCGACGGGAAGAGACCGGCGGCCTTGAACACGGCGGCCTGCTGCTCCGGCGCGGTCAGCCACTTGACGAGCTCGCCCGCCTCCTTGACGTGCTTGCCCTTGGCGGGCACGGAGAGGAAGGAACCGCCCCAGTTGGCCGCCGTGTCGCCCGGGGCACGGGTGATGTCCCACTTGCCCTTGTACTTGTCACCGGAGTATTCGGCGATCTGGGCGGCCATCCATGCGGGACAGGCCACGGTGGCCATGGTGCCCTGGCGCAGAGCGGCCTTCCACGGGTCCTGGAACTGGGCCAGTCCCTGGGTCAGCTTCTTGTCGACCGCCTCGGCCGCCAGCTTCCAGCCCTCCTTGACGCCGGCGCTCTCCTTGTAGATCGGGTCGCCGTTCTTCGCGTAGTACTGCTCCGAGTGGGAACTGACCACACCGTTGTACATGGCGCTGGCGGAGTCCATGTAGAAGGTGCCCTTGGGCGCCTTCTTCTTGTACTCCTCACCGAGCTTGAGGTAGTCCTCCCAGCCGCCGGCGAGCTTCGCGGCGACTTCCTCGCGGTCGCTGGGCAGCCCGGCCTGCTCGAAGAGGTCACGGCGGTAGCAGATGGACATGGGGCCGATGTCGGTGCCGGCGCCGATGACCTTGCCTTCGTCGGTGGTCGCCTGCAGCGCCTTCCAGTTCACCCACTGGTCGGTGTCGACCACCTTGGAGAGGTCGGCGAAGGCGTCCGCCTTGGTGTCGACGAGCTCCTTGGCGCGGCCGACCTCGATGCCGTGCACGTCGGCCAGACCGCTGCCCGTNNCGTTCGAGTCGGCCCCTTCCGAATCCGAGCCGGAATCGCCGCAGCCGGTCAGCAGCAGGGCGGCGGCCGTGAGGCCCGTGGTAGCCATGACGGCGGTTCTGCGGCTTCGACCTGCGACGGTGCGGGTGATGCGCATTCCACTACTCCTTGTTCCAGGGTGGGACTGGCGTTCAGCTGCTCGGCATACGCGCTGATGGGTGCGGGTGCCGGTGGTACGGAGAGGACATGGGCGGTGCCGTCCCCGTACGAGCGAAAAACCTCGTTCGATATGGGAGCGCTCCCATGCGCTGATGCCGGAAGATTGCTGCCTCAGGGGGGTGGGTGTCAAGACTTGAAGACGCTTCCGTTGCCCGAGTGTGTCCTGCAAGTCACGGGAACGTGTCCGACCGAGAGCTTGCGTTTACTTACGCGGCCTGCATGCGGTGGATACCGAAGTCTGAATTCCCCCAGCTCAGAGCGGTGTTGGGTGCAGTTCCGCCCCTTCCGCCCCGGTGGAGGCCGGTCACCGGGGCAGATTCGCGCGCCACGCCGGAAAGGGCGCCGCCGGCCTCCTGCCGTCCGGAGGCGACGCCGGAAGATGAAGGGGCCAGGGCCTCATGGGGTTGCACAGGGGGGCCACGGGGCGTTTCCGTGTTCTTTCCCCGAACTCCACTGCCCGGCGGGGAGGTTCCGCTTCTTTCCGTACGGGTGGGACGAGCGCGGACACGGCGTCCCCCTCCGCGCACCGAGGGGGCCCGAAGGGGGGCGCGCCCCGGCCGGATGTGGGGGGTGCGTGGG